>NZ_NWBQ01000078.1 GCF_002837135.1 Macromonas bipunctata | reverse complement strand
CCTGCCGGTGGCGGTGCCCGCAGGCGCCCCCGCCGATGCACAGGCCGCCGACCCTGGCGCCGAAGACGCACCGGCCAAGAAGCGCCGCCGGCGCCGCCGCAAATCCAACGCCGACCGCGCCCCGCGCCCCGAGGGCGACCGCAACGACGGCCCGGACTACGGAGCCGACGCGTGAACCCTGCCGCCACCACCGCCCACATTGCGCTGGGCGCCAACCTGGGCGACGCCGTGGCCACTGTGCGCGCCGCCTTGGCGGCGTTGGACACACTGCCCCAGACCGAATTGGTGGCCGCGTCGGGCCTGTACCGCACCGCACCGTGGGAGGCCAGCGGCCCCGACTTCATCAACGCCGTGGCCGAGGTGCGTACCACGCTGGCGCCGCTGGCGCTGCTGCACGCCTTGCAGGTGCTGGAGCTGCAGGCCGGGCGCGAACGCCCCTACCGCAACGCGCCGCGCACGCTGGACCTGGACGTGCTGCGTCATGGCGACGTGACGCTGGACACGCCCGAGCTGACGCTGCCACACCCGCGCATGCTGGAGCGCGCCTTTGTGCTGGTGCCGCTGGCCGAGATCGCGCCCGCCCTGGTGCCCCCTGCCGCGTTGCAGGCGGTGGCCGGGCAGGCCATCACCCGTCTGCCCGACTGACGGCGGGTTCTGCCGCCACACCAGCCGGGTGCCGCGCCGTCAGGGCGCCAGGCGCTCGCGCACCCAAGTGCCGCCTTCCTGGCGGTAGTGCAGGCGGTCGTGCAGGCGGCTCTTGCGGCCCTGCCAGAACTCCCACTGCTGTGGCTTGAGCCGGTAGCCGCCCCAGTGCGGCGGGCGCGGGGGGTTGAGCAGAAACTGCGCGCCGTACTTGGCGGCGTTGGCCACCAGCGTGCCCCGGCCTGCAATCACATGGCTTTGCGGGCTGGCCCAGGCACCGATGCGGCTGTCGAGCGGGCGACTCTGGTAGTAGGCGTCGCTTTCCTCGGCGCTGACACGCTCCACCACGCCTTCAATGCGCACCACACGTTCCAGCTCCACCCAGTGGAATTGCAGCGCCGCGTAGGGGTTGCCCGCCAGTTCGCGGCCCTTGCGGCTGTCGTAGTTGGTGTACCAGACGATGCCGTGGGCGTCGTAGCCCTTGATCAGCACCACGCGCGTGCTGGGGCGCAGGTCGCTGCCCACCGTGGCCACCGTCATGGCGTTGGGCTCCGGGATTTCGCTGCGGATGGCCTCGTGCAGCCACTGGTCAAACTGCTGCAGCGGGTCGGCGTGCGAGGCGTCCTCGCTCAATTCGGCCCGTTCGTAACTCTTGCGAAGGTTGGCGATGTTCATGCCGGGCAGTATAGGCACAAGCCGGCGCACTGTGGCGCCGGTAAAATCCGCCCACCTTGTTGATTCCCTTGCCCATGACCTCTGTTGCCCCCCCCGCCGCGCTGGATTTGTCTGCCCTGGCCCAGAAAGCCCAACCGCTGTCGGGGCGAGCCTGGCTGACGGACTTTGCGCGCCTGGTGCAGGACTTGCCCACGCTGGCCGACCGCGCCACTTCGGCGCTGGCGGTGGCGTGGTCGGCGCGCGCCGAGTGGCGCGACGCGGTACCGGTCGCTGCTGCGCTGCCGGGCGCCCATGCGCGCAGCGCCGAGGCCGCGCCGCAGCTGTGGCTGCACCTGCAGGCGCAGGCCGACGTGCCGCAGGTGTGCCAGCGTTGCCTGAGCCCCTACCCGCAGCCGGTGGAGGTGGACCGCTGGTTCCGCTTTGTGGCCGACGAAGCCACCGCCTTGGCCGAGGACGACGCCAGCGAGGAAGACGTGCTGGTGCTCGAACCCCGCTTCAACCTGCACCAGCTGTTGGAAGACGAGCTGCTGCTGGCGCTGCCGCTGGTGCCCATGCACGACGTGTGCCCCGAGCCGGTGCGCATGAGCGCGGGCGATCTGGACGATGCCGGTGCCGACGCCAGCACCGCCGAGCGCCCCAATCCGTTTGCTGCCCTGGCCGCGCTCAAGGGTCAAGCAAAAAGCACTTGAGTCCAAAAAGACCAGCGCGGTATAATCGCCGGTTTTGCGCTGGCCTGAACCGTTTTCAGCGGCTGGTGCGTTCCTCCCACCATTGCTACTTCATAGGAGCCAACCATGGCCGTTCAGCAAAACAAAAAATCGCCTTCCAAGCGTGGCATGCACCGCGCGCACAATGCCCTGACCGTGCCGGGCATTGCCGTGGAAGTCAACACCGGTGAAGTGCACCTGCGTCACCACATCAGCCCCAACGGTTTCTACCGTGGCCGTCAGGTGTTGAAGAGCAAGTCGGAAGCCTGACCGGTCCACACGCCGGTCTGAGCCCGCAGGGTTCACACGTTTCCCAAAGCCCGCATCACAGCGGGCTTTGTCGTTTGGAATTGCAGAATACACAAAAGGTGCAAGCATGATCACCATCGCAGTCGATTGCATGGGGGGCGACATCGGCCTGGCCGCCACGTTGCCAGCGTGCGCCAGTTTCCTGGCCAAGCAGCCCAACGCGCGCCTGTTGCTGGTGGGGCTGCCCGAGGCCTTGGCCACCTTGCCGCCCGCACTTGATGCCAGCCGCTGCACCGTGGTACATGCCTCGGAGGTGGTGACGATGGACGACCCGCTGGAGGTGGCGCTGCGGCGCAAGAAGGACTCGTCCATGCGCGTGGCCATCGCCCAGGTCAAGAATGGCGCGGCGCAGGTGGCGGTGTCGTCGGGCAACACCGGCGCGCTGATGGCGATTGCGCGCTACGTGCTCAAGACGCTGGACGGCATCGACCGCCCCGCCATTGCCGGCCCCATGCCCAACGCCAAGGGCGGCGCCACCACCATGCTGGACCTGGGTGCCAACGTGGATTGCAGCGCCGAACACCTGCTGCAGTTTGCCATCATGGGCTCGGCGCTGGCCACCGCCGCCTACGGCAAGGAGACGCCCACGGTCGGGCTGCTCAACATTGGCGAGGAAGCCATCAAGGGCAGCGAGATGATCAAGCAGGCGGGCCAGCTGCTGCGCACGGCGGCCGAGGCCGGGCACCTCAACTTCTACGGCAACGTCGAGGGCAACGACATCTACAAGGGCACCACCGACATCGTGGTGTGCGACGGCTTTGTGGGCAACGTGGCGCTCAAGGCCAGCGAGGGCATTGCCGGCGTGATTGGCGGCTTCATCCGCGAGGAGTTCTCGCGCAATTGGCGCACCAAATTGATGGCGCTGGCGGCTTATCCGGTGCTGGCCGCTTTCAAGCGCCGTGTAGACCACCGCAACTACAACGGCGCGGCCTTGCTGGGCTTGCGCGGGCTGGTGTTCAAGAGCCACGGTTCGGCCGACGCGGTGGCTTTTGAATGCGCCTTGAGGCGCGCGTATGATGCGGCCCATCACCAGTTGCTGGACAACGTGAAGACGCGTCTGGAGCGGGCCGCGCCCCTGCTGGCCGCGTCTGACCCCAAGGCCGCCGCCAGCAACGCCGCCTGACCAGGGCCGCGCTGGCGTTGCCGCTGGCGCACGGGCCGGGCAGCTGTTTTTGCTTGAAAAGTCACCCCCACAGAGCTATGAGAACCTATTCCCGCATTGCTGGCACCGGCAGTTTCTTGCCACCGCGCCGTCTGACCAACGCCGACCTGGTGGCCCTGCTGGCCCAGCACGGCGTCGAGACCACCGACGAGTGGATCGTGGAGCGCACCGGCATCCGCGCCCGCCACTACGCCGACGACGGCATGAACGCCAGCGACCTGGCGCTGCAGGCCAGCCTGGCCGCGCTGCAGGCGGCGGATTGCACCGCCGCCGATGTGGATCTCATCATCGTGGCCACCTCCACGCCCGACATGGTGTTCCCGTCCACCGCCACCATCCTGCAGCGCAAGCTGACCGAGGCCGCGCTGGCGGCGGGGCAGGCGCGCGGTCCGGCGGGTTGCCCGGCGTTTGACGTGCAGGCGGTGTGCAGCGGTTTTATTTACGCGCTGACGGTGGCCGATGCCATGATCCAGACCGGTGCGGTGCGCCGTGCGCTGGTGGTGGGGGCCGAGGTGTTTTCGCGCATCCTGGACTTCAACGACCGCACCACCTGCGTGCTGTTTGGCGATGGCGCCGGTGCGGTGGTGCTCGAAGCCACCCAGCACGACGGCAGCGGCCCCGGCATCCTGGCCAGCGACATCCACGCCGACGGCCGCCACACCGACATCCTGTGCGTGCCGGGCACGGTTTCGGGCGGCGGCGTGCTGGGCGACCCGCTGCTCAAAATGGACGGTCAGGCCGTGTTCAAGCTGGCGGTGGGTCTGCTGGAGAGTGCGGCCAAGGCGGCGCTGGCCAAAGCGGGCAAAACCGAAGCCGACATCGACTGGTTGGTGCCACACCAGGCCAACATCCGCATCATGCAAAGCACGGCGCGCAAGCTCAAAATGGGCATGGACAAAGTGGTTGTCACGGTGCATGAGCACGGCAACACCTCGGCGGCCTCCATTCCGCTGGCGCTGGACCACGCGGTGCGCGCAGGGCAGTTGCAGCCCGGCCAGACCGCCATGCTCGAAGGTGTGGGCGGTGGCTTTACCTGGGGTGCGGTGCTGGTGCGCCTGTAAATTTTTTCTTCAAAAAAGCAAGAATATGAGCAACTTTGCATTTGTATTTCCCGGTCAGGGTTCGCAAGCGGTGGGCATGCTGGACGCGTGGGGCGACCATCCTGTGGTGCGCGAGACGTTGCAGGAAGCCTCCGACGCGCTGGGCGAGGACGTGGCCCAGTTGATCCACGCCGGCCCCAAAGAGGCGCTGGCGCTGACCACCAACACCCAGCCCGTGATGCTGGTGGCCGGTGTGGCCGCCTGGCGTGTGTGGCGCGCCGAAGGTGGGGCCTTGCCCGCCGTGGTGGCTGGGCACTCGTTGGGCGAATACTCGGCGCTGGTGGCCTCGGGCGTGTTGACGCTGGCCCAGGCCGCTCCGCTGGTGCGCTTTCGGGCCCAGGCCATGCAAGACGCGGTGCCCGTGGGGGTGGGCGCCATGGCCGCCATTCTGGGCATGGCCGCCGACAAAGTGCGCGAAGGCTGTGCCCAGGTGCAAGCCACGTTTGCGCCTGACAGTGGTGAGGTGGTCGAAGCGGTCAACTTCAACGACCCGGCCCAGACCGTGATTGCGGGCAGCAAGGCCGCGGTGGAAGCCGCCTGCGCGCAGCTCAAGGCCAACGGTGCCAAGCGCGCGCTGCCGCTGCCGGTGTCGGCCCCGTTCCATTCCAGCCTGATGCGGCCCGCTGCCGAGCGCCTGAAAGCGCAACTGGCCGCTACCGTGTTCGGTGCGCCGCAGATTCCGGTGCTCAACAACATCGACGTGGCGGTGGAAACCGACGCCGACCGCATCCGAGATGCGCTCTACCGCCAGGCCTTTGGCCCGGTGCGTTGGGTGGAAAGCGTGCAGGCGCTGAAAGCCCGTGGCATCACCACCGTGGTGGAATGCGGCCCCGGCAAGGTGCTGGCGGGCATGGTCAAGCGCATCGACGCCGAACTGGCCAGCGCCCCCCTGTGCGACCCCGCCACGTTGGCCGAAGTCCAGGCCTTGCTGGCCGCCTGATGCGCGCAGCGGCGTACGTGCCGCTGTGTTCTGAACCGAATAAGAGAGATTTTTATGTCTGCTGAACTTGCATTCCCGGGCCAGGTGGCCCTGGTGACGGGCGCCTCGCGCGGCATTGGCGCCGCCATTGCGCTGCACCTGGCGCAACAGGGCCTCAAGGTGGTGGGCACCGCCACCTCCGAAGACGGTGCCGCCAAGATCACCCAAGCCTTGTCCGCCTTTGCGGGCTGCCAGGGCGCCAAGCTGGACGTGAACAACGCCGCCGAAGCCGAGGCCCTGATCGACGGCATCCTCAAGCAATACGGCGCGCTGCACGTGCTGGTCAACAACGCGGGCATCACCCGCGACACGCTGGCCATGCGCATGAAGGACGACGATTGGGACGCGGTACTCGACACCAACCTCAAGGCCGTGTTCCGCATGAGCCGTGCTGTGATGCGCCCGATGATGAAGCAGCGTTATGGCCGCATCGTCAGCATCACCAGCGTGGTGGGTGCGTCGGGCAACCCCGGGCAGGCCAACTACGCCGCCGCCAAGGCCGGTGTGGCGGGCATGACGCGCGCGCTGGCCCGCGAGCTGGGCAGCCGCCACATCACGGTCAATTGTGTGGCACCGGGTTTTATTGAAACCGACATGACCGCCGCCTTGCCCGAGGCGCAGCAACAAGCCCTGTTGGCGCAAATTCCGCTGGGCCACCTGGGTCAGCCCGCCGACGTGGCGCACGCCGTGGCCTACCTGGCCAGCCCGTTGGCGGGCTACATCACGGGGCAGGAACTGCACGTCAACGGCGGCATGTTCATGGCCTGATGCCCGGGCGCCCGGTGCGGGGTTTTCCCGCAACCAAGTCACATTTTGAAAAGCGCCCCGGCCATCGGGCTAAAATGGCGCCTGCTGTTTTTAACCACCCTCAGAGGGAACTATGAGCGATATCGAAGCACGTGTGAAGAAAATCATTGCCGAACAACTCGGTGTGGAAGAAGGTCAAGTCACCAACGAGAAGGCTTTCGTGGCCGATCTGGGCGCTGACTCGCTCGACACCGTGGAGCTGGTGATGGCCCTGGAAGACGAGTTCGGTATTGAGATTCCCGACGAAGACGCCGAGAAGATCACCACCGTGCAAAACGCCATCGATTACGCACTGGCCAACCAGAAGTAAGCATCCATGAGCCGCCGCCGTGTCGTCGTGACCGGTCTGGGCTGCCTGTCTCCCGTGGGCAACACGGTGGACACGGCCTGGGCCAACCTGCTTGCCGGTCAGTCCGGCATCGACCTCATCACCCATTTTGATGCCAGCAACTTCGCCTGCAAGATCGCGGGCGAGGTCAAGGGGTTCGATCTGGAGTCCTACATTAGCGCCAAGGAGGCGCGGACGATGGACACCTTCATCCACTTTGGCATTGCAGCGGCAGCACAGGCTGTGGCCGATGCTGGCCTGCCCGTGGGCGAAGCGTTGAGCGAGGAAGAAGCCTGCAGGATTGGTTGCATCATCGGTTCCGGCATCGGCGGCTTGCCCTTGATCGAGAACACCCACGCCGAACTGACGAGCCGTGGCCCGCGCCGCATCTCGCCGTTCTTCGTGCCGGCCTCGATCATCAACATGATTTCCGGGCACGTGTCCATGCGGTTTGGCTTCAAGGGGCCCAACCTCGCGGTGGTCACGGCCTGCACCACGGGCCTGCACTGCATTGGCGAGGCGGCCCGCAAGATCGAGTACGGCGACGCCGACGTCATCGTTGCCGGTGGCTCCGAGGCCACCATCTCGCCGCTGGGCGTGGGCGGTTTTGCCGCCATGCGCGCGCTGTCCACCCGCAACGACGACCCCAAGACCGCCTCCCGCCCGTGGGACAAAGACCGCGACGGCTTTGTGCTGGGTGAGGGCGCGGGCGTGCTGGTGCTCGAGGAGTACGAACACGCCAAGGCCCGTGGCGCCAGGATCTACGCCGAACTGTCGGGCTACGGCATGAGCGCCGACGCTGGCCACATGACGGCGCCCAGCATGGACGGCCCGCGCCGCGCCATGCTCAATGCGCTGCGCAACGCCGGGCTCAACCCGGACCAGGTGGACTACCTCAACGCGCACGGCACTTCCACGCCGCTGGGCGATGTGAACGAGACCAACGCCATCAAGGCCGCGCTGGGCGACCACGCGCGCAAGGTGGTGGTCAACTCCACCAAGTCCATGACCGGGCACCTGCTGGGCGGTGCCGGTGGCATCGAGAGCGTGTTCACCGTGCTGTCCATCTACCATCAGAAGAGCCCGCCCACCATCAACATCTTCGAGCAGGACGCCGAGTGCGACCTGGACTACTGCGCCAACACCGCGCGCGACATGAAGATCGACGTGGCGCTGAAGAACAACTTCGGCTTTGGCGGCACCAACGGCTCGTTGGTGTTCAGGCGCGTGTAAGCGCACAGCCTGCCACCCTGACGGCCCCCGCCTTCCATGCACAGCGCCCCTTCGGTGGAATACCCGGCGGGGCGTTCTGTTTTGGACGCGCGCGTGACGCTGGCGGCGGCGCTGGTCTGGCTGCTGGTGCAGGCGTTGTGGGCCTGGACGTGGGGCGTGTGGCCCCTGCCGGGTGCGTGGTGGGGCGCCGCCGTGGCCGGGCTGGCCTTGCTGGCGCTGGGGCACTGGCAGCGCCGCCACCCGGTGCAGGGCCGCTTGCGCTGGCAGGCCGCGCCCGCCCTGGCCCCCGATGTGCCGCGCGTGGCCGCCACACCGGCGGGCGACTGGAGCTGGCACAGCGCCACCTACCGCCACGGCACGCCGGTGGAGCGGCTGGATTGCGTGCTGGACGCGCAAAATGCCTTGCTGCTGCGCCTGCACAACGCGGCCGGGTTGTACGCCCTGGTCTGGCTGCAGCGCGACGCCGACCCCGCGCGCTGGCCCGACTTGCGCCGCGCCCTGCAGGCCCACCGCCCGCTGTAGCGGTGGCGCTTCGGGTATATTGGCCCGCCACATCCTGCCTCCTTCATGACCGACCCTGTCCAAGCCGCCCCCCCCGATGCCGCGCCCGATGGCGATACCATGCTGGTGCAGCGCACGCTGGCGGGCGACCAGCGCGCCTTTGAGCTGCTGGTGATCAAGTACCAGCGCCGGGTGGAGCGCCTGATCGGGCGCATGGTGCGCGACGTGGACCTGGTGCCCGACATCGCGCAGGAAACCTTCATCCGTGCCTACCGCGCGCTGGGCCAGTTCCGGGGCGAGGCCCAGTTCTACACCTGGCTCTACCGCATCGCCGTCAACACCGCCAAGAAGCAGCTGCTGCAGCTCAAGCGCGACCCCGTCATCAGCATGACGACGCTGCAGGCGCACCAGGACGATGAAACTTCCAGCGCCGAATACGAACCAACGCTGGCAGGCAGCGACCCCGAGACCCCGGAAGCGGTGCTGGCCAGCAAGGAAATTGCGCAGGCCGTCAACGCCGCGCTGGAGGCCCTGCCCAAGGAACTGGGGCAGGCCATCACGCTGCGCGAGATCGACGGCCTGAGCTACGGCGAGATTGCCGAGGCGCTGGATTGCCCGATCGGCACCGTGCGTTCGCGCATTTTCCGGGCCCGCGAGGCGATCTCCGCCCGCATCAAGCCGATGCTGGAGCGCCAGACGGGCAAACGCTGGTAGGCCGCGTGCCGTGCGTGTGTTGCTGCTGTGGCTGCATTAACCAACGAATCCACCATGCCGATGAAACCTGATGCCTGTGCCCCCGAGTCCCCGCCGCCGCTGCCGCCCCAGGTGCGCGAGGCCGCCGAGCGTGTGTCGTTCTGCATGGACGCGCCCGAGCTGCTGGCCCAAGACCACGCCGCCGAGCTGGACGCACTGCTGGCCGACGCCGCCAGTGGCGCCCACACCCGCCAGACCTGGGGCGAATACCACTGGTTGGGCGACGTGCTGCGCCACGGCGAAGGCGCGCTGCCGCCCGCCAATGCCGCCTTTGTGGCCGCAGTGATGCAGCGCGTGGCGCAGGAGCCGCTGCCCGCCGCGCAGCCCACGCCCCAGTCGGCCACAGTAGTGGTGCCGTTGCCGGTGGCATCCCCATCGCAGGCTGGGCCGCGCGCCGTGGCTGGCGAGGCCGCCAACGACGCCGTGTTCCGCTGGAAGTGGGTGGCCGGTGTGGCGACGCTGGCCGCCGTGGTGTCGGTGGCGTGGCAGGTGACGGTGGCGCCCGCTGGCGGTGCCGCTGGCCCGCAACTGGCCCAAGCCCCTGCCCAGGCGGTGCCCGCCGCGTCCGTGCCGGTGTGGACCGAGCACGGCCTGGTGCTGCGCGATCCCCAATTGGAAGCCTTGTTGAGTGCGCAGCGCAAGTTGGATGGCACCTCGGCATTGCAGGTGCCAGCAGGGTTTGTGCGCAGCGCCACCTACGACAAACCGCAACGCTGAGCAGTGATGCCGCTGCTCGATTTGGCGCGCGGGTACGTTGATGTTGCGGCGCTGGCCCCCATGTGAGGGACTGTTGTTTTGTGGAGTGTGATGTGATGCCTGTTTCTGCTGTCTTGTCTGTCGCCGCGCGCCGCCGCTGGCCGCGCACCGCCCTGGCCTCGGTGGCCGCCGCCAGTGTGGCAGTGCTGCTGTGGTCGGCCACTCAGGGCCCGGTGGTGGCACAGACCACCGCCCCGGCGCTGGCCGCCGCTCCTGCCCCGATGCAGGCGCCTGTCGCGGCGCCGCTGGTGTCGGGCCTGCCCGATTTCAGCGCGCTGGTGGAGCGCGTGGGGCCGTCGGTGGTCAACATCCGCACGCTGGAAAAACGCGCCGCTGGCCCCAAGCCCGGCAGCCAGGAAGAGCAGATGCTCGAATTCTTCCGCCGCTTTGGCCTGCCGGTGCCGCCGGGGGCCGGGCCGCGCAGTCCGCACGGGCGCGGCGAGGCCGAACGCCCGCGCGGCGTGGGCTCGGGCTTTGTGCTCAGCAGCGACGGCCTGATCATGACCAACGCGCATGTGATCGAGGACGCCGACGAGCTGATCGTGACCCTGACCGACAAGCGCGAGTTCAAGGCCAAGGTGGTGGGCGCCGACAAGCGCACCGACGTGGCGCTGCTCAAGATCGACGCCCAGGGCCTGCGCCCGGTGCGCGTGGGCGACGTGGGCCGCCTGCGCGTGGGCGAGTGGGTGATGGCGATCGGCTCGCCGTTCGGGCTGGAGAACACCGTCACCGCTGGCATCGTCAGCGCCAAGCAGCGCGAGACGGGCGATTATTTGCCTTTCATCCAGACCGATGTGGCCATCAACCCCGGCAACTCGGGCGGCCCGCTCATCAACCTGCGCGGCGAGGTGGTGGGCATCAACAGCCAGATCTACTCGCGCTCGGGTGGTTTTCAGGGCATCTCGTTTGCCATCCCTATGGACGAGGCGGTGCGGGTGTCGGAGCAGTTGCGCGCCCACGGCAAGGTCACGCGCGGGCGCATTGGCGTCTCGATTGACGAGGTGGGCCAGGAGCTGGCCGAGTCGCTGGGCCTGCCCAAGGCCGCAGGTGCGCTGGTGCGGGGCGTGGAAGAGGGCTCCCCGGCCGCCAAGGCGGGCATGGAGCCGGGCGATGTGGTGCTGGCCTTCAACGGCAAGCGCATCGAGCGCTTCTCGGACTTGCCGCGCCTGGTGGGCAACACCCGCCCGGGCGAAAAGGCCACTTTGACGGTGTGGCGCCGTGGCACGCAGCGTGACCTGCGCCTGACCGTGGGCGAGGTGGAGCCCGACCGCGTGGCCAAGGCCGACCCGGCCGTGCCCGCCGCCAAGGCCAAGGGCTCGGAACTGGCGCAAAGCTGGGGCCTGCTTGGCAGTGACCTGAGCGCGGAGCAGCGCCAGGAGCTCAAGCTCAAGGGCGGCGTGTACCTGGACGAGGTGTCGGGTGCGGCCGCGCGCGCCGGCCTGCGCGAGGGCGATGTGGTGGTGGCCGTGGGCAACCAGACCGTCGGCAACGTCAAGGAGCTGGAGGCCGCGCTGGCCAGCGTGAACCAGAAACGCCCGTTCCACCTGCTGGTGCGCCGGGGCGAATGGGCACAATACGCGCTCATCCAGCCCGCTGCGCGTTGAAAAACCGTTTTTGCCTACAATCAAGACCCCACCTGGGCCGTTAGAGCGGGTGGTCTGCAGGCGCGTCAGCCCAGGCGCGCCTTTTTTGCGTGATGTCTGGCCAGCACCGCAAAATCCACCACCAGTCTTGTCCGAACCGAATACCCGTGATGAACCACATCCGCAATTTTTCCATTATTGCCCACATCGACCACGGCAAATCCACCCTGGCCGACCGCCTGATCTCGCGTTGCGGGGGCCTGAGCGACCGCGAAATGAGCGAGCAGGTGCTGGATTCGATGGACATCGAAAAAGAGCGCGGCATCACCATCAAGGCCCAAACCGCCGCGCTGCACTACAAGGCCAAGGACGGCCAGGTCTACAACCTGAATCTGATCGACACCCCCGGCCACGTGGACTTTTCCTACGAAGTCAGCCGCAGCTTGAGCGCGTGCGAAGGCGCGCTGCTGGTGGTGGATGCGTCGCAAGGCGTGGAAGCGCAGACCGTGGCCAACTGCTACACCGCGCTCGATCTGGGCGTGACGGTGCTGCCGGTGCTCAACAAGATGGATTTGCCCAACGCCGACCCCGACAATGCGCGCGCCGAAATCGAGGACGTGATCGGCATTGACGCGACCGAGGCCATTCCGTGCTCCGCCAAGACCGGCATGGGCATCGAGGAAATCCTGGAGCTGGTGGTGGCGCAGGTGCCCCCGCCCAAGGGCAACCCCGACGGCCCGCTGCGCGCCATGATCATCGACAGCTGGTTCGACGCCTACGTGGGCGTGGTGATGCTGGTGCGCGTGGTCGATGGCACCCTGAACCGGGGCGACAAGATCAAGCTCATGGCCACCGGCGCGCTGTACAACGCCGAAAAGCTCGGCGTCTTCACCCCGCACAACGAGCCGCGTCCGGCGCTGAAGGCGGGCGAGGTGGGCTACATCATCGCGGGCATCAAGGAGCTGACAGCGGCCAAGGTGGGCGACACCATCACGGCGGTCAAGACCAGCAGCGGCGCCAACCTGGACTTTGCCACCGAGGCGCTGCCCGGCTTCAAGGAAGTGCAGCCGCAGGTGTTTGCCGGCCTGTACCCGACCGAGGCCAGCGAGTACGACCAACTGCGCGATGCGCTGGAAAAGCTGCAACTCAACGACGCCGCGCTGCGCTACGAGCCAGAAGTGTCGCAGGCGCTGGGCTTTGGCTTCCGCTGCGGCTTTTTGGGCCTGCTGCACATGGAAATTGTGCAAGAGCGGCTGGAGCGTGAGTTTGACCAAGACCTCATCACCACCGCGCCCAGCGTGGTGTATGAGGTGGTCAAGGGTGACGGTGAAGTCATCATGGTCGAGAACCCGTCCAAGATGCCCGACGTGGGCCGCATCCAGGAAATCCGCGAACCGATTGTGACGGTACACCTGTACATGCCGCAGGAATACGTGGGTGCGGTGATGACGCTGGCCAACCAGAAGCGCGGCGTGCAACTCAACATGGCCTACCACGGCAAGCAGGTCATGTTGACCTATGAGTTGCCACTGGGCGAAATTGTGCTGGACTTCTTCGACAAGCTCAAATCCGTCAGCCGGGGCTACGCCTCGATGGACTACGAGTTCAAGGAATACCGCGCCTCCGATGTGGTCAAGGTCGATATCCTGCTCAACGGCGAGAAGGTGGACGCGCTGTCCATCATCGTCCACCGCAGCCAGTCGGCGTACCGCGCACGGGCGGTGGTGGCCAAGATGCGCGAGATCATCAGCCGCCAGCAGTTTGACGTGGCCATTCAAGCGGCCATCGGGGCCAACATCATTGCGCGCGAGACGGTGAAGGCGCTGCGCAAGAACGTGCTGGCCAAGTGCTACGGCGGCGACATCAGCCGTAAGCGCAAGCTGCTGGAAAAGCAGAAGGCGGGCAAGAAGCGCATGAAGCAGATTGGCTCGGTGGAGGTGCCGCAAGAGGCCTTCCTGGCCATTCTGCAGGTGGAAGATTGATGATGGCCGACAGCGAACAGAAAATGGCCGCCGTCACCTCGGTGGTGCTGGCCGCCTTTGTGGCCTACGGCGGCGCCTGGTACATGGGGCTGGTGGAGGGCAACTTTGCCCTGTTGCTGCTGCTGGCGGTGCTGGTGTCGGGCGTGTACTGGGTGGCGGAGCGGCTGTACTTTCTGCCGCAACGCCGCCGCGCCGCCCAGGCCCTGGCCAGCGCCCACGCCCAGCGCCACGCCGAGCTGGAGCGCATGGGCGTCCAGCCCGAGGCGCGCGACATCGAACCTGCGCAGCAAAAGCTGCTGATGCAGCCCTGGTGGCTGGACTGGACCGCCGGGCTGTTCCCGGTAATCCTGGTGGTGTTCGTGCTGCGCTCGTTCCTGTTCGAGCCGTTCAAGATTCCATCGGGTTCCATGATCCCGACGCTGCACGTGGGCGACCTGATCCTGGTCAACAAATTCCACTACGGTGTGCGTTTGCCGGTGCTCAACACTAAGATCATCGCCAACCACGAGCCGCAGCGTGGCGACGTGATGGTGTTCCGCTACCCGCCCCAGCCCAGCCTGGACTACATCAAGCGCGTGGTGGGCGTGCCGGGCGACGAGGTGGCCTACCTCAACAAGCGCCTGACCGTGAACGGCCAGCCGGTGCCCAAGGCGGCGCAGCCTGAGTTCTTTGACGCCGACAGCATGCGCTACGCGCAGCAGTTCGAGGAACAGCTGGGCGGCAAGACCTACCGCACCCTCAACGACGCCGAGCGCCCGGCCTTTATTCCAGGCGCCAGCAGCTTTGCCTTCAAGGACCAGTGCCACTACAGCGCCGAAGGCGTGGTGTGCAAGGTGCCCGCCGGGCACTATTTCATGCTGGGCGACAACCGCGACAACTCGCTCGATTCGCGCTACTGGGGCTTTGTGCCCGAGGCCAACATCGTGGGCAAGGCCTTCTTTGTCTGGATGAATTTTGGCAACCTCAAGCGCATTGGCGGTTTTGATTAAGCCTGTGGCGCCTTAAGATGTGCGCTGGCGCAACCTTTTCCGGAGTGCAGGCGATGAGACATCGACAACGTGGCGTGAGCGTGCCGGGCATGCTGGCGGTGGGGGCCGTGGTGGCGCTGCTGGTGGTGCTGCTGGCCCGGCTGGTGCCGACCCTGATCGAGTACCAGGCGGTGCAAAAGGCCGTCAACCGCGCGGCCACGGGCACCACGGTGGCCGAGATCCGCGCGCTGTTCAACAAGGCCGCCAGCATTGACGACATCAGCGCCCTCAGCGGCAACGACTTGCAGATCAGCAAGGACAACAACCAGGTGGTGGTGGCGTTCGAGTACGAGCGCGAGATCCACCTGTTCGGCCCGGCGTATCTGGTGATGCGCTACGCGGGCCGCTCCGATTGAAGTTATGGATGGAAAGTGAGTGGATTTTGAATCCTGAATGGCTGGCGCTGCAACAGCGCCTGGGGCATGCGTTTGCCAACCCGGATCTGCTGGAGCGCGCGCTGACGCACCGCAGCTTCTCGGCCGACCACTACGAGCGGCTGGAATTTCTGGGTGATTCGGTGCTGGGGCTGGCGATGTCGGGCCTGCTGTACGAGCGGTTGCAGCGCCTGTCGGAAGGTGAGCTGTCGCGCATCCGTGCCAACCTGGTGCGCGAGGAAACCCTGTTTGATATTGCCAAGACGCTGGGCCTCTCGAACGCCATGCGGCTGGGCGAGGGCGAATTGCGCTCTGGCGGCCAGCAACGCCCGTCCATCCTGGCCGACGTGGTGGAGGCGCTGGTGGGCGCGGTGTATCTGGATGCCGGCTTTGAAGCCGCGCGCCAGGTGGTGCTGCGCCTGTACCGCGACGTGGACATCAACCCGACCATGCAAGCCTCCACCAAAGACGCGAAGACCGCGTTGCAGGAGTGGCTGCAGGGCCGCAAGCTCGCGCTGCCCGTGTACCGCGTGGTGGCCACCCACGGCCAGGCGCACCGCCAGACCTTTGACGTGGCGTGCGAAGTCGCTGCATTGCAGCAAATCCAGACCGGTACCGGCGCCTCGCGCCGGGCCGCCGAACAAGCCGCCGCTGCCGCGATGTTGCAGCATTTGAAAGCCTTGAAGCCATGACCGACCCCAAATCCAAGCTCCCCACCGCCGCTGCCGCTGCTGCACCCAACGATCTGGACACCATGCTGGCGCGTGCGCTGGGCAAGCCCGTGGCCGGTGACGGCGAACCGCTGCCCGGCGCCGAAGCCGCCACCGAGGTGCCGCAAGGCCCGCACCGTTGCGGTTACGTGGCCATCGTCGGCAAGCCCAACGTGGGCAAGTCCACGCTGCTCAACGCGCTGGTGGGGCAAAAGGTGAGCATCACCTCGCGCAAGGCGCAAACCACGCGCCACCGCATCACGGGTTTGCGCACGGTGGGGCCGACGCAGTTTGTGTTTGTCGACACGCCCGGCTTCCAGACCCGGCATGGTAACGCCCTGAACCGCTCGCTCAACAAAACCGTGCTGGGTGCGGTGTCGGACGTGGACGTGATTGTGCTGGTGGTGGAGGCGGGCCGCTTCAACCAGGCCGATGCCAAGGTGCTGGAGCTGCTGCCGCAGAACATCCCCGTGATTTTGGCGGCCAACAAGCTCGACATGATCCACCGCCGGGGCGACATTGCGCCGTGGCTGGCCGAGATGCAGCAGCGCCACCCGTTTGCCGAATTCGTGCCGATGTCGGCCAAGAACGCCAAGGATGTGCAGCGTTTTTACGCCATTGCCGAAAAATACCTGCCCGAACAGGATTGGATGTTTGATGCCGAGGAGCTGACCGACCGCAGCGAACGCTTCATGGCCGCCGAGATGGTGCGCGAAAAGCTGTTCCGCTTGACCGGCGACGAACTGCCGTACACCTCGACCGTCATCATCGACAAGTTCGAGGACGAGGGCAAGTTGCGCCGCATTGCCGCCACCATTGTGGTGGAGCGCGACGGCCACAAGGGCATGGTGATTGGCGAGAAGGGCGAGAAGCTCAAGCGCATCGGCACCGAGGCGCGCCAGGAATTGGAAAAGCTCTGGGGCGGTAAGGTGTTTTTGGAGCTGTGGGTCAAGGTGCGCTCGGGCTGGGCCGACGACGAAGCGCGCGTGCGCTCGTTCGGCTACGAGTAAACCGCCGCGCATGGCCAGCGGACGGCCTCGGGTGCCGCGCACCCTGGACGAACCGGCGTTTGTGCTGCACCAGTACGCGTGGAGCGAGTCCAGCCTGATCCTGGAGGTGTTGAGCCGCCAGCACGGCCGCGTGGCGCTGGTGGCCAAGGGCGTCAAGCGCCCGACCTCGCAGTTCCGCGCCGTGCTGCTGCCGCTGCAACCGCTGCGCCTGAGCTGGAGCGGCGAGGCCGAGGTGCGTACCCTCAAGGCCGCCCATTGGCAGGGCGGTTACACCTTGCCCAGTGGCGAGGCTTTGCTGGCGGGTTATTACCTCAACGAATTGGTGCTGAAACTGCTGGCGCGCGACGACCCGCATCCGCCCCTGTTTGACCATTACGCGCAGGCGGTGGCGGCGCTAGCCCGATCGCAGTCCTTGCCCCACGCTGGGACGGTGCAGGCGGCGGTGTTGCGCGCGTTTGAGGTGTTGTTGCTGCGCGAGCTGGGCTATCTGCCGCTGCTGCACCAGGACAGCGCCACCCTGCAGCCCTTGCAGCCCGACACCCACTACCACCTGTGGCCCGACAGCGGCCTGCACCCCAGCCCGCCGCCCCTGACGCCGCACGCCCCGCGCACGCACACCCACGGCCTGCGCGGGCAGCACTGGCTGGCGCTGCAGCACGCGCTGGATCAGCCCCAGCCCTGGGCCGCGCTGTGCCAGGTGTGCAGCGGTGCCTGTGGCCAGGCCTTGCGCCCGCTGCTGCGCACCTTGCTGCACTACCATAGCGGGGTGCGGGTGTTCCAGACGCGCCAGTTGCTGCTGGATGTGCAGCGCCTGCGCGCCCACCCGCTGGCCGACTGAACGCTTGGCCCCAGTGCAATGTGCAAGGGGCGGGCACTTTTTGGAAAGACATTCCGCACCATGACCAACGCCCACGCATCTGTGCCTGCCGCCACGCCCGCCACCGCCTTGTCGGTCAACGTCAACAAGGTGGCGCTGGTGCGCAACACGCGCCACCTGGGCATTCCCAGCGTCACGCGCGCGGCGCAGCAATGCCTGCAGGCCGGCGCACAGGGCATCACCATCCACCCGCGCCCCGATGGCCGCCACATCCGCGAGCAGGACGTATTCGACTTGGCCGCCTTGATGCAAGATTGGCCCGAGCGCGAGTTCAACATCGAGGGCAACCCGTTCCAGAACCTGATGGACATCGTCCGCCAAGTGCGGCCCCACCAGGCCACCTTTGTGCCCGACGGCGAAGGCCAGTTCACCAGCGACCACGGCTGGAACCTGGCCCAGGACGGCGAACGCCTGCGCCCGCTGATTGCCGAATGTCGGGCGCTGGGCGTGCGCGTGAGCCTGTTCATGGACCCGCAACCCGAAGCGATGGCGTTGGCCCGCGCCGTGGGGGCCGACCGCGTCGAACTCTACACCGAACCCTACGCCGCCGCGTGGGGCCACGCCACGCAGGCGCAGCAACTGGAGCGTTACCGCGCCACGGCGCAGGCGGCGCTGGAGGCCGGGTTGGGCATCAACGCGGGCCACGATTTGAACCGCGACAACCTGACCGCCTTTGTGCGCGGTGTACCGGGGTTGCAGGAAGTGTCGATTGGCCATGCGCTGATTGCCGATGCGCTGGAACTGGGCTACACCGCCACCGTGCAGGCCTACTTGGCGTGCATTGAAGCCGCGCAGCAGCCATGATCTACGGCATCGGCACCGACATTTGCGATGTGCGCCGCATCCGGGCCGCGCTGGAGCGCCACGGTGAGCGTTTTGCCGCCAAAGTGCTGGGGCCCACCGAACTGGCCATCTGGCACCAGCGCCATCAGCAGTCGCCAGAGCGGGCGGTGCGCTATCTGGCCACCCGTTTTGCGGCCAAAGAGGCCTTGGGCAAGGCCATCGGTTTGGGCGTGCGGCCACCCATGACCCTGCACAATTGTGAAATTCTGAACCGCGACAACGGCCAGCCCGCTGTGCTGCTGCACGGTACCTTGCAGGCGTGGTTTGTCGAGCGCGGTTTGAGCGCCCACGTCAGCGTCAGCGATGAAACCGACTTTGCCACCGGCTTTGTGGTGGTGGAGCGAAAGGAGTTTGAACCATGCAACACATCCAAGACACCGCCTTCGGCCACACCGATCTGACCCGCGCCGAAGTGGAGCAACGGCCCGGCACCGCGCTGCTGGTGTTTGGCACCGACTGGTGCGGCCACTGCCAGGCCGCCGCCGCCCCACTGACGCAGGCGTTGGTGCAACACCCCGGCGTGCATTGCGTGCGGGTAGAAGACGGCCCGGGCCGCCCGTTGGGGCGCAGCTTCAAGGTCAAGTTGTGGCCGACGCTGGTGTGGTTGCGCGACGGGCAAGAAGTGGCGCGCGTGGTGCGCCCCACCACCACCGATGAGGTGTTGCGTTTGCTGGCGCAGTGATTCAGGCCAGCACCAGCCCCAGTACCCCCGCCAGAATCAGCGTCAGGCCCACACGTTGTGGCCAACTGGTGTGTTCGTGCAGCACAAAGTGCGATACCGCGTAGCTGAACACCACCTCCACCATGCCCAGTGTGCGCACATGCACGGCGGAGGTCATGGCGAAAGCAGTAAACCACGCGATGGAGGCCAGCGCGCCGGCACCGCCGGCGGTCATCGACACGCGCCATTGCGTGACCAGCGAGCGCAGCGCTGCCGCATCGCGCCACAGCAGCCACGCACCCAGCGCCACCGACTGTATGGCCTGTGCCAGCAGCACACTCCACGCCGCGCACACCCACGGTGACACATCGGGTAACGCCAGTGCTGCACCTCGAAAACCCACCGCACACAATGCAAAACCCGCCCCAGAGGCCAAACCGTACACCACGGCCCAGCCTGCCCACGGTGTGGGGCTATCGGTGGCCATGGTGCCCCCCTTGCCGCGTGGCGACAACAGCAGCACGCCCGCTGTGGCCACCAACATGGCCAGCAACACGGGCACGCTGGGCCACTCGTGCAGCAGCACGGTGGAAAACAGCGCCACTTGCAATGCGTCCGTTTTGGAAAACGCCACCCCAATTACAAAGTTGCGTTGCTTCATGGCCGCCAGCAGGCAGGCGGTGGCAAACAATTGGCCCGCTGCGCCCAGCAGCAACCAGCCAACGTAGCGACCACCGAACGCGGGCCAGCCCACAGCTCCTGTGCTGGGCACCAGGTACAAGGCCAACACCCACAGCCCAGCCAAGGGCAGACCGTACAAAAACCGCGCCAGTGTGGCCCCCATCGTACCTGCCTGTGCCACCAGCGAACGTTGTGCTGCGTTGCGCCCGGTTTGGGCCAGTGCCGCAAACAGGGTGATCGGTACCCAAGCGTACTGCGCCCAGTTGCTGTTCACCACCCGTCCTCAATGCACCGTGTTGGCTGGGGGTGTGGCTTCGTTGGCGATCTGGCGCAGGGCTTGCTCCAGCACTTCCGGCGGCTGGCTGCCAGCGATGACGAAACGCTGGTTCACCACCAGCGTGGGCACGGAGCGCACGCCCGCTTGCTGGTAGAGGGCTTCCTCTTGCCGCACTTCGTGGGCAAAGGTGTCGGATGCCAGAATGTCGATGGCACGTTCGCGGTCCAATCCGGCGCTGTCCACGGCGGCCAGCAGCACGTCGTCGGCATCCAGTGGCAATTGGTCGCGGTGGCAGGCTTGCAGCAGTGCCAGCTTGAGGGCCAACTGGCGTTCTGGGTGTTCCAGTCCGGCCCAGTGCAACAAGCGGTGGGCGTTGAGCGTGTTGTACACCTTGGGGCGTGGGTCGGGGTGGAACTCAAAACCCACTTCGGCCCCGCGTTGGCGCAGCATGGCGTAGGCCTTGGCTTGTTGTTCTGGGGTGGAACCGTACCGTTGGGCCAGCAGTTCGCCCAGGTCTTGCCCGCCGGGCGGGGCATCGGGCACCAGCTCGAACGGTTGGCATTGCAGCGCCACCGCCAGCTGGGGCGGCAGACGCTCCAGCGCCGTCAGCAGCGTGGACAGCCCGATGGCGCACCACGGGCAGGAGATGTCGGAAACAAAATCGAGGGTCAAGACGGGTTGCATGGGGTGGATTATCCCGCCAGGGGTGGGGTGGGTGTTGGGGTAGCTTCTCGGGTACGATGCGCGCTGTTTTTTTAGCCCTGTTGTGCATGACTGTTATCACACCCACCACACCCACGCCAGGCCGCGCACTGGCCTCACGCCCCACGGTGTGGCTGATGGGGTTTGTGGCGTTCATGAACGTGTATGCGATGCAATCGGTGTTGCCGTTGCTGGTGGCCGACTTTGCCGCCACGCCCGTGCAAGCGGGCTTGACGGTGGGGGCCACCATTTTGGCGGTGGCGCTGTTGTCGCCGGTGATGGGCATGGTGTCGGACGCTTGGGGGCGCAAGGGCCTCATGGTCGGTTCCATGCTGGCGATGGTGGTGCCCACGGCGCTGATTCCGCTGGCGCACAGCCTGAATGCCGTGGTGGCGCTGCGTTTTTTGCAAGGGCTGGCGGTGCCCGGCATTGTCGTGGTGCTGATGGCGTATGTGGCCGAGGAGTTCCAGCCGTCCGGCGGGGTGGCGCGCATGATCAGTACCTACGTGGCGGGCAGCGTCATGGGCGGATTTTCGGGGCGTTTTTTGGCCGGACATGCCGCCGAATGGTGGGGCTGGCCCGGTGCTTTTTGGTTGTTGGCGGGCCTGACACTGGCTGGGGCGTTGTGGGTGGCGTGGCGCTTGCCACCTTCGCGCCATTTTGTGGCCAGCCGCAACCGTGCGGCTGCGTGGGCGGTGCTGCGTGGGCACGTGCGCAACCGCACACTGTGGGCGGCTTGGGCGGTGGGGTTTTGTGTGCTGTTCTCGCTGGTGGGCACGTTCACGTACGTCAACCTGTACTTGGCGGAACCACCGTTTGCGCTGTCGGCAGCGGATCTGGCCAATGTGTTCAGTGTGTATTTGTTGGGGGTGGTGGTCACGCCACTGGCTGGGCGCTGGATCCAGCGTGTCGGTTTGCTGCGTTTGTTGCTGTGTGCGCTGGCGCTGTCCTCCGGCGGTTTGTGGTTGACGCTCGCCCCCGCTGTGTGGGTGGTGATGCTGGGGTTGGCGCTGTGTTCTTGCGGTGTGTTCGTGTGCCAGACGTGTGCCATCGGTTTTGTGGCACAGCATGTGAACGAGGGCCGTTCATTGGCCACCGGGCTGTACAACATGTGCTATTACGCTGGCGGTGCTGTGGGTGCGTTGGCGGCGGGGTTGGCGTACGAGAGCTGGCATTGGCCGGGTGCCGTGTGTGCGATGATGGCTGTGCAGGCGTTGGCCGCTGCGGTGGCCGTGGTGGGGTGGCGGGTGCGCCGTGCTTGAGCCGGTGCGGATCGGTCACTGCTGTTCTTTTTTCCGTTTTTTAGGATGTTTAACCAACCTATGCAAGCTCTTTTGGATGCCATTGCCGGTGCGTCGTTCGATCCCGCGCAGGCCGATGCGCAACGCATCTTTCATGGGCGGGGCGGTGTGTACCCAGGTTGCGAACGCTGGACGCTGGATTTTTTTGCCCCGGTGTGGGTGCTGACCAGCTTTGGCCCTGCCACCGAGGAAGAGTTGGCCACCGTACAGGCCGCGTTGGCACAACGCTGGCAAACGCTGGCCCCGGGCGCAGCGTTGAATTGGGTGTTCCAGTGCCGCCACCCCGGCACGCCCGAGACCCGGTTGATGGCGGGCAGCGTGCCCGACCCGCACGTCGTCACCGAAGCGGGGCTGCGCTTTCGGGTGCATGTGCTCAAGGGCCAGAACCACGGTTTTTTCCTGGACATGGCGCGTGGGCGGCAATGGGTGCATGAGCACGTGGCCAGCCAGCGCGTGGGCAAAGTGCTCAACCTGTTTGCCTACACCTGCGCGTTTTCGGTGGTGGCGCTGCACGCCGGGGCGCGGCAGGTGCTCAACGTGGACATGAGCCAGCCCGCCTTGGCCACCGGTCAGCAGAACCACGCCCTCAATGGCTTGGCGCAGGGGGCCAGCTTTATGGCGCACGACATCTTCAGCACTTGGGGCAAAATCAGCCGCATCGGGCCGTACGACCTCATCATCGTGGATCCGCCCAGTTACCAAAAAGGCAGCTTTGTGGCGACCAAGGACTACGCACGCCTGATGCACCGTCTGCCCGATTTGCTGGCACCAGATGCTCACGCCTTGCTGTGCCTCAATGCGCCCGAGTTGGATACCGCCTTTCTACAAGACCAGATGCAGACACTGGCCCCTGAGTTGACGTTCATCGAGCGTCTGCCCAATCCGCCGGTGTTTGCGGATGTGTCGCCCGAGCGCGCGCTCAAAGTGCTGGTGTACCGCGCGCCACCTTTGCCCGCCCGTTCCTGAAACGTGTTCCACGCTGCCAGCCGTGTGGCTGTCACTTTTTTTATCCTTTTTTCTGTATGGCCATGATCCAACCGACCACCATTGCGACCCACAGCGGCAGTTTCCACGCCGACGACGTGTTTGGCGTGGGTGTGCTGATGGGTGTGTTCCCCGAACACACGCTGACCCGCACCCGCCACGAACCCACCATTGCCCAAGCCGACTTTGCCGTGGACGTGGGCGGGGAATGGGACGTGGCGCGTGGCCGTTTTGACCACCACCAGCGCGGTTTTGACGGTGAGCGCCCAGCACGTACCGTCAATGGTGTGGAACAGCCAGCGGTGGGTTACGCCAGCGCGGGCCTGGTCTGGACGGCCCACGGTGCCGCTTATGTGCAAGCGGTGGCGCAAGCGCGTGGGTTCGAATTGAACGCTGCGGCGGTGCAAGAGGTGGTGGAGGCCATCGACCACTCGCTGGTGCAGTACCTCGACATGGTGGATACCGGCCAGCACGAAGTGGCGGCGGGCATTTTTGGCCTGTCGGCGCTGGTGGCCCAGCTCAACACCAGCTGGATCGAGGAACAAGGGCTGGACACGGTGGCCAAGGCCCAGTTGCAGGAAGAGCGTTTTCGCCACGCCATCGCCATCGTGCGTGCGTTTTTGGACCAAGCCATCGTCAAGAAGATCGCGCAACTGCGTGCGGTGGAGATTGTGCGTCAAGCCCCGCGCTTGCTGGGGGGGCGGGTGCTGCACCTGAGCCAAGGCGGCATGCCTTGGACGCGCGTGGTGGTGGAGGAAATGCCGGAGGTGCTGCTGGTGCTGTACCCCGATTCCGACGGTCAGCAGTACCAGCTCAAGACCGTGCCGGTGGAGGCTGGTTCCTTCCAGGCCCGCATGGATTTGCCGCAAGCCTGGGCCGGGTTGCGCGAGCAGGAACTGGCCGCCGTGACGAGCGTGCCCGACAGCGTGTTCTGCCACCTCAAATGCTTTATTGCCGGGGCGCGCAGTTTTGAGGGCGCATTGCGGCTGGCCGAGCTGGCGCTGCCCGCACAGGAGTGACCCGGTATGGCCCGCATCCAGTTTCAACTGCCGCAACGCTTCACGTTTTCGACCGAAGTGCAGGTGTACATCGGCCACATCAACCACGGCCACCACTTGGACAACGCCCGTTTGTTGGGTCTGGTGTCGGAGGGGCGGGTGCGTTTCTTTCGCGCCTTGGGCTACGCCAATGAACTCGATTTGGACGGCATGACCGTTGCCGTGGGCGATGTGGTGGTGCAGTACGTGAGTGAAGCCTTCTACGGCGAAACCCTGCGCATCGAGTTGTTGCCCGACGATGCCAGCCGTTACGGCTTCGATCTGGTGTTCCGCCTGAGCGAGGCCACTACCGCACGCGAGGTGGCCCGTGGCAAGCTGGGCATGGTGTTTATCGACCCTGCCACCAAGCGTGCCACGCCCATCCCCGACACCTTCCGCCAGCGTTTGCAGGGCTACAGCCTGCCCGCCGCCTGAATCAGTGGCAACCGCAGCCGCTGTTGCGTGACTTGCCGCTGGCGCTGTTGCTGCACCAGTTGTCCGCCACACCTTGGCCTTGCCACAGCCCGGTGGCGGGTGGTGGTGGGGTGTGAGCCTTGGCGTGCAAACGCCAGCCCAGCACGGCGGCCAGCCAGGCGGCGTGCAGCAGCATCCAACCGTAGCGTTGGGCCGCCCAGCCTGCCCAGACTTCATGCAGCACGGCCAGCAAGGCCACCGCATAAACCAGTTGGTGCAGCTTGTTCCACAGTGGGCCTTGCAGCCACCGCACGGCCCAGTTGGAGGCCGTCAAGGCCAGCGGCAGCATCAGCACCCCAGCGGCCAACCCCAGCGCAGGCATGGGGCTGGTGGCAAAATCGTGCCGGATTTCGCTCCACAGCCAAAACCGGTCCAGCCCCGCATACGCCAGCAGGTGCAACAGCGCGTACGCAAATGCCGCCAGCCCCAAACTGCGCCGCCAGCGCAACAGGCTGTGCAACCCCGCTCTGTGCCGCAACGGTGTGATGCTCAAGGTGGCCAGCAAAAGGTGTGTGGCCCACAAGCCGCTGTCGCGCACCAGCGCGGCCACCTCCAACGCGCCTTGCCGGTGCAGCCAGCCCCAGTGCAACGCTGGCAGCGCGCACAGCAACCACAACACGCCCTTGCACCACGCGGGCAGCAGCCAGCGGTTCAGGCGGGTGGCCCAAGTGTCTGGAAGGGTCGGGGGCAAGGAGGCGGGCGTGTTCATAGCCGCAAGCATACTCCCGCCAGAATAGCCGCAACGCCGTGCGGGCTACGCCGTTACCCGGTGTGGCACACTTTGCGCATGACCCCACACGCTCCCCTCATCATCGACATTGCCGGTACCACCCTGACCAAGACCGACAAACAACGCCTGCGCCACCCGCTGGTGGGCGGCGTGATTCTGTTTGGTCGCAACTGGAGCGACCGCCAGCAACTGACCAAACTGTGCCGCAAGATCAAAAAAGTGCGGCCCGATGCGCTGATCTGCGTAGATCACGAAGGCGGGCGCGTACAACGCTTCAAAACCGATGGCTTTACCCACCTGCCACCCATGCGCGCCTTGGGCGAGCTGTGGCTTACGGGCGAAGGGGCCGACACTGGCGCAGCCGCGTTGCGTGCTTGCAACGCCGCTACCGCCACCGGTTACGTGTTGGGGGCCGAGTTGCGTGCTTGCGGGGTGGACTTCAGCTTTGCCCCCGTGCTGGATTTGGACCACGGCGGCAGCGGTGTGATCGGCGACCGTGCCTTTGCCCGCGATGCCCGCATGGTCACGTTGTTGGCGCAAGCCCTGCTGCACGGTTTGCGCCAGGCGGGCATGGCCAACTGCGGCAAGCACTTTCCGGGGCACGGCTATGCGGTGGCCGATTCGCACGTGGATGTGCCGGTGGACGAACGCCCGCTGGCCACCCTATTGGCCGATGACGCGGCCCCGTACGGCTGGTTGAGCGCCAGCCTCAGCAGTGTGATGCCCGCACACGTCATTTACCCGCAGGTGGACAACCGCCCAGCGGGCTTTTCAGCGCGCTGGTTGCAAGACATCCTGCGCCGCGAGCTGGGGTTCCAAGGCGCGGTGTTCAGCGACGACCTGAGTATGGCCGGGGCACGCCAGATCGAGGGCCGTACCGTCAGCCCGACCGAGGCCGCTGTGGCCGCGCTGCAAGCGGGTTGCGACATGGTGTTGCTGTGCAACCAGTCGCTGGTGGACGACGGTGCCCCGCTGGAGGCGTGGCTGGACGGCATGACCGAAGCCTTGCTCAAGCACCAGTGGCGGCCCAGCACCGCCAGCGAACAACGCCGCCTGGCCTTGCTGCCCACCATGCCCGCCCAGCCGTGGGACGATCTGATGTGTGAGCCGCGTTACATACACGCGCTGGGCCTGCTGCCCTGACGGCGCGGTGTGTGGGGCGTTTTATGCCACCACGTCGGCGCTTTGGCGTTGCAGCATGGCCAGCACATTGGCCACGGTATGGCGCAATTCGCGCCGGTCGCAGATGAAATCGACCGCGCCTTTTGTTTGCAGGAATTCGGCGCGCTGGAAGCCTTCAGGCAGCTTGACGCGCACGGTGTTTTCAATCACACGTGGCCCGGCAAAGCCGATCAAGGCCTTGGGTTCTGCAATCACCACATCGCCCACAAAGGCAAACCCGGCGGACACACCGCCCATGGTCGGGTCGGTCAGCACGCTGATGTAGGGCAAGCCCCGCTTGGCCAAGCGCGTCAGGGCCGCGTTGGTTTTGGCCATCTGCATCAGGCTCAGCAGGCCTTCCTGCATGCGTGCGCCACCGGTGGCGGTGAAGCACAGAAACGGCAGGTTGTGCGCGATGGCGTGTTCCACCCCGCGCACAAAGCGTTCGCCCACCACGCTGCCCATCGAGCCGCCCATGAAGTCAAACTCGAAGCACGCCACCACCAGCGGCACGCTGTGGACGCTGCCCGCCATGACCACCAGGGCATCGGTTTCGTGGGTGGTCTCGTGCGCTTCTTTCAGGCGTTCGGGGTACTTGCGGCTGTCCTTGAACTTGAGCGCATCGAGCGGCTGCACTTCTTGCCCGATTTCGACGCGGTTCTCACCGTCCAGAAACACGTTGAGGCGTGCGCGCGCGCCTATGCGGTGGTGGTGGGCGCAATGCGGGCACACGTTCTGGTTGTTTTCCAGATCGGTCTTGTACAGCACCGCGTCGCAACTCGGGCACTTGATCCACAACCCTTCCGGGATGGTGCGGCGGGCACTGGGGTCCGAGGGCGAGATTTTGGGGGGCAGCAGTTTTTCCAACCACGACATGCTGTGTTTCCTTGCCTTGAATTCGGGAAGGCGCGATTATGCGCGCAGAGCGTCCAGTGCCTGACGGATGCCGTGCAGGAACTCACCCGCCACCGCCGCCACTTGTTCACGCGGTGCGTTCTCAATCAATTGGATGATTTTGGTGCCGATCACCACCGCGTCGGCACTGCGGCCCACGGCGCAGGCGGTGGCCGCATCGCGGATGCCAAAGCCCACGCCAACAGGGGTTTGCACGTGTTGGCGGATGCGCGGCAGCATGGCCTCGACCGCTGCGGTGTCCAAG
This sequence comes from Macromonas bipunctata, assembly GCF_002837135.1. Lineage (GTDB taxonomy): Bacteria > Pseudomonadota > Gammaproteobacteria > Burkholderiales > Burkholderiaceae_C > Macromonas_A > Macromonas_A bipunctata. The sequence goes on along the minus strand of NZ_NWBQ01000078.1, from coordinate 28,823 downwards.
TGGCCTGCGCCCGTCACGCCCTTGAGCGAGACGTAGTACACGTAGCCGCTGGCGATGCGCCCGACCTGCGCCATGCGTTCGTCGCTGCTGGTGGGGGCCAGCAGAAAGATCAAGTCCAGCCCGTGCGCCTTGAGGTTGGCGGCAAACGCTTCGCACTCCTCGGGCGGGTAGTCCACGATCAACACACCATCCACGCCAGCAGCGGCTGCATCGCGGGCAAAACTGTGCGGGCCATGCTTGAGCTCGTAGCGTTCCACCGGGTTGGCGTAGCCCATCAACACCACGGGGGTGGTGGCGTTGGTCTGGCGGAAGGTGCGCACCATGTCCAGCACCTGCGCCATGCCAATGCCACAGGCCAGGGCCTTCTCGCCCGCCTTCTGGATTACCGGGCCGTCGGCCATCGGGTCGGAAAACGGCACGCCCAGCTCGATGATATCGGCACCGGCGGCCACCATCGCGTGCATCAGCTCAGGCGTGATGTCGGCAAACGGAAAACCAGCGGTCACGTAGGGAATCAGCGCCTTGCGGCCCTGGGCCTGCAACGCTTGCAACGTGGGTTCAATGCGGCTCATGGCGGTGCGCTTTCAGGGTTTAATCAGGGTGATGGGTTGCTCGGTACCGCCCTTGACGGACTGGCCCCGGCAGCTTGGGCGGCAGTAAAAGTCGGCTTGCGACAGGTCGGCCACGGTGCCAATGTCCTTGTCGCCCCGGCCCGACAGGTTGACCAGGATGGTCTGGTCGGGGCGCATGGTCTTGGCCAGCTTCATGGCGTAGGCCAGCGCATGGCTCGATTCCAGCGCCGGGATGATGCCTTCGGTGCGGCACAGGTAGTGGAACGCTTCCAGCGCCTCGGTGTCGGTGATGCCGACGTATTCGGCGCGGCCAATGTCCTTCAGGTAGGCGTGTTCCGGGCCGACACCGGGGTAATCCAGCCCGGCGCTGACGCTGTGGGTTTCGGTGATCTGGCCGTTGTCGTCTTGCAGAATGTAGGTGCGGTTGCCGTGCAGCACACCAGGCTGGCCCAGTTGCAGCGAGGCTGAGTGCTTGCCGCTGTCCAGCCCTTCACCGGCGGCTTCCACGCCAATCAGGCGCGTGGCATCGTGCGCGATGTAGGGGTAGAAAATGCCCATGGCGTTGCTGCCACCGCCCACGCAGGCCACCACCGCATCGGGTTGCAGTTCGGTGCCGTTGCCGGGCAGGCGCAGGTCTTCGAGCATCTCGGGCATTTGCTTGAGGCACTCCTCGCCAATCACGCTTTGGAAGTCGCGCACCATCATGGGGTAGGGGTGCGGCCCAGCCACGGTGCCGATGATGTAGAAGGTGTTCTCGACGTTGGTGACCCAGTCGCGCATGGCCTCGTTGAGCGCGTCTTTGAGCGTCTTGCTGCCGGATTCGACCGGCACCACGGTCGCGCCCAGCAGCTTCATGCGGTACACGTTGGGGCTTTGGCGTTTCACGTCCTCGGCACCCATGTAGACGATGCACTCCAGCCCATAGCGCGCACAGATGGTGGCGGTGGCCACGCCGTGCTGGCCCGCGCCGGTTTCGGCAATGATGCGCGGCTTGCCCATGCGCTTGGCCAGCATCGCTTGGCCGATCACGTTGTTGATCTTGTGCGCGCCGGTGTGGTTGAGGTCTTCGCGCTTCAAAAAAATCTGTGCGCCGCCCATCTCGCGGCTGGTGCGTGCGGCGTGGTAAATGGGGCTGGGGCGGCCCACAAAGTGCTTGAGCTCGTACTTGAACTCGGCCAGAAACGCCGGATCGTGCTGGTACTTGGCGTAGGCGTCCTTGAGCTCCTGGATGGCGTGGGTCAGCGTCTCGCTGATGAAGCTGCCGCCGTAGGGGCCAAAGTGGCCACGGGTGTCGGGTTGGTGGTATTCGAACATGGTTCGCACTTTCACTAGGGGTGGGTCAACGCTGCAGGAGCGCCACACGCACGGTGGAGCCCACTGCAGCACTCACGCTGAAACAGGGGAAGGGATGATGGCACTCTTGGCGGATCACAGCGCATCGGCCTGACGCACCGCCGCCACAAAACGGTCGATCAGCTCCGGGTGTTTGATGCCTTTGGCACTTTCCACGCCCGAACTCACATCCACCGCCCACGGACGCACCAGACGGATGCCTGCGCTCACGTTCGCAGGGGTCAACCCGCCGGACAACACCAGCCGGGTGCTGGCGCTGAGCTGCGGGTGCGACCAGTCAAAGGCGCTCCAGTCGAAGGCGTGTCCGCCGCCGCCGTAGCCCTGAACCTGGGCGTCCAGCAAGATGGCTTGCGCATGGCTGAAATCCCGGGCGTATTGTAGGAGGTCAAAGCCGCGTGCGGCATCGCCCAGCGGTACACGGGCGGCGCGCACGTAGGGGTGGCCCTGTGCCAGGGTGGCGCACTGGGCCGGGGTTTCGTCGCCGTGGAACTGCAGCAGCGCGTTGGGCACGGCGTGCAGGCCCGCTTGCACCTCGGCCAGGCTGGCGTTGACGAACAGCAGCACCGGCGTGACGAAGGGGGGCAGCAGCCGCGCCAGCTCCGCCGCCCGCACCGGCGTGACCGCGCGTGGGCTGGGGGCGTACAGCACAAAACCGATGGCGTCGGCCCCGGCCTGTACCGCCGCTTGCACGTCGGCCTCGCGCGTCAGGCCACAGATTTTGATGCGGGTGCGGTGCGGCAGGGGGTGGGAAGAGGAGGGCATACAGCGGGACAGGGGGCGGGCACAACAACAGGCGGGCAGAAGGCAAAGGGCGTGGCCGGGGCGGCGGCGCTGGTGCTGGTGCTGGTGCTGTCAGGCGGGCAGCCAGTCCAGGCCGGGCATGGCGTCGGGCAGGCCCCAGCGGGCATCGTACACCGGGCCGACGAAATACAGCCCGTCGGGGGCAAAGGTGGGCGCGGCGGCGTCGCGGCTGCGGGCGGCCAGCACCTCGGCCATCCAGCCGGGCGGGCGCAGGCCCTGGCCCACCAGCAGCAGGCAGCCCATCAGGTTGCGGATCATGTGGTGCAGGAAGGCGTTGGCCTCGAAGTCGAAGCGCCAGTACGCACCGTGGCGGCGGATGCTGATGCGGTGCATGTGCTTGACCGGGCTCAAGGCCTGGCACTGCGCGGCGCGGAAGGAGCTGAAGTCGTGTTCGCCCAGCAGGTGCTGCGCGCCGGCTTGCATGGCGGCCAAGTCCAGTGGCCGGAACACCCAGCCAACCCGGCCCGCTTCCAGGCTGGGCCGCACCGGCGATTCGAGCACGATGTAGCTGTAGCGCCGTGCGGTGGCGCTGGCGCGGGAATGGAACTCGGTGGGCACCTCGCGCGCCCATTGCACCGCCACGTCCAGTGGCAGGTAGCGGTTGGTGCCGCGCACCCAGGAGTTCATGGCGCGCGTGATGTCGGTGTCGAAATGCACCACCTGCCCCAGGCCATGCACGCCCGCGTCGGTGCGGCCTGCGCACAGGGTGTGGATGTTGTCCACATCGGCAAACTGGGCCAGCGCGCGCTCCAGCCGGTCTTGCACCGTCTTGCCGTCGGGCTGGCTTTGCCAGCCGTGGTAGGCGCTGCCCAGGTAGCTGACGCCGAGCGCGATTCTCACACCAATCGGGCCAGGAAGGCCTGTGCGCGCGCTTGCAGGTCGCCAGTGGCTTCCTTGGCCACTTCCTCGGCCAGCGAACGCGCACCTTCCTCGTCGCCGATGGCTTCAAATTCCTGCGCCAGCGACAGCTTGGTCTCCAGCGGATTCGGGCCCGCCGGGGCGTTCTCGAGGTCTTCCAGGTCGGGCAGCTCGTCGAAGTTGGCCTCGGGCGCGGGCTCGGTGGGTGCGGGCGTGGCGGGTTCGGTGTTGAAGTCCAGGCCGATGTCGTTGGGCGAGGCGGTGGGCTCGGGCAGTCCGGCGTCGAGGTCGAAGTCGAAGTCCATCGGGTCGGCGGCGGCGGGCGCCGGGGCCACGGTGGGCGCGGGGGTGTCGTCCAGGCCCAGGTTGAACGGGTCGTCGTCGCTGGCCAGCGGGGGGGCGGTGGCTGGGGCCGGGTTCAGGCTGGGGTCGTCAAAGTCGAAATCGAAGTCGCTGGCGGCGCTGTCGGCGGCGGGTTCGGCCGCCGGAGGCAGGTTGAGGTCGAAGTCCAGCGCGGGCGGGGTGGCGGCTTCCTCGGCGGCGCGGGCCGCAGCGTCGGCGGCGGCCTTGGCGGCCAGCGCAGCGGCGGCGTCCTGGCTGCGGTAGAGCGGGTTGTCGGGGTCGAGCGCGTAGCCCATCTCGCGCGCAATCTCCCAGTCGGGGCCATTGCCTTGCGTCAGGGCGTACACGTCCTTGGCCAGGGCCTCGAAGGCGCTCTGGTCGCCGCGCTGGGCCTGGATCTCCAGCAGCTTGTGGTAGATCGCCAGCCGGTCGGGTTCGGTGCGCAGGGCTTCGAGCAGGATTTCCTCGGCCTGGCGGTCGCGGCCGTAGCTGAGGAAGACGTCGGCCTCGGCCACCGGATCGACCGGCTCGGGCGGTGGCGGCTCGGTGACAGGTGGCTCGGTTGGTGCGGGGGTCTGCGCCTCTGTGGGGGCTTCGGTGTCGGCGGGCGGTTCGTCGTCGTCCACCGTGGCCAGCAGGGTGGGTGGCGTGGCGGCGGCCAGCGCGGCGGCAAAGGGCGTGGCTTCCTCGGCGGGCTGGGCCTGCTTGCGCTGGCGCCAGCGCCAGAACGCCAGCCCACCCAGCGCCGCAGCGGCCAGGCCACCGGCACCGCCCAGCAGCCAGGGGTTGCTCAGCAGGCTCTCGGGCTCGGGGGTGGGGGCCGGGGTGGGTGGCTCTGTGGGTTCGGGCAGTGGCACCACGGCGGGCAGTGGCGGCACGATGCTGGGCGTCTCGGGCACTTCCACTTCTGGCGCGGGCGGGGCCACTTCGGGCGCTGCGGTCGGGGTCTCGGCGCTGGCCTGGTCGATCTGTTGCAGCTCTTGCAGGTTGCGTTTGAGCTCGGCCTCGCGCGCCTCGCGTTCGGCGCGTTCCTTGTCGGCGGCGATCTGGTCTTCGGGCGTGGGCGCTGCGGCTGGCGCGGTCGGCTTGGACAGCGTGAGCTTGTCGGTGGGCGCGGCGGCGGTCTTGGGCTCGCTGACCTCGGCCTGCACCTGGCCGCTGGCCTGGCGCTCGGCGTTGGCCTGCTGGGGCTGGGCCGCACCGGCCAGGCGGCGGCGGAATTCGTTGAAGTCGCGGCTTTGCGCGGCAATCAGTTGCCGGGCTTCGTCGGGGTTGATGGAGGCCACATCGGCGCGGCTGGGCATGTCCAGCACCGCGCCGGTCTTGAGGCGGTTGATGTTGTTGTCGATGAAGGCGTTGGGGTTGGCACGCAGCATGCCCACCAGCATCTGGTCCAGCGACACGCCCCGGTAGCGCCGCGCGTTGGCCAGTTCGCTGGCAGTGTCCCCAGCGCGCACCCGCACCCCGCGCGGGGCGGGCCGGGCGGCGGCATTGCGCGCGGGGGCCGCCGTGGCCTGCGGTGCGGCGCCGGCAGCGGGCGCTGGTGTGGTGGCCGCTGGCACGGGTTCTGGGGCGGGCGTGCGCAGGTCGGGCGGATCAAACAGCAGCGTGTAGCTGCGCTGCGAGGTGCCGCTGCTCGACTGCGCCTGCACCAGCAAGTCCACAAACGGCGTGTTGACGGCCTGGTTGCCGCTGATGCGCACCACAGTGCGGCCATCGGGGCGCTGGACTACGTCAAACCTGACACCATTGAGCGCCGGGCTGCGCTCCACGTTGGCGGCCTGGAACTGGGCGGCGGGCGCCACGCCAATCTGCAGGCTGAGGCGTTCCTCGGCGGTGATGCGCGTGATCTCCAGCTCCGCCTGCAGCGGCTCGCCCAAGCTCGACTGCACCGCCACGCGGCCCAGCTCCAGCGCCCAAGCCCCCGGGCTGTGCAGCACGCCCAGCAACGCCACCGCCGTGGCCACATGGCCCAGGTTCCAGCGCGGTGATCTGGCTGTGACCACGGAAACCGGAACAGGCGACGGGGCCGTCAAAAGGAACGGGGAATGCTGCACAAAGACCTCAAGCTGTAAAAAGCGACATCACACCTTACCACCAAAACCGCTGCCACCAACACGGCAAAACCGCGCAGCGTGGCGCGGGCGCGACACGCCGGAGCAGGTGCCCGGCGTGTGTGGTCAGGTGCCCACCAGCGTTACGCGTCCAGCAGGATGCGCAACATGCGGCGCAGCGGCTCGGCCGCGCCCCACAGCAGTTGGTCGCCAATCACAAAGGCCGACAGGTACTCCGGGCCCATGTTGAGCTTGCGCACGCGGCCCACGCCCACTTCCAGCCCGCCTGTGATGGCGGCCGGGGTCAGTTCCTTGACGGTGATGGCGCGGTCGTTCTCGACGAACTTCACCCACGGGTTGCCGCCCTTGATGATGGCCTCGATCTCTTCCAGCGGCAGGTCCTTCTTCAACTTCAAGGTCAGCGCCAGGCTGTGGCAACGCATGGCACCAATGCGCACGCACAGGCCGTCTACCGGAATGGTGGCTTCGGTGCCCAGGATCTTGTTGACCTCGGCTTGGCCCTTCCATTCTTCCTTGGATTGGCCGTTGGGCAGTTGCACGTCGATCCACGGAATCAGGCCACCGGCCAGCGGTGCGCCGAAGTATTCGGTCGGCACGTCCTCGCGGATGGTTTTGGCCACTTTGCGGTCGATGTCCAGAATCGCAGAAGCCGGGGTGGCCAGCTCATCGGCCACGGCCGCATGCACCACGCCCATGCCCTTGAGCAGTTCGCGCATGTGGTTGGCACCACCGCCCGACGCGGCCTGGTAGGTCATCGAGCTGACCCACTCCACCAGCCCTTCGCGGAACAGCCCGCCCAAGCCCATCAGCAGGATGGAATTGGTGCAGTTGCCACCAATCCAGTTTTTGCCACCAGCGGCCAGCGCCTTGCGGATCACGCCGTCGTTGACCGGATCGAGCACGATCACGGCATCTTGCTCCATGCGCAGCGACGACGCGGCATCAATCCAGTGGCCGTTCCAGCCCGCAGCGCGCAGCTTGGGGAACACTTCCTTGGTGTAGTCGCCGCCTTGGCAGGTGATGATCACGTCGCACTGGGCCAGCGCGGCGATGTCGTTCGCGTCTTGGAGCGTGTTGTGCGCCTTGGCCTGCGCCGGCGCCTTGCCGCCCGCGTTGGAGGTCGAGAAGAAAATGGGCTCGATGTGGTCGAAGTCGCCTTCAGCGACCATGCGGTCCATCAGCACCGAACCCACCATGCCACGCCAGCCCACCAGGCCGACCAGATTACCGACTTTGCTCATTGCGATTGCCTTTACAAGTTGTTCAACAGGAGGAGGGCGTTTCAGCCCGTCATTTTCTGGTGGCCCAACGCCGCCACCACCGCGTCGCCCATCTGGCTGGTGCTGACCTTGCTGGTGCCTTCAGACCAAATGTCGGCGGTGCGCAGGCCGTGGGCCAGCACCGACTGCACCGCAATCTCGATGCGCTCAGCCGCTTGCGGCTGGTTCAGCGAGAAGCGCAACATCATGGCCGCCGACAAAATGGTGGCCAGCGGGTTGGCAATGCCCTTGCCCGCAATGTCGGGGGCCGAGCCGTGGCTGGGTTCGTACAGGCCTTGGCCCTTGGCGTTGAGGCTGGCCGACGGCAGCATGCCGATGGAGCCGGTCAACATCGAAGCCTCGTCGCTCAGGATGTCACCGAACATGTTGCCGGTCACGATCACGTCAAAGGCCTTGGGCTTCTTGACCAGTTGCATGGCCGCGTTGTCCACGTACATGTGCTCCAGTGCCACGTCTGGGTATTCCTTGTGGACTTGCGTGACCACATCTTTCCAGAACTGGAACGTTTCCAGCACGTTGGCCTTGTCCACGCTGGTCACTTTTTTGTTGCGCTTGCGGGCGGCTTGGAACGCCACGTGGGCAATGCGCTCAATCTCCGGGCGTGAGTAGCGCATGGTGTCAAACGCTTCCTCGGCCCCCGGAAAATGGCCATCGGTGGCCACACGGCGGCCACGCGGCTGGCCGAAGTAAATGTCGCCGGTCAGTTCGCGGATGATGAGGATGTCCAGACCCGCAATCAGCTCGGGCTTCAGGCTGGAGGCCCCCACCAGTTGTTCGTAGCAGATGGCCGGGCGGAAGTTGGCAAACAGGCCCATGTGCTTGCGCAGGCCCAAAATGGCCTGTTCCGGGCGCAGCGGGCGGTCCAGTGTGTCGTACTTCCAGTCGCCCACCGCGCCAAACAGCACCGCATCGGCTTCCATCGCCAGCTTCAGGGTCGATTCGGGTAACGGGTGGCCGTGCGCCTCGTAGGCGGCTCCGCCCACCAGCGCGTGTTCCAGTTCCAGCTTCAAGTCCAGCACATTCAGAACTTTGACCGCTTCGGCCACGATTTCGGTGCCGATGCCATCACCGGGGAGAACTGCAATTTTCATGGTGTCAACAGCCGCCGCAGCGGCCCCAAAAACAGGTCAAACAAATAGGGAGGCCGCCACCCTGCGCGGGGGACGGCCTGGGCCTCAGGCGGCTTGCAGGGTGTGGGCCAGCCAAGGCTTGCTGGCCAAGCGCGCGGCCTCGTAGGCTTGGATCTTGTCCTGGTAGCGCAGCGTCAGGCCAATGTCGTCCAGCCCGTTGAGCAGGCAGTACTTGCGAAACGCATTGACTTCAAAGGCGATCTCTTCGCCATTGGGCTTGACGATGACTTGGCGCTCCAAATCCACGGTGAGCTGGTAGCCGGGGGTGGCGTGGACTGCGTCAAACAGTTGCGCCACCGTGGCCTCGGGCAACACGATGGGCAGCAGGCCGTTCTTGAAGCAGTTGTTGAAGAAGATGTCGGCAAAGCTGGGCGCGATGATGGCGCGAAAGCCATACTGCTCAATCGCCCACGGCGCGTGCTCGCGGCTGGAGCCACAGCCAAAGTTCTTGCGCGCCAACAGCACAGAAGCGCCTTGGTAGCGCGGCTGGTTCAGCACAAAATCCGGGTTGGGCTGGCGGCTGGCCGGATCCTGGCCAGGCTGGCCCACGTCCAAATAGCGCCATTCGTCAAACAGGTTCGGGCCAAAGCCGGTCTTGCGGATTGACTTGAGGAACTGCTTGGGGATGATCGCGTCGGTATCGACGTTTTCGCGGTCCATCGGGGCGACCAGCCCCTGGAGGAGGGTAAACTTTTGCATCTGAAATCCTCTCAAGCGAACGCGCGAACGTCCACGAAATGGCCTTCGATGGCAGCGGCAGCGGCCATGGCCGGGCTGACCAAATGGGTGCGGCCACCCGCGCCCTGGCGGCCTTCAAAGTTGCGGTTGCTGGTGGAGGCGCAACGCTCGCCCGGCTCCAGCCGGTCGGCGTTCATGGCCAGGCACATCGAGCAACCCGGCTCGCGCCATTCAAAGCCTGCCGCCTTGAAGATCTCGTGCAGCCCTTCGGCTTCGGCTTGCGCCTTGACCTGGCCCGAACCCGGCACCACCAGCGCCTGCTTGACGTTGGCGGCCACACGGCGGCCCAGCTTTTGCACGATGGCAGCGGCTTCGCGCATGTCCTCGATACGGCTGTTGGTGCAGGAACCGATGAACACCTTGTCCACCGCCAGGTCGCTCAAGGGCGTACCGGCTTGCAGGCCCATGTAGGCCAGGGCGCGCTCCATGGCGCCACGCTTGTTGGCGTCGGCTTCGTCGGCAGGATTGGGCACGCTGGCGGTGATGGGCAGCACCATCTCGGGCGAGGTGCCCCAGGTGACTTGCGGCAAAATCTGCGCTGCGTCCAGTTCTACCACGGTGTCAAACACCGCGTCGGGGTCGGAATGCAGCGTGCGCCAATAAGCTTCGGCTGCGTCCCATTCGGCCCCGGTGGGGGCCAGCGGGCGGCCCTTGACGTAGGCGATGGTCTTGTCGTCCACCGCCACCAAGCCAGCGCGCGCACCGGCCTCGATCGCCATGTTGCACACCGTCATGCGGCCTTCCACGCTCAGGGCGCTGATGGCGCTGCCACCAAATTCAATGGTGTAGCCGGTGCCGCCGGCGGTGCCAATCTTGCCGATGATGGCCAGCACAATGTCCTTGGCACCACAGCCAGCGGGCAGTTCGCCCTCGACCTTGACCAGCATGTTCTTGGCCTTCTTGGCCAACAGGGTTTGCGTGGCCAGCACATGTTCCACTTCGCTGGTGCCAATGCCGTGTGCCAGTGCGCCAAATGCGCCGTGGGTGGAGGTGTGGCTGTCGCCGCAGACCACGGTCATGCCGGGCAGGGTGGCGCCGTTCTCGGGGCCAACCACGTGCACGATGCCCTGGCGCTGGCTCAGAAACGGGAAGAACGCCGCCGCACCAAACTCGGCAATGTTGGCGTCCAGCGTGGTGATCTGTTCCTTGCTGATCGGGTCGGTGATGCCGTCGTAGCCCAGCTCCCAGCCGGTGGTGGGCGTGTTGTGGTCGGCGGTGGCCACCACCGAGCTGACACGCCAGACCTTGCGCCCGGCCTGGCGCAGGCCCTCGAACGCTTGCGGGCTGGTGACTTCATGCACCAGGTGGCGGTCGATGTAGAGCACGGCGGTGCCGTCTTCTTCGGTGTGGACGACGTGCTCGTCCCAGATCTTGTCGTAAAGGGTGCGTCCCATGCTGGTGTTTCCTTGGTAGCCCGACATTTTATGCCTGAAAAAACAACACCCGCGCGGTGCCACTGCAGAGCGGCCACCGGGCGGGTGCGCGTGCCACCTGGGTCTCAGGTGGCGGGGCGGGGCGTGTCGATCGGCGTTGTGCGATCGGCGACACGTCGCGACGGGGCGAGCCGGTGAACAGTTGGCGCGGACGGCCAATCTTGTACTCGGGGTCGCTGATCATCTCGTTGAGCTGCGCAATCCAGCCCACGGTGCGGGCCAGCGCGAAGATGCCGGTGAACAGGTTGACCGGAATGCCCATGGCGCGCTGCACGATGCCGGAGTAGAAGTCCACGTTCGGGTACAGCTTGCGCGACACGAAGTAGTCGTCTTCCAGCGCGATCTTTTCCAGCTCCTTGGCCAGCTTGAACAGCGGGTCGTTTTCCAGGCCCAGCTCGGCCAGCACCTCGTTGCAGGTTTCCTGCATCAGCTTGGCGCGCGGGTCGTAGTTCTTGTACACGCGGTGGCCAAAACCCATCAGCTTGACGCCGGAGTTCTTGTCCTTGACCTGTTCCATGAACTGGCCCACCTTGGCCACGCCGCCGTTGCGCTGGATGTCTTCCAGCATGTTGAGGCAGGCCTCGTTGGCGCCGCCGTGGGCCGGGCCCCACAGGCAGGCCACACCGGCGGAGATGGCCGCAAACGGGTTGGTGCCCGACGAGCCGCACAGGCGCACGGTGGAGGTGGAGGCGTTTTGCTCGTGGTCGGCGTGCAGGATGAAGATGCGGTCCAGCGCGCGTTCCAGCACCGGGTTGACCTTGTACTCCTCGCACGGGGTGCCGAACATCATGCGCAGGAAGTTGCCGGCGTAGCTCAGGTCGTTCTGCGGGTACATGTAGGGCTGGCCCACGCTGTACTTGTACGCCATCGCCACCAGGGTCGGCATCTTGGCGATCAGGCGGATCGCGGCCACTTCGCGGTGTTCCGGGTTGTTGATGTCGGTGCTGTCGTGGTAGAAGGCCGACAACGCGCCCACCAGACCGGTCAGCACGGCCATCGGGTGTGCGTCGCGGCGGAAGCCACGCAGGAAGAACTGCATCTGCTCGTTCACCATCGTGTGCTGGGTCACGGTGTCGGTGAATTCCTGCTTTTGTGCCGCGTTGGGCAGTTCGCCCTTGAGCAGCAGGTAGCAGGTTTCCAGGAAGTCGCAGTTGGTGGCCAGCTGCTCGATCGGGTAGCCACGGTACAGCAGCTCACCCTTGTCGCCGTCGATGTAGGTGATGGCCGACTGGCACGACGCGGTGGACAGGAAGCCCGGGTCGTAGGTGAACATGCCGGTCTGGGCGTAGAGCTTGCGGATGTCGATCACGTCCGGGCCAATGTTGCCCTGGTACACCGGCAGTTCCACATTGGGGCTGCCGTTGCTGAACGACAGGGTGGCTTTGTTATCAGCGAGTTTCATGCGTTTTCCTCTGTTACTACGGGTGGGCAGAATCGGAAGCCGACTTGGCACGGAGCATGCCAAGCACTTCGATGACGGCAGGGGTGGCCAGCTCCCCTTGAGGTGCGACCCGACCCAGCAACAGATCGAGCAGATCGTTGTCGGACAGATCCATCAACACCGACAAGGCGTTGGCCTGACGAACGGTGAGGCCAGATTCGTGTCTGGCAAAAAACTGCTCGATGAACAGGTCGTTCTCCAGCAGACCACGGCGACAGCGCCACCGCAGTTTGCTCAGGGCGCGCTCGTCGAGCAGGGCGTTGTCGTCGTGGTTCATGGCGTGTCGTGACGTGGGTTAAACGGCGCGACGCACCATCAGTTCCTTGATCTTGCCTATGGCCTTGGTGGGGTTGAGGCTCTTGGGGCACACATCCACGCAGTTCATGATGGTGTGGCAGCGGAACAAACGGTAGGGATCTTCAAGGTTGTCCAGACGCTCGGCGGTGGCCTGATCGCGGCTGTCGGCAATGAAGCGGTAAGCTTGCAGCAGACCAGCAGGGCCGACAAACTTGTCGGGGTTCCACCAGAAGCTGGGGCAGGAAGTCGAGCAGCTGGCGCACAAAATGCACTCGTACAGGCCGTTGAGCTCTTCGCGCTCTTCGGGCGATTGCAGGCGTTCGGTTTGCGGCGGCTGGCTGGTGTTGATCAGGAACGGCTTGATGCTGTGGTACTGCTTAAAGAACAGCGTCATGTCCACAATCAGGTCGCGGATCACGGGCAGGCCCGGCAGGGGCTTCAAGGTGATGACGCCCGGCAGGGTGTTCATGTTGGTCAGGCAGGCCAGACCGTTCTTGCCGTTGATGTTCATCGCATCCGAGCCGCACACGCCTTCGCGGCAGCTGCGGCGGAAGGAGATCGACGGATCGACTTCCTTGAGCTTCATCAGCGCGTCGAGCAACATGCGCTCGTTGCCCGCCAGCTCGACCTCGATGGTCTGCATGTAGGGCTTTGCGTCCTTCTCGGGGTCGTAGCGGTAGATCTTGAAAGTGCGTTTTGCCATTTGTACTTGCTCCAGTTCGCTGCGATCAGAAGGTGCGGACCTTGGGCGGCACGGATTCCACCGTCAGCGGCTTGAGGTTAACCGCCTTGTAGGTCAGGCTGTTGTTGGCGCTGTGCCACAGGGTGTGCTTCATCCACTCCTTGTCGTTGCGGCCCAGCGGGAATTGCGCGTCGTCGGCGGGGCGCTCGTAGTCGTTGACGGTGTGCGCGCCACGGCATTCGCGGCGGGCAGCGGCCGAAGTCATGGTGGCTTGCGCCGCTTCGATCAGGTTCTCGACTTCCAGCGCCTCAATGCGTGCGGTGTTGAACACCTTGGACTTGTCTTTGAGCGTGATCGCTTCCACGCGGGCACGCATGGCGTTGATCTTCTTGACCCCTTCGTCCATGCTGGCTTGGGTGCGGAACACACCGGTGTGTTGCTGCATGGCAGCGCGCAGGTCGTTGGCCACGGTTTGGGCGTATTCGCCGCTGGTGGAACCGTCCAGACGGGCCAGACGGGCCAACGTGCGGTCGGCAGCGTCTTTGGGCAGGTCTTGGAACTCGGCCTTGGGGTTGACGTTGGCCACAATGTGGTTGCCCGCAGCGCGGCCAAACACCAGCAAATCCAGCAGCGAGTTGGTGCCCAAGCGGTTGGCACCGTGTACCGATACGCAAGAGCATTCGCCCACAGCGTACAGACCGTTGACCACTTTTTGGCTGCCGCTGCCATCGGGTACCACCACTTGACCGTTGATGTTGGTCGGGATGCCGCCCATTTGGTAGTGGATGGTGGGCACCACAGGGATGTCTTCCTTGGTGATATCGACGTTGGCGAAGTTGACACCAATTTCGTACACCGACGGCAGACGCTTGTGGATGGTCTCAGCGCCCAAGTGGCTGAGCTTGAGCATCACGTAGTCCTTGTTCGGGCCGCAACCACGGCCTTCCTTGATTTCCTGGTCCATGCAGCGCGACACGAAGTCGCGCGGGGCCAATTCCTTCAGGGTCGGGGCGTAGCGTTCCATGAAGCGTTCACCCTGGCTGTTGAGCAGGATCGCGCCTTCGCCACGGCAGCCTTCGGTCAGCAGCACGCCCGCGCCGGCCACGCCGGTGGGGTGGAACTGCCAGAACTCCATGTCTTGCAGCGGGATGCCCGCACGTGCGGCCATGCCCAGGCCGTCGCCGGTATTGATGAAGGCGTTGGTGGAGGCGGCAAAGATGCGGCCTGCACCGCCCGTGGCCAGCATGGTGGTCTTGGCTTCGAGGATGTAGGTCTCGCCGGTTTCCATTTCCAGCGCGGTCACGCCCAGCACGTCACCCGCTTCGTTGCGGATCAGGTCCAGCGCCATCCATTCCACGAAGAAAGTGGTGCGGGCGGCCACGTTTTGCTGGTACAGCGTGTGCAGCATGGCGTGGCCGGTGCGGTCGGCGGCAGCACAAGCGCGTTGCACCGGCTTTTCACCGTAGTTGGCGGTGTGGCCACCAAACGGGCGCTGGTAGATGGTGCCGTCGGGGTTGCGGTCGAACGGCATGCCGAAGTGTTCGAGTTCGTACACGACCTTGGGCGCTTCGCGGCACATGAACTCGATGGCATCCTGGTCGCCGAGCCAGTCGGAGCCCTTGATGGTGTCGTAGAAGTGGTAGTGCCAGTTGTCCTCGTTCATGTTGCCCAGCGAGGCACCAATGCCACCTTGCGCCGCCACGGTGTGCGAGCGGGCGGGGAACACTTTGGACAGCACGGCCACGTTGAGGCCAGCGCGGGCGAGTTGCAGCGATGCGCGCATGCCGGAGCCGCCGGCACCGACGATCACGACGTCAAATTTGCGCTTGGGGAGGTTTGCGGTTTGGGCCATGGCTTACAGTTTCCAGAGAACAGAGAAGGCCCAGCCGGCACAGCCGACCAGCCAGACGAGGGTGAAGACGTGCAGGGCCAGACGCAGGCCCACGGGCTTGACGTAGTCCATCCAGATGTCGCGCACACCGATCCAGGCGTGCCATGCCAGCGAGATGATCAGGCCAAAGGTCAGGAACTTCATCCACTGGGAGGCGAAGATGCCCGCCCAGGCTTCGTAGTTGATGGGGCCGCTGATGGTCAGCACTTGCAACAGCAGCACCACCGTGAACAGGGCCATCAGGGAGGCGGTGACGCGCTGCACCAGCCAGTCGCGCAGGCCGTAGTGGGCGCCGGTGACGACGCGTTTGGAACCGTAGTTGACGGACATTTTCTTGTGCTCCGGGTTTTCTTGTGAATCAGTACAGGCCAAACAGCTTGGCGCCCAGCACGGCGGTCAGGCCAAATGCCAGCACCAGGGTGGTGGTGGCGGAGGACTTGCCGAATTCCTTGGTCACGCTGTGGGTGGCGTCCATGTACAGGTGGCGCACGCCAGCGATGAAGTGGTGCAGGTAGCCCCAGATCAGGCCCAGCGTGGCCAGCTTGACGAACCAGCCCGGCACGAAACCGATACCGGTGCCAAAGGCGGCGGTGAAATCCTCGTAGGAGATCTCGGACGACAGCGAGGTGTCGAACAGCCACACCACAAAGGGCAGCAGCAGGAACATCAGCAGGCCGCTGACACGGTGCAGGATGGAGACCACACCGGCCGCTGGCAAGCGGTAGGTGCGCACGTCCTGGAGAAGGTGGATGTTGCGGAACTCAGGCCGCTTTTTGCTCAGCTCTGTCATGGGTGGACTCTTTCAAGTGGGCTTGGAAGACAGTGGATGGGAAAGCCCGTTTTGTAACGCTGGCGTTACAGCCGTTACACACGGATCGAAAACTCACGGATTCTATTGCAACGCAGCAAGCCCATTCAGGTTTCTCAAGCTTCTCAGCTGAGTTGGTTGTGGTAGTGGTGGTGGTCGGTGCGGTACAGGCCACGGCGCAACTCCATGGGCACGTCGTTGTAGGTGTAGGCCAGGCGCTCCACGCTCAGCAGGGGTGCGCCATCGGGCACTTGCAGCTGTGCGGCAGCGGCGCTGTCGGCGGCCACGGCCTTGATCTTTTCGTCGGCGCGCACCATGCGCACGCCAAATTGCGATTCAAACAGGGCGTACATTGGGCCTTGGTCCTGTGTCAGTGCGCTGGCGGTCAGGCCCTTGAAGGGGCCGCCGGGCAGCCAGATGTCTTCCAGGATGGTGGGCTGCTGCTGAAATGAGAGCACGCGGCGCACCTGCAGCACGCTTTCGCCGCTGCGCAGGCCCAGCGCGTGGGCAATGTCCACCGGCGCGCGCAGGCGGCGGCATTGCACGATGTGGCGTTGCGCAGATCCAACACTGGCGCGGTCGCCGCTGTCGGGCTCCAGCCGCAAGAATCGGAACTGGGTGTGCTGCTCGGCGTGCGTGGCCACAAAAGTGCCCTTGCCTTGGCGGCGCACCAGCAGGTGTTCTGCCGCCAGTTCGTCGATGGCTTTGCGCACGGCGCCTTGGCTGACGCGAAAACGCCCGGCCAGCTCCATTTCGCTGGGGATGGCATCGCCCGGCTTCCATTCGCCCGCTTGTAGGCTTTGCAAAATCAATGACTTGATTTGCTGGTACAACGGGCTGAATGCGGGGGTGGCCACCCCTTGGCCATCGGCCAAGGCAGGCAGGCCCATTGCGGGAGCCGCCGCAGCAGGCGAGGTGGCAAAAGAGGGTGAGGCCGTCATAAGGCCAATCATATCTTATATAAGACATAAGACAAATTGACGTTGAGTCTCAGGGCAGGGTACACTTGACAAAATTTTCATCAACCGCTCCCTGGAGAATCCTTTCATGAGCAAAAAGCCCGTTCGCGTGGCCGTCACTGGTGCCGCTGGTCAAATTGGTTACGCCCTGCTGTTCCGCATCGCTTCTGGCGAAATGCTGGGCAAGGATCAACCGGTCATTCTGCAACTGCTCGAAATCCCCGACGAAAAGGCCCAGAACGCGCTCAAGGGCGTGATCATGGAGCTGGAAGATTGCGCCTTCCCGCTGCTGGCTGGCATTGAAGCCCACAGCGACCCGATGACCGCCTTCAAGGACACCGACTACGCGTTGCTGGTGGGTGCCCGTCCGCGTGGCCCGGGCATGGAGCGTGCCGACCTGCTGGCCGCCAACGCCGCCATCTTCACCGTGCAAGGCAAGGCGCTCAACGCCGTGGCCAGCCGCAACGTCAAGGTGCTGGTGGTGGGCAACCCTGCCAACACCAACGCCTACATCGCCATGAAGTCGGCCCCGGACCTGCCGGCCAAGAACTTCACCGCCATGCTGCGTCTGGACCACAACCGCGCCGCTTCGCAAATCGCCGCCAAGACCGGTTCTGCTGTGGGCGACATTCGCAAGCTGACCGTGTGGGGCAACCACTCGCCCACCATGTACGCCGATTACCGTTTCGCCACCATCAATGGCGTGTCGGTCAAAGAAACCATCAACGACCAAGTGTGGAACGCTGAAACGTTCCTGCCGACCGTGGGCAAGCGTGGCGCTGCCATCATTGCCGCCCGTGGCCTGTCGTCGGCCGCTTCGGCTGCCAACGCTGCTATCGACCACATGCGCGATTGGGCCTTGGGCTCCAACGGCGAATGGGTGACGATGGGTGTGCCGTCCAACGGCGAATACGGCATTCCGGCTGGCATCGTGTTTGGCTTCCCGGTGACCACCGAAAACGGTGAGTACAAGATTGTGGAAGGTCTGGAAATCGACGCGTTCTCGCAAGAGTGCATCGACAAGACCCTGGCCGAGCTGCAAGGCGAAGCCGACGGCGTGAAGCACCTGCTGTAATTTGCCGGAGCGACAAGCGTGAGCAAGCATCCGCGTGACGTGTTGCTGGGGGCGCAAGCCGGGGCGGTATCGCTGCCGGTGTGTGACCATTACAGCGGTGTGGAAGCGCGGATGCGCAAAAGCCTGCAATTGCAGGCCGAATACATCGAGCGGCTGGGGACGTGCGTGTTTGACGTGACCCTGGACTGCGAGGACGGCGCTCCCGTGGGTGGAGAGGCCGAGCACGCTGCACTGGTGACCGAACTGGTGCAGGGTGTGGATTTCACCCGTGCGGTGGTGCAACGGGTGGGCGTGCGGGTGCATCCGGTGGAGCATCCGGCGTTTGAAGCCGATGTGGCCTACATTGTGGGCCGTGTGGGGCACCAACTGTCGCATTTGATGGTGCCCAAGGTGGAGTCGGTGGCCGACGTGGAACGTGCGGTGCAAGCTATGAACGCCGCGGGTGCGGCGCAGCTGCCGTTGCACGTGTTGATTGAGTCGCCGCTGGCGGTACACCGCGCTTTTGACATTGCGGCGCACCCGCGCGTGCAGTCGCTCAGTTTTGGCCTGATGGATTTTGTGTCGGCGCACGGTGGTGCCATCCCGTCGGACGGCATGGGGGTGGCCGGGCAGTTCAGCCACCCGCTGGTGCTGCGCGCCAAGATGGACATGGCCAGCGCGTGCCACGCTTACGGCAAGGTGCCGTCGCATTGTGTGGTCACCGAGTTCAAGGACCGCGACGCCATGCGCCAGGCCGCCCGCCGCGCCGCGCGTGAGCTGGGCTACACCCGGATGTGGAGCATCCATCCGGATCAGATCGAGCCGATCCTGGAAGCGTTCGCCCCCACCGAGCAGGAGGTGGAGCAGGCCGCGCGCATTGTGATGGCCGCGTATGAGGCCGATTGGGCCCCCATTTCGGTGGATGGGGGGGTCTTGCACGACCGGGCCAGTTTCCGTTACTTTTGGCAGGTGCTGGAGAGGGCGCATCAGACCGGATGTGTCCTGCCCGCATTGGCCCAATCCTTTTTCTAAATCCGGGTTTTGTTGGGCGACCCAGGAGAATTACACATGACGATGTCTTATGGTCTGAAACTGTTGTGCGCATTGACCAGCGCCGCGTGTCTGGCCACCTCCGCCATGGCCGCCACATCTTCCGCTTCTTCCTCGTCCCGCAGCAAAGCCAGTGTCAGCAAATCGGCCAAGGCCAAGGCCAAGGTGAAAGCGTCGTCGCGCAGCAAGGCCGTCAAGGTGGCCAAGCTGGGTGCGGTGGGTGCCGCTGGTGTGGCTGGCGGTGCCGCGCTGGCCAGCATGTCCTCGCGCCCGGTCGCGCCGTTGAGCGATGCCGAGCAGGCCATTGCCGCCAACGTGCATGTGGGCGAGCTGCCGTGCGAGCTGGGCCAGAAGGTGAGCCTGCGCGCCGACCCCAATACGCCGGGCTACTTCCACATGTCGCTCAAGGGCGAGCGCTTCCATATGCGCCCGGTGCAAAGCAGCACCGGCGCGGTGCGGCTGGAGGACACCGCGCAGGGCGCGGTCTGGATCCAGCTGGCCAACAAGTCCATGCTGATGAGCCAGAAGCAGGGCCGCCGTCTGGCGGATGAGTGCGCCAGCCCCGAGCAGCAAGCGGCGGCGGTGGCACTCAAGGCCAACCCCATCAATCTGCTGGACGGCCCTGCCGCCGGCAGCCCGCGTTCAAACTGAACAACAACGTTTTTTTAATGGAGTGTGTTGATGTTGCAAGCCTACCGTGAACATGTGGCCGAGCGCGCCGCGCTGGGTATTCCGCCGCTGGCGCTGGACGCCAAGCAAGTGGCCGATCTGATCGAGCTGATCAAGAACCCGCCGGCAGGCGAGGAAGCGTTCCTGCTGGAGCTGCTGACGCACCGCGTGCCCCCGGGCGTGGACGATGCGGCCAAGGTCAAGGCCAGCTTCCTGGCGGCGGTGGCGCACGGCGACATCACGGTGGGCCTCATCTCCAAGGCCAAGGCCACCGAGCTGCTGGGCACCATGGTGGGCGGCTACAACGTGCACCCGCTGATCGAGCTGCTGGACGACGCCGAAGTGGCGGGCGTGGCCGCCGAGGGCCTGAAGAAGACCCTGCTGATGTTCGACTTCTTCAACGACGTGGCCGACAAGGCCAAGGCCGGCAACGCCAAGGCCAAGGAAGTCATGCAGAGCTGGGCCGACGCCGAGTGGTTCACCAGCCGCCCCGAGGTCGAGCAAAAAATCACCGTGACCGTGTTCAAGGTGCCGGGCGAGACCAACACCGACGACCTGTCGCCCGCGCCCGACGCCTGGAGCCGTCCGGACATTCCGCTGCACTACCTGGCGATGCTGAAGAACACCCGTCCCGACGCGGCCTTCAAGCCCGAGGAAGACGGCAAGCGCGGCCCGATGCAGTTCATCGAAGACCTGAAGAAAAAGGGCAATCTCGTGGCCTACGTGGGCGACGTGGTGGGCACCGGTTCTTCGCGCAAGTCGGCCACCAACAGCGTGATCTGGGCCACCGGCCAGGACATCCCCTTCGTGCCGAACAAGCGTTTTGGCGGCGTGACCCTGGGCGGCAAGATCGCCCCCATCTTCTTCAATACGCAGGAAGACTCGGGTTCCCTGCCCATTGAAGTGGACGTGAGCCAGCTGGAAATGGGCGACGTGATCGACGTGCTGCCCTACGACGGCAAGCTGCTGAAGAACGGCGCCGAAGTGGCCTCGTTCGCCCTCAAGAGCGAAGTGCTGCTGGACGAAGTGCGCGCCGGCGGCCGCATCAACCTGATCATCGGCCGTTCGCTGACCGCCAAGGCGCGCGAGTTCCTGGGCCTGCCCGCCTCCACCCTGTTCCGCCTGCCCAAGGCCCCGGTCGAGTCCAAGGCCGGCTTCACCCTGGCGCAGAAGATGGTCGGCCGTGCGGTTGGCCTGCCGGAAGGCCAGGGCGTGCGCCCGGGTACCTACTGCGAGCCGAAGATGACGACCGTGGGTTCGCAAGACACCACCGGCCCGATGACCCGTGACGAGCTGAAGGATCTGGCCTGCCTGGGCTTCAGCGCCGACCTGGTGATGCAGTCCTTCTGCCACACCGCGGCCTACCCCAAGCCGGTGGACGTCAAGACCCACCGCGAGTTGCCCGCCTTCATCAGCAACCGTGGTGGCGTGGCGCTGCGCCCGGGCGACGGCGTGATCCACAGCTGGCTCAACCGCCTGCTGCTGCCCGATACCGTGGGCACCGGCGGTGACTCGCACACCCGCTTCCCGATCGGCATTTCCTTCCCGGCCGGTTCCGGCCTGGTGGCCTTCGGTGCCGCTACCGGCGTGATGCCGCTGGACATGCCCGAGTCGGTGCTGGTGCGCTTCAAGGGCGAAATGCAGCCGGGCGTGACCCTGCGCGACTTGGTGCACGCGATTCCGCTGTACGCCATCAAGGCCGGTCTGCTGACCGTGGCCAAGGCCGGCAAGAAGAACGTGTTCTCGGGCCGCATCCTGGAAATCGAAGGTCTGCCGGACCTGAAGGTGGAACAGGCGTTCGAGCTGTCCGACGCCTCCGCCGAGCGCTCCGCAGCCGGTTGCACCATCAAGCTCAACCCCGAGCCGATCAAGGAATACCTCACCAGCAACATCGTGCTGATGAAGAACATGATCGCCGACGGCTACCAGGACGCCAAGACGCTGGCTCGCCGCATCGAGAAGGTGGAGCAGTGGCTGGCCAACCCGAACCTGCTGGAAGCCGACAAGGACGCCGAGTACGCCGCCGTGATCGAGATCGACCTGGCCGACATCAAGGAGCCCATCGTCTGCTGCCCGAACGACCCGGACGACGCCAAGTTCCTGTCCGACGTGGCCGGTACCAAGATCGACGAGGCCTTCATCGGTTCGTGCATGACCAACATTGGCCACTTCCGCGCCGCAGCCAAGCTGCTGGGCGGCCAGCGCGACATTCCGGTCAAGCTGTGGGTGGCCCCGCCGACCAAGATGGACGAGAGCGAGCTGATCAAGGAAGGCCATTACGCCGCCTTTGGCACCGCCGGTGCGCGCACCGAGATGCCGGGCTGCTCGCTGTGCATGGGCAACCAGGCGCAGGTGCGTGAGGGCGCGACCGTGGTCTCGACCTCGACCCGCAACTTCCCGAACCGCCTGGGCAAGAACACCAACGTGTTCCTGGCCTCGGCGGAGTTGGCCGCGATTGCGTCCAAGCTGGGCAAGCTGCCCACCGTGGCCGAGTACCACGAAGCGATGGGCATCGTGAACCAGGACGGCGCCGCGATCTACAAGTACCTGAACTTCGACCAGATCGAAGAGTACGCTGAGACCGCCAAGGGCGTGACCGCCTAATCCTCAGCCCTTGCGGCTGTGAGTGCCAAGCCCCGGTGCAACCACCGGGGCTTTTTTTATGCGCTTTTTTCGGGGGGCTGCGGCCATTGCAGCAGCACGGCAAAGCCGGTGTTCACGTTGGGCAGGGCGACGCTGCCGCCGTGCGCCTGCAGCACCAGGTCGGCCAGCATCAGGCCCAGGCCGCTGAGGCCGGTGCCGGGGGTGTAGTCGTGCTGTTGCAGCGCCTGGCGCAGGCGTTGCAGGGTGGCGTCGGGGCAACCCGGGCCGTTGTCGTGCAGGTGCAGTTGTTGCAGGCCGCTGGGGTTGGGGGACGCCCACAGCTGCACCTGGGTGGCGCCGTGCTGGCGCGCGTTGTCGAGCAAATTCATCAGCACGGCGGCCAGCAGGTCGGGGTCGGCGTGCAGGGTGGGGTCGCCCTTGGCCACGATGGCCAGCCCGTCGTGCGGCCACGGTGCCAGCAGCACCGACAAGGGTACGGCTTGCCACTGCGGCTCGGTGCCACTGCGGAACATGGTGAGCAGCGCCTGCATCACGCGGCTGAGGCGCTGGCTGCCTTGGCGCGCTCGGTTCAGCCGCGGTTGCAGGCTGGGCGGCGCTTCCTTGAGCGCAATGGCCAGCTGTGCGTCGATGCCCGCCAGCGGGGTGCGCAGGGCGTGCGCGGCGTGGGCGGTGAAGGCGCGTTCGCTGCGGAAGCGTTGCGCCAGGCGCTGGCCCAGCTCGCGCACTGCCTGGGTGATGGGTTCGAGTTCGGCGCGTTTGGCGCTGGCCAGGTCGGTGGCGGGCTGCAACGGGTCGTAGTGCTGCACGGCTTGCGACAGCTGCTGCAGCGGCTGCAGCTCCTGGCGCAGGCGCAGGCTCAGCAGCAGGATGCCCACGCCGCCGGCCAGCAGCGCACTGACCAGGGTGTACACCAGCGACTCGGTGCGCGCGTCGTAGCGCTCGCTCTCGCTCTGGGCCACCAGCAAGAAGCGCGTCGGGCTGTGCTGCAGGCCCAGCGTGACGATGCGCCATTCGCCGTCGGCGCTGTGGGTGGTGTGCGCCATCGGCCTGGGGTGCAGCGCGCTGGTGGGCGCCTTGTGCGAGCGCGCCAGCACTTGCCCACGCTGGCTGTCGATGATCTGCCAGACCAGGTGTTCCTCGTAGTCGGTGTGGGGCAGTGGCGGCGCGCTGTGGGCCGGGGTGGGTGGCTGGTTGGCCAGCACGTTGTGGATGATTTCGGCCGATTCGCGCAGCCCCTGGTCCATCAGCTCGTCGATCTCGTGGCCCACGATCCACCACACCACCGCACCCATGAGCACGCAGGAGCACAGCGACATCCACAACAAGGTGCGGGTGACGCGTGAGCGGATGGAGGGCAGGGGCGTGGTGGGTGGCGTGGTCATGGGGCGGCGGGCGCGGGCACCCGGTAGCCCAGGCCGCGCACGGTCTCTATGGCGTGCTTGCCGAGTTTGCTACGCAGTTTGAAGACGTGGACTTCGAGGGCGTTGCTGGCCAGGTCGCTGTCAAAGCCGCACACCAGGGCTTCGAGGTCGCTTTTGGAGACGATGCGCCCGGCACGCAGCACCAAGGCTTCCCAGATGGCCCATTCGCGGGCGGTGAGTTCCACCGGCTGGCCGTGCAGCCACACAGCTTTGGCCGTCAAGTCCACTTCCACCGCACCAAAGGCTTTGCGTTGGGCGCTGCCGGTCATGCGCCGGGCTACAGCGCGCAGGCGCGCAGCCAGTTCTTCGGGGGCAAAGGGTTTGACCAAAAAATCGTCGGCTCCGCTGTCCAGGACCTGGATGCGTTCGCTCAACAGGTCGCGCGCGGTCAGCACCAGCGCCGGGGTGGTGGCGCCTTGGGCGCGCAGGGTGCGCAGCCAGTCCACGCCCGAGCCGTCGGGCAGATTCCAGTCCAGCAGCCAGGCGTCGTAGGGTTCGGTGATGAGGATTTTGGCCTGCGCCAAGGTGGTACACCAGTCCACCACGTGGCCGTCGCTGCGCAGGTAGTCGCGCAGGCCTTCGCCCAGGATGGCATCGTCTTCGAGCAGCAGCAGGCGCATGGCAGGTGGGCGTCAGTAGCGTTGTTTGTGGCCCGTGATCATGGCACGGATCAGGCGCGTGCGTTCCAGGCGGCCCATGACGATGGCGGCGGCAGCATGCAGGCCCGCGGCCAGCAGCAGGCCGTTGGCCAGCCATTCGTGCAGTTCCATCAGCCATTCCTCGCCCCAGTAGGCGTCGGTGGTTTGCAGCCAGCCGGTCAGGCCCAGCGACAGCACCAGCACCATCAGGGCCAGCATCATCAGCGCGCCCAGCGGGTTGTGGCCGTCGTAGTGCGGTTGTTCGCCCCGGCGCAGTGCCTGCAGGTGGCGGCCCAGGCGCTGCGGGGTCGGGAAGAAGTCGGCAAAGCGGGCGTGCCGACCGCCCACAAAGCCCCACACCAGCCGCAGCAGCACCAGCGCGCTGGCGGTGTAGCCCGTCCATTCGTGGGCGGTTTCACCGGCTTCGAGCACAAACTGGTTCAGCACGATGCAAGTCACCAGGCTCCAGTGGAAGATGCGCACGAACGGATCCCACACTTTGACAGCGGGGGTGGAAGCAGCGGCGGATGAGGTGTTGGGCGTCATGGGCGTTGCGCGGGCAGTGGTTTACTTGCGTTCCAGCTCGGCGCCGGTGGCGGGGTCGAAGTAGATCTCGACTTTCTTGCCGCCCTTGTCCAGGCCGTAGATTTCGTAGCACTTGCCCTTGCTGACCTTGAAGGTCTTGATCTGGTAGCCTTGCTTTTCCATGCCGACCTTGAAGTCGGCTTCTTTCATCCACTTTTCTTGCGGCACGTTGCAGGTGGGGCCAGCGAAGGCGGCAGCGGCGGTGCCCAGGGTCAGAACGAGAGCGGCGGCGGTACGGAGTTTCATGGGGAGTCCTTGTGTGTGGAACAAACCGTCCACAGCCCCTATTGAATGCCCCCAAGATTAAGTGGCGCTGAAGCGCCAGCAGCAAAGCAGAAGCGTTCAGCCGCGTATCGGGCCGGGGCGCACCAGCAGTTCGACCGCTTCCCGCAGCGCGTCGGGCAGCGGCGGTTGCTGTGTGGTGCCCACCAGGTAGCGGTTGCCGCTGGGCAGCAGGTGCAGGCGCACGTCGAGCATCTCCAGCCGCTGTTCGGGCTCGGCCTCGTTGAAGTTGGAGCGCATGGCCCGGCCATCGACCAGCGTGACCGCGCCTTGGCCGATGATCTCGATGCCGCGCTGGCGTTCGATCAGCAACGCGGTGTCTTCGTCGATGCCCACGCCCAGCATGTCGGGGCGCTGCGCCAGCGCCGACAGCAGGCGACTGAGGCGGCGGCGTTCCGAAAAGTGCTGGTCCACGATGGCGTGGTTGACAAAGCCCAGCCCGATGTCGAGCGTGACGGTGTCCTTGCGCGGCAGTTTGGTGGCGGCACCGATGGCCAGCATCTGGCGCGACATGACCGCCGCCCCCGCGCTGGTGCCCGCAATGCAGCAGCCGCGCAGGTGGAAGGCGGTGTGCATGGCGCGTGCGGCGGCGGTCTCCCACAGCGTGTCCATCAGGCGGCGCTGGTCGCCCCCGCTCATGAAGATGCCGTCGGCTTGCAGGATGCGTTCCACCGCCTCGGGGGCGTTGGCGTCGTCGGGGCTGCGCAGGTCGAGGTGGCTGGTTTGGCTGGCCCCCAGTTCGGCAAACACGGGTTGGTAGCCTTGCCACGACGCTTCGGGCACGCTGCTGGCGGCGGTCAGCACCAGGATGCGCGCCTGCGGGCCGCCGCACAGCTCGACAAAGCGGCGCAGGATGATGCGGTCTTGCAGCCGGTCTTCGGCACCGCCGATCACCAGCAGGCGCCCGGCCTTGGAGGCGGGGGCGTGGTCTGCGGCAGGCTCGGGGCCGCTGGCGGGGCGGCGCGTGAAGGGCGTGGCGCAGGCGCTCAGCAGGGCGCTGGCGGCCCCCAGCCCGAGCAGGTGGCGGCGGGGCAGCATGGCGGTGGCGCGCTGGGTGGAGGTGGCGGGGCTCACAGCTGGGCAAACACCTCGCGCGCGGCGGCCACGGTGGTGGCGATGTCGGCGTCGGTGTGTGCGGCGCTGACAAAGCCGGCCTCGTACAGCGCGGGCGCAAAGTAGTGGCCGCGCTCCAGCATGCCGTGGAAGAAGCGGTTGAAGCGTGTGCCGTCGGTGCCCATGACGGTGGCGTAGTTCTGCGGCAGTTCGGGCAGAAAGAAGAAGCCAAACATGCCGCCTTGGCTGTCGCCGCAGAAGGGCAGGCCTGCGGCGTGCGCGGCTTCGGTCAGGCCTTGTACCAGCGCCTGTGTTTTGGCGCCCAGGGCTTCGTAGAAGCCGGGCTGTTGCACCGCCTTCAGGGTGGCCAGGCCGCAGGCGGTGGCGACCGGGTTGCCGCTGA
The DNA here is from genome assembly GCF_002837135.1 of Macromonas bipunctata. Lineage (GTDB taxonomy): Bacteria > Pseudomonadota > Gammaproteobacteria > Burkholderiales > Burkholderiaceae_C > Macromonas_A > Macromonas_A bipunctata. The sequence continues at coordinate 2,404 of NZ_NWBQ01000078.1, read as the reverse complement.
GGGTGCCGGCCTGGTACACAGGGCCCAGTGGTGCGAGTTGGCGCATCACCTCGCGCTTGGCGCCAAAGGCGGCCAGTGGCATGCCGCCGCCGATGACCTTGCCCAGCACGGTCATGTCGGGCTCAAAACCGGGGATGAGCTGGGCGTACACGCCCTGGGCGCTGCCCAGGCCCACGCGCAGGCCGGTCATCACTTCGTCGAACACCAGCAGGGCGCCGTGCTGGGTGCAGAGCTCGCGGCAGCGGCGCATGAAGGGCACGCTGGCGCGCACGAAGTTCATGTTGCCCGCAATGGGTTCGATCATCAGGCAGGCCAAGTCGTTGCCGTGGGTGTGGAAGGCGGCTTCGAGGGCTTCAATGTCGTTGTAGGGCAACACCAAGGTGTGCTGGGCCACTTCAGGCGGCACACCTGCGCTGGTGGGGTGGCCAAAGGTGGCCAGGCCCGAGCCCGCTTTGACTAGCAGGGCGTCGGCGTGGCCGTGGTAGCAGCCCTCGAACTTGAGGATCATCTTGCGCCCGGTGGCGCCGCGTGCCAGGCGGATGGCGCTCATGCCGGCCTCGGTGCCGGAGCTGACCAGGCGCACCATGTCGATGCTGGGCACGAGCTTGATGATTTCCTCGGCCAGTTCGATTTCGCGTTCGGTGGGCGCGCCAAAGCTGAAGCCCTCCAGCGCGGCCTGCTGCACGGCGGCCAGCACGTCGGGGTGACCGTGGCCCAGGATCATGGGGCCCCAGGAGCCGATGTAGTCGGTGTAGCGCTGGCCGTTGGCGTCCCACATGTAGGCGCCCTGGGCGCGCTGGATGAAGCGTGGCGTGCCGCCCACGGCCTTGAAGGCGCGCACGGGGGAATTGACGCCGCCCGGAATCCGGGTTTGGGCGCGCTCGAACAGGATCTGGTTGCGGTCGGTGGTCATGGGGTGTGGGCTTGGGCAGACGCGGTGCCACGCCAAAGCGCGCGGCAGGCTAGATACAATGAAACCCATTCTAAAACAAGCAACCTTTTCGCAAAATGAGTGCAAGCAAAACCTGGATGTGTCTGATTTGTGGCTGGATTTACGACGAGGCCGCCGGTGCGCCGGACGACGGCATCGCTCCCGGCACCAAGTGGGAGGACGTGCCGATGAACTGGACTTGCCCCGAGTGCGGCGCGCGCAAGGAAGACTTCGAGATGGTGCAGCTCTGAGGCTGCACCGGCGCTGATTGACGGCCACCGCCCCATCGCCGCTGCTGGCGTTCCAGGCCGAACTGGCGCGCCAGCTGGCGGCGGCGCCCGAACACGCGCCCGCCACCGGTGCCCAGGGCATCGGGCTGATGCTGCACGGCGTGCGCGCCTGGGTGCCACTGGTACAGGCGGGCGAGGTGGTGGTGCCGCTGCCCCTGCAGCGCGTGCCGCGCACCCAGCCCTGGGTGCTGGGGGTGGCGGCGCTGCGCGGTGGCGTCACGTTGGTGGTGGACTGGGTGCGCTGGCTGGGTTTGGCCTCGGCGCCGTTGGCGTTGCCTGCTGCGGCGGGGTACTGGCTGGCGCTGGCGCCCGGCTTGGGTGTGCCCGCTGCGTTGCGGGTGGAGCGCCTGCTGGGCCTGCACACCCTGGACGGCTGGCAGCCGGTGCAGCCCGCCCCGCAGGCGCATGCGGCCCTGCCACAGGTCTGGCGCGATGGCGCGGGCGCGGTGTGGCACCAGCTTGATTTGCAGCGGCTGGCGCAGGCGCCCGGTTTTCTGAATCCCCACCAGCTCCCCGACCCAAGGAATGCCGATGTTTGACGCACTGCGCCCCCGCCGGAACCGCCCCCGTCAGGCCGACCCGGCGTGGTCGGTGGCGGAGCCTGCAGCGGCGCCAGTGCCACCGCAGCTGCCGCCGGTGCTGGACACGCCCGTGCTGCCGGTGCCCGTGCTGGGCAGCTGGCCGCTGCACACGCTGCAACGCGGCCTGTGGATGGGGCTGGCGCTGGCGGTGTTGCTGGCGGCCGGTACGACGGGCTGGGGCTGGCGGCTGGGGCAGACTGGCTGGAAGGACGGCGCCGCCGCCGACCTGGCCCCGCTGGCGCAAAGCGTGGCCGCGCAGGGCCAGACCCTGCAGCAGGGCCAGGCGCTGGTGCAGCGCGCCACGGCCAGCGCGCAGCGGTTGTGGGACTTGACCCCCACCTGGGCGCAGCAGGCGCAGGCGTGGGCGGCGGCGTTGCCGCCCAAGGCCACGCTGGCCGAAGGCGTGACGGCAGCCCAGGCCAGCGCGGCGGTGGAGCGCATCCGCTGGGCCCTGCAGGCGGTGCTGCACCCGCAAGGCGTGCGCCCCGAGGCGGTGCAGGAGCTGGTGCGCGCGCTGGAGACGCTGCACGCGCACACCGAGCGCGCGCTGGCCGCACCCGGCACCGCCACGGCCCAGCTCAACAGCCCGGCGCGCAAGGCCG
>NZ_NWBQ01000077.1 GCF_002837135.1 Macromonas bipunctata | reverse complement strand
GCTGCAAGCCGCCCCGCCCAGCGACGCCGCCGCGCGCGACAGCCTGCGCTGGCTGGCGCTGGAAGTGCTGCACCAGCTGCGCCTGCCACAAGGTGCCGGGCAGGATGTGGCCACCCTGCGCCAGCAGGCCCTGGCCAGCCCGCAGCGCGAGGCGTTGCTGCTGGGCGCCAGCACCGCGCTCAATGCCCCTGCCGCCGTGCAACGCCAAGCCACCGAACAACTGCGTACCTGGACCGCCCAGCACCCCGGCGACGCGCTGGCCTGGCAAACCCTGGCCGCGCTGCACCGCGCCCAGCAGCAACCCGTGGCCGCCGCCCGCGCCGAGGCCGAAGCCCAACTGGCGCAGCAGGACGCGCCCGGCGCGCTGGCACGCTTCAAGGCCGCGCAAAGCCTGGCGCGCCGCCAGCCGGTGCAGGACCATTACGAACTCTCGATACTGGACGCGCGCACCCACGCCACCGAACAGCGCGTGCGCGACGAGTTGCGCGAAGAACGCGAACGCCGCCAAGGCGGTGCCAGCGCCCCGTAAAACCGGCAGGAAAGGCATCACAATCAGGCCAGCTTCTCTTTTTGTGCTGCAACCCTCACGCATGGGACACCCCGATCATGGCCGCCATCCACATCACCGACATTGAAGCCGCCATCAACCACTGGCGCCAGCGCAAACCCTCGCGCGACGGCGTGCTGCTGCCCTCGGAAACGCGCGCCCTGGCCGAGGTGTACGCCCTGCTGGTGTACTACCACGAGGAAGAAGCCGACGCCGCCACCATGCCACCCAAGGCCTACGCCGCTTGGCAAGCCTGGTACGACACCACCCCCGACACGCCCTGCATCGCCATCTGCTCCACCAGCCAGGGCGACGACGTGTGCAAGGGCTGTGGCCGCACCTTTGACGAAGTGCAGCACTGGCCCGCCATGAGCCCGGCCGAAAAACGCGCCGTCTGGCACCGCATCACTCAAGAAGGCAGCGCCTGGCGCTTCAACACCTACGCCGAGCGCGCGGTGGAGAACCTGGGCCGCGCTCCCGCCCGCGCCTGAGCTGCCCCGCCGCTACGCCGCTGCCGCGCGCAAGTGGCGTGGGTTGATGCCCAGCACCTCGCACGCCATGTGCAGGCGGCGGTGGCTCACTGGCTCCCCGGCCACAAACTGCTCGACGGCGTGGCTGGCCCAGCGGGTGTTGGCTGCCGTGCTGGGGCGCGCCGTGGCGGTGCGCTGCAGGCCCGTGGCGGGCATTTTGGCCAGGCATGCGCGGACGTGTGCCAGCCCGTTCTCGCGCGCACGGTCTTGCTCGGCTTGTTGCTCGGGCGTCAGTGGCGCCGGGCGGGGTGGCTCTGCTGGGGCCGCAACCGGGGCAGCGGCTGGCGCGGCACGGCTGGCCGGGGTTGCAGCTTGTGCCAGCGGCGGAGCGTAAAACTCGGCCTTGAAGAAGTTGCGCCTGGGGCCTGCCAGCACCCATTGCGCAGCGGCCAGCGGTGTCAGACCCGCCTTGGCGGCTTCGGCGCCCATTTGCACAATGTCGCGGTGCGCCAGCGGGTCCTTGCCGTTGCGCTGGCGTTGCAGGTTGAGCAAGCCGATGGTGTCGGCGTCCATCTGGCCTGCGGGCAGCGACGACTGGAAACAAAAAACCGGGCGGGTGGAAGGCTCGGCTTCGGCCACGGGCGCAACAACCGGCACGCTGGGCGACGCTGCTGGCGCGCTGGTGGCGGCTTCTTCCTCCCTGAATTGTTCAAGCCCTTGTTCAACCTCTTCTTTGTGCGCAGTTGGCGCGTGGGGGGCAGGCGTATTCTGCGTGGGGGGTGCGCAGTTCGCGCTTGGGGGGTGTGCGGGATGTGCGCAGGGGGTGGCGGGGGAATCTTCTACCGGTGGTGGCGGTGCTGCAACACCATCGGCGGGCAAGCGTTCCAGCCGGACTTGGTAGATGCTGGTGCCGCTGTGGTGGACGCCGACCAGGCTCAAGTAGCCCAGCTGCTGCAGGCGCGTCAGGTGTTCGGTGATGGTGCGGCGCGACCAGCCGCTCTTGTGCGCCAGCGTGGCGATGCTGCAAAAGCAGTGCTGGCGCTCCTTGTTGGCGTGCATGCCCACGGTGAGCAACACCGAGCGGCTGGTGCCGTTCAGGCCCTGGCACAACACGATGCGCCGGACGAGGTCGAAATTGATGAACTGCTGCCGTGGCGCGGCCACGGGCGTATGGGTGTCAGCCATGATAAGGCTCCTGCTGGACGATCTGATATCCACCTGACCCAGCACCGACGCCAATCGATGGTGGGCAGGAACGTGCGGGGTTGGCGTACCGGCAGCAGGTCCGGCGAGTCTTGCGACTCCCCCGCACGACCGCCCAAAAACGGGGTCATGCACACAACGCATGAAGACATCTGAACCAGAGCACCGCAGCCCGGAAGGAGTGCAGCGGTTGCGTTGACTTGCTGTGCGGGACGCCAATCCCGTGGGCGCAAATTCTAGCGGAAAGCCTGTTGCCGCAAGCTCACCCTTCGCCCAGCGAGATGCCGATCTGGCGTGCGGTTTGCAACAAAGGGTGATCCTGCGGCACGCGGCGTTGGGTGTGGGCCACGTCGGCCAATGGGATGCTGTCGAGGCGGCCTTGTTGCAGCGTGACCATGCGGCCAGTGTGGCCCTGCATCAGCAGTTGTGCCGCCTGGTTGCCAAACTGGGTCGCCAGCACGCGGTCAAAGGGGGTGGGCGCACCGCCGCGCTGCACGTGGCCCAGCACGGTGGCGCGCACTTCGCTGTGGAGCAGCGGTTGCAGTGCGTCGCACAGGGCGTGGGCCACGCCACCCAGGCGCACCGGGTCGGCGGTGTCGGTGGCCACGCGGCGCGCCACGGTGAGCTGCCCGCCGTGGGGTTTGGCCCCTTCGCCTATGCAGATGACCGTGTAGCGTTGGCGTGCTTCGCGTTCGCGGCACACGGCGGCCACGGCGGCCAAGTCGTAATCGATTTCGGGCAGCAGGATGATGTCGGCGCCACCGGCCAGCCCGGCCTCCAGCGCAATCCACCCCGCGTAGCGGCCCATGGTTTCCACGATCATGACGCGGCTGTGGCTTTGCGCGGTGGTCTGGATGCGTTCCAGCGCGTCGGTCACGGTGGCCACGGCGGTGTCAAAGCCAAAGCTGCGCTCGCAGCCCGCAATGTCGTTGTCGATGGTCTTGGGCACGCCCACCACGCGCAGGCCGCGCTGGGCCAGCCCGTGTGCAATGCTCATGGTGCCGTCGCCGCCAATCGCCACCAAGGCATCAAGTTGCAACGCCTGCACATGGGCCAGCACCTGGGCGGTGGCGGCTTCGCTGGCCAAGGGGTTGGCGCGGTTGCTGGTGCCCAGCATCGTGCCGCCGCGCATCAAGATGCCGCTGACGCTGTCCCAGTCCAGCACGCGGGTGCGGGCGGTGGTGCCCATCAGCCCGGCAAAGCCGTCTTCAATGCCGATGACTTGCACCCCGCATTGGCGCATCAGCGATTTGGCCACCGCACGGATCACGGCGTTGAGCCCTGGGCAGTCGCCCCCGCCGGTCAGGATGCCGACGCGGCGCAGGCCGCTGCAGTACGCGCCGCTGGCGGCGGGTGTGGCGTGGGGGCCGGGGGCAGGGCGGGTGTGCGGCATGGTGGGAGCCTTTCGGTGCGTGGGGGTGTGCGGTGGCAGTGGCGGTGAAATGGCGTCAGGTGGTGGTGCGGGCAGGCGTCACGGCGCCGCCGTGGCCAGCGGGGGCGTGCTTTGGCGTGGCCACAGCGCCCACATCTGCAGCGGCTGTTTCATGCCGGCCGCCAGCGCAAAGGCGCCTTCGCCCCAGCCGGTAAAGTAGTCGGCCCGCACCGCGCCCACGATGGCGCTGCCGGTGTCTTGCGCCAGCACCATTTTTTGCAGGCGCGCGCTGGGGCCCACCGAGCGCAGCCAGACCGGGGTGCCGTAGGGGATGCTGTTGCGGTCGACCGCAATGGAGCGACCGGGCGTGAGCGGCACGCCCTGCGCGCCCTTGGGGCCGGACTGGGCGTCGAGCGGGGTCAGGGGTTCCTCGCGGAAGAAGACGTAGCGCGGGTTGCTCCACAGCAGGGCGTTGACTTGGCCGGGGTTTTGCTGCGCCCAGGTCTTGGTGGCGCCGGGCCACGGCACGGTGGGCGCACCCTGGCGCGCCAGCCAGGTGGTGATGCTGCGGTAGGGGTGGTTGTTGGTGGCGGCAAAGGCCACGCGCATGGTGCCACGGCCGTCGCCATCGACCAGTTGCAGCCGCCCCGAGCCCTGGATGTGCAGCAGCATGGCGTCGATGGGGTCTTGCAGCCAGGCGATCTCGCGCCCCTGCAGCTCGGCGCGCGCGTCGGGGTGGGTGTCGATCTCCTGGCGGCTGAACCAGGGCTGGCCGTTGCGCAGGCTGGCCGGGGTCTGGTACAGCGGGTAGCGGAACTGGGCCGTGGGGTGGCGGCTGGCCAGCAGGGTGGGCTCGTAGTAGCCGGTCAGGGTGCCCTGGTCGCTGCCGTCCAGCCCTTGCACCTGGTAGGGCTGGAGCTGGCGCATCATCCATTCGTACTGTTGCGCGGCGGTGCCAATGCTGAGCTGGCGCGCCTGGGCGCACAGCGCGCCGATGCCGGGCATGGGGCGTTCGCAGCTGCGCAGCCAGGCGTTCCATGCCTCGTGCAGCGGGTCGGTGCCCCAGCCGGGCAGCTGGCCCCAGCGCACCGGCACCCACAGGCTGTTGCCGCGTTGCAGCGGCGTGGGCAGGGGTTGGTTATCGGCCCATTGCCAGGCGGGCGAGGCCTGGGGCGTGACCACCGGCGGCCCCACGGGCAGTTCGGCCAGTGGCGGCACGGTGGGGCGCTTGGGTGTGCCCGCCGGGGGCAGGTACACGCCACCGGTGCTGCAGGCCGCTAGCATGGCGGTGGCCACGGCCAGTGTGCCGACGTTGCGCCTGCGCCGCCCAGGGGTGCGGCCACCGTGCGGGGTGGCCAGAGACAAGAAACCAGACATATCAGACAAGCAACAGGGGGCAGAACCGAGGGAGGGATTTCACAATAGGCGTGCGACAGGTGGGCGCCATCCATGAAATACGGGAATTGATGCGGCGTACAAGCTTCACGGAGCCCATCTTTAACGATTTTTCCCCGCAATGTACCCCAGCCCGTGCCGGGGCGCTGCGGCAGGGCCGCTACAGGCGGCGGTGCTGCAGCGCGGGCAGCTGGGCGCGCACCTGTTGCAGGTAGGCCATGTCCAGCTCGGCCAGCGCCAGGCCGGGGCCGCTGGCGTGCCGGGCCAGCACCTGGCCCCAGGGGTCGGCCACCAGGCTGTGGCCCCAGGTGCGCCTGCCGTTGTCGTGCAGGCCGCCCTGGGCGCTGGCCAGCACGTAGGCCTGGTTTTCGATGGCGCGCGCGCGCAGCAGCACGTCCCAGTGCGCCTGGCCGGTGGTGTGGGTGAAGGCGGCGGGCACCAGCAGCACGTCGGCCTGCAGCTGGCGGTAGAGCTCGGCAAAGCGCAGGTCGTAGCACACGCTCAGGCCGATGCGCCACGCCTGGTCGCTGCGGTCGGTCAGCCCGAACGCGGTGGGCTGCTGGCCGGGCACCAGGGTTTGCGCTTCGTCGTAACGCTCGCGCCCGTTGTCGTAGCAAAACAGGTGGATCTTGTCGTAACGCGCCACGCACTCGCCCGCCGGGTTGTAGGCCAGCGCGCTGTTGCTGGCGCGCCGGGGCTCGGCGCTGGCCAGTGGCAGGGTGCCGCCCACCAGCCACAGCTGCAGTTCGCGCGCGGTGCGGGCCAGGAAGTCCTGCACCGGGCCGTGGCCGGGCGCTTCCTGCAGCGCCAGCTTGTCGGTGTCGCGCTGGCCCATGAAGGCAAAGTATTCGGGCAGCACGGCCAGTTCGGCCCCGGCGTGGGCGGCTTGCTGCAGCAGCTGGTGTGCCTGTTGCAGGTTGTGGGGCAGGTCGGTGCCCGACACCATCTGGATGGCGGCGACTTTCATCAATCTGTGCGGGAAACCCCGGCATTCATGCCGGGGAGGGATAGCACGGCTTGCACAGCAAGCCCCTGTTTCCGCTCCTTTTTAGGTTGGCTATCTTCTGGGTGGATGGGGTGGTTTTCGTGTAAATTGCACACATGGACATCAAGCGCGCGTACCGCTTCCGGTTTTACCCAACGCCTGAGCAAGAAACCCTCTTGGCCCAGACGTTCGGTTGTGTGCGCGTGGTCTACAACCACATGCTGCACCTGCGCACGGAAGCGTGGGAACAGCGGCAGGAGCGCATGGGCTACAACGACACCTCTGCCGCGTTGACGTTGCTCAAAAAGCAGCCGGAGTACGCTTGGCTCAACGACGTGTCCAGCGTGCCATTGCAGCAGGCGCTGCGTCACTTGCAAACAGCGTTCGGCAACTTTTTTGCGAAACGCGGGCGTTACCCGCAGTTCAAGCGCAAAAGCGGCCACCAGTCGGCGGAATACACCGCCAGCGCGTTCCGCTGGGATGGTCAGGCGCTCAAGTTGGCCAAAATGGCTGCACCGTTGGACATCCGTTGGTCGCGCCAGATTCCGCAAGGTGCGAAGGTCACGACCATCACGGTATCGAAAGACGCGGCGGGCCGTTACTTCGTCAGCCTGCTGTGCGACGACGTGGTCTACACCAAACCGGAAGCACCCAGCCAAGTCGGCATTGATCTGGGCCTGACTCATTTCGCCATCCTTTCCGACGGCGAAAAAATCCCAGCGCCCAACGCTTTCCGCAAGCACGAGAAGAAGCTGGCAAAACTCCAGCGCCAACTCGCCAAGAAAAAGAAAGGCTCCAAGAACCGTACCAAAGCGCGGCTCAAAGTCGCCAAACTGCACGCCAAGATCGCCGACATCCGCAAGGATTTCACGCACAAGCTCTCGACCCGGCTGATCCACGAAAACCAAGTGATCGCCATTGAGACGCTGGCCGTCAGCAACATGAAGAAGAACCGCAAGCTGGCCAAGTCCATCGGTGATGCAGGTTGGGCCGAGTTCGTGCGCCAGCTCGAATACAAGGCCCGCTGGTATGGACGCGAGTTGGTCAAGATCGACCGCTGGCACCCGTCGTCCAAGCGTTGCAGCGACTGCGGGTACACGGCAGAAAAGATGCCCTTGAACGTGCGGCATTGGACATGCCCCGACTGTGGCAGCAGCCACGACCGGGACATCAACGCCGCACGCAACGTATTGGCCGCCGGACGGGCGGTGTCAGCCCGTGGAGAAGCTGTAAGTCCTGTGTCTCGTTGAGGCATGGGCGGGGTTCTGTGAAGCGGGAATCCTCGCCATTCATGGCGAGGAGGATGTCAAGGTGGATGGGGTGTGTTGGTGGGGGAGGAGGTGCCGGGCGCTCCTTGCAGGTCGCGCAGGTCGGGCAGGGCATTGGCTGCCGCTGCTGCCGGTGTTGCTGGGCTGGAAGTGCTGGCCGGGTGGGGCAGTTTTTCGATATGGGGCGCCTGCCAGCTGCCGCTGATGTGCCAGCGTTGCGTGGTGGCGTATTGCAGCGGCTGGCGCAGCAGCCATTGCCAGGCAAAGCTGCTCAAACCCAGCGCAGGGTTGATGGCGGTGGCCACCAGCGAGACGGTGTCGGCGTTGAGGTGCGGCACCGCCACGGCCTGCAGGTCCTGCGTCTTGCGGGCCAGATCCACCTGGCCTTGCAGCAGCGCGGCGGCGTTGACGCTTTGCAGCCGCAGGTCGCTGGTGCGGGCCACGCCTTGCGCGATCTGGGCGCTGCCCGCAATCAGGTCAAAGCTGAAGCCGCTGTTGAGCACGTCGTCAAAGTCCAGGCTCAAGCGCCGGGGCAGCGCCTGCAGGTTGAGCACGCCCAGCCAGCGCGCCAGGCCGGGCTCGATCTGCAGCAGCTGGCCCTGCGCCAGCGCCAGTTGCAGCTCGCCGTGGACGCGGCCCCAGTCGGTCCCCAGCGGCGGGCCCGCCCAGTGCAGCTGGCCGGTGAGCTGGCCGCGCCCGCCGCGCAGCACGCCGGGGCGGCCCAGGCGGCTCAGCCACTGGCCGGCGTCGTGCAGCTGCAGCTGCAGTTGCAAGTCGGTGCGCTGGCGCGCGGCGTCCCACTGGCCCTGGCTGTGCCATTGGGCCTCGGGCGTGAGCAGGGCAAGCTGCTGCAGTTGCCACACGTTGCGCGCGTGGTCGTGCTGGGCGTGCAGTTCCAGCTGGCCCAGTGCGCGGCCGTCCAGCGCCAGTGCCTGCACTTGCACGTCCAGCTCGGGCAGGCGGGTGTTGGCGTCCAGTGTGGGGCTGGTGGTGCCTTTACCTTGGGGTGGTGTGATCCATTGCAGCCGCTGCAGCCGGGCGTGCAGCCGGTGGGCGTTGCGGTCGTAGTGCAGCGTGCCGCTGGCCTCCTGGGCGTCGAGCTGCAGCTGCCAGCGGTCGGGTGCGCGGTGCTGGCCCTGCAGCGCAACGTGGTGCCAGCGTTGGCCGCGCCAAAGCAGCTGTTGCGCGTTCAGCTGCCATTGCCGGGGCAGGTAGCCGTCGGTGCTGTGGGTGGGCTGGCCGGGTGCCGTTGTTGCTGTTGCCAATGCCGTTGCTGCCGTCTGGGGCGATGTCGGCTCGGCCAGCCAGGCTTGGGTCCGTTGCTGCCATGCCGCCACGTCCAGCGTGCCCAGTTGCGCCTGGGCCTGCACGCCCTGCGTGGGCAAGGCGGGGGGGCTCGCGGGGGCGATGGCCGGGTCGTGCAGCTGCAGCGTGCCGCGCAGCACGCGGGTGGTGCTGTCCTGGTGTTCGCGCTGGTAGCGGGCGTGCAGCAGGGGCGCGGTGGCCGGGCCAATGCTCAGGGTCAGCTCGTCGTGCAGGGGGGCGGTGGGTGCATCGGACGGTGGCGCGCTGGGCAAACGTCGCACCTGGTAGCGCAGCGGTTGTGCGGTGCGGGCGGTCTTGCCCAGCGGCGCGGGCAAGTCCACGGCCAGGCCTTGCAGGTCGGTGTCCACCTGCACCTCGGTGCCGCCCGGGGTGATGTCGAGCGCCACCTGGTAGCGGGCGCTGCCCTGGGCCAGTTGCCCCAGCGGGGCCAGCAGCGGCCAGTCGGGGCTGTGGCGCAGGCCGTCGGCGCTGGCGCTGCCTTGGCCGCTGAATTGCAGGTGTGGCGTGCCATTGGGCGTGCGCAACTGGCCGCTGAATTGCAATTCACCGCCCAGCAGCTGGCTGCGGGCTTGGGTCAGGTCAAAGCCGCTTTCGTTGAAGTGCAGTTGCGCCTGGGTGTGGTGCAGGGTGGGCGTATCGGGGGTGATTTGCAGCGTGTTGCCGGGCAGCTGTACGTCGCCCCGCACCTGCACCGCTGCCAGGTGGTTCAGTGGCAACGTCAGGCCAAACTGCACTTGCGCGTTGCCGTCGATGCGGGTGTGTTGCAGCGCGCCATCCGTCATGCCCCGCAGCGGCGACTGGTTGACGAACGCCACCGCATCGCTGGCCGGGCCGGCCACATCAGCCTGCACGTGCAGCACCGGGTCGTCGAGCAGGAAGTTGTCGATGCGGGCCTCAGCACGCTGGGCGTGCAGCTGGGGCAGGCTCAGTGCGCGCCCGCTGCCGTGGGCAATGTGCAGCGCCGCGCCGTCGATCTGCAGTTCGGCCTGCACGCGCTCCAGCGGTGGCCAGGGCAGGCTGTTGGCTTCGGTCAAGGTGGGCGGCACGTACACCAGATCGACCCCACTCAGCGCCGCCCGCACGCTGAACACGCCACTGCCGGGGCGCTCGAACGGGAAGTCCGCCAGATCGCCCTGCACCTTGAAGCTGGCGCTGCGCGCCTGACCGCGTGGTACCGCTTGTTGCACGTAGTGGCGCACCGACGCTGGAATCACCACCGGCAAATAACGGTACACGCGCGCCGCGTTGGCACGTTGCAACTGGGCCTGCAAGTCCAGCCGACCCGGCAGGCGGCTGGCGGGCGTGGTGCCGGTTTGCCACCGGCCGCTGGCGCTGCCCGCCATGTCGGCGTTGGCAAAGCGCAGTTGCGGCACGCGCACCGTCCATTGACCTTGGTTGGATTGCCAGCGCACGTCGGCCTGCAGCTGGTCGAACGGGATGCGAGCGGGTTCCAGCACGCCGGGCACGTGGATGCTGCCACCGGGGGCCAGCGCCAGCTGGGCCTGGCCGCCGTCAGGGCGGGCGTCAAAGCGCAGTTGCAGGCCGTGGATGCCGGGGCGGCCTGGGGTGCTGGCCGCAGCGCCACGGGTCGCGGGTGCGGCGGCCAGCGTCAAATCACGGATGTCACCTTGCACGCGCCAGTCTGTCAGGCTGCGCCATTGCGCGTGCAGGCTGCGCACCCGGCCATGGGGTTGCAGGCTGGCCAATGGTTGTGCCATCTGCGGCGGCAGGGGCAGGTGGCCTGCCAGCTGGTGCAGCAGGGCCAGGTCGAGCTGTTCGGCGTCCAGCGCATGTGCGGTGGCTGGGGTCTGGCCGGAGGCGTGCCCGGTGCGGGTCTGGCTGTAGCGCACGTTGCCACCGGGCCAATCCAGTCCGCTGGCGGTGCGCAAGGCCAGCCCTTCGGTGGCCCAGCTCTGCTGCGCGCCGTCGTGTTGCCAGCGCAGGCGGCCGCTCAGGTGTTGCAGTGGCAGCGGTGGCCGCGCCGGGGCCAGCGGCAGCAGCGCGTCGCGCAGTGCCACATCGGCGGTCAGGCCGGTGATGCTGCCGTGTGCCACCTCCAGCCAGGCGCGCAGGGCACCCTGGCCGCTGGGCGTGGCCTGATCCGGTGGCAGGTGTTCCTTCAGGTAAGGCGAGAACGCCGCCAGGTTCAGCTCATCCGTTTCGGCGTACAGCGTGCCGACCCAGTCCTGCCATTGGGCCGCGTTCAGCTGCCACAGCGGTTGGCGCAATTGGCCGCGCAAACTCAAACGCTGGCCCCAGTGCGCGGGGGGCTGTACGTCGAGCCGAAAGTCGTGCGCCCGCCCGGCGTTGCGTTGCACCAGCGTCAGGTCGCGCCAGACTTCGGCAGCGGTGGTGGATGCGGCCATTTCGTCGTGCCAGTGCAATTGCCCGCCACGCAGCACCCACTCGGGTTGCGAAAAAAACCAGTCCAGCCAGCGGGGCGGTGCGCTGTCGGACGATGGCACTACCGGCACCCCCGCCACCAGCCACTGTCCCTGTGCGGTGCGCTGCACATGCAGCGTGGCACCGTCCAGCACCAGCTGCTCCAGCCCCAGCCGCCACAAGGCCCGTGCCGACAACGCCGCCTGCACGCGCTCCACCTGCAGTGTGGTCTGGCCCGCCGCGTTGCGCACTTGCAGGCCGTGCAGCGTCATGCTGGGCACCCAGCCCGATCCCGTGGCTGCGATGGCGCCGATGCGCACCGATTGCCCCAGCGCCCGCGAGGCCAGCGTTTCCAGCTGCGGCCGCCAGTCGCCAATTCGCGGCACAATGAAGCCGTGCAACACCACCGCGCCCAGGCCCAGCAGCAGCACCCCGGCCGCCACCAGCCACAGCAGCGCGCGCACGCCACGGGCCAACAGCCGCAGCGTGCGTGGGGGGTGGGCGGTTGCGGTACTCATGATTCTGCGAAATTAACACGGCCCACGCCCATTCCATGACCGAAACAACCTTGACCCTTGCCGTGCAACGCCCGGCGGTGGCCGAACACTCCCGCTATGTGCAACGCATCCGCCGCCGTTACGACAAAGAACTGCCCCTGCTGCCCCCCGGTGCCCCCACGCTGGACATGATGCGCACCACCTTGGCCACCCTGCGTGCGCAAGGGCTGGAGCTGGGCGCGGCGCTGCGCGTGCTGCGCCATCTGGTCATGGAACGGCTGGTTGTGCTCGACACCGAGTGCGCCGCACCGCTGCACACCGTCACCTGCGCCGTGACCGAGCTGGCCGAGCTGGCGCTGGACGAAGCCTTGGCACAAGCCCAGCTGGAACTGGACGACCTGTACGGCGCGCCCCTGTACGAAGACCCCTCCATCCCCGCCGCTATGGTGGCCGCGCAAGGGCCGGTGCTCAAGCGCGCCGAGCTGTGGATCATCGGCATGGGCAAGTTTGGCGCGCGCGAGCTCAACGTCTCCAGCGACATCGACCTGATCTACGTCTACGACATGGACGGCGAGACCGCAGGCAACAGCGCCGGGCGCAACCGCATCACCAACCACGAATACTTTGCCAAGGCCGTCAAACGCATCTACGCGCTGGTGGGCGACACCACCGAACACGGCAACGTGTTCCGCGTGGACCTGATGCTGCGCCCCAACGGCAGCTCCGGCCCGGCGGCGGTGTCGCTGGGCGCGTTGGAGGAATACTTCCTGGTGCAGGGGCGCGAATGGGAACGCTTTGCGTGGCTCAAGAGCCGCGTGGTGGCGCCCCGTGCCGCCGTCACGGGCAGCACGGCCCACGCTTTGCGCAGCGTGGTGCTGCCGTTCGTGTTCCGCCGCTACCTTGACTACAGCGTGTTCGAATCCCTGCGCAGCCTGCACCGCCAGATCCGCGACCACGCCAGCAAACGCGCTGCCGGACACCCCGAGCGTGCGCACGATGTCAAACTCTCGCGCGGCGGCATCCGCGAAATCGAATTCACCGTGCAACTGCTGCAAGTGGTGCGTGGCGGTACTTTCCCCGAACTGCGCCGCCGCCCCACGCTGGACGCACTGGTGCGGCTGCACCACGCCAACCTCATGCCCGCTGCCACCGCGCACGCGCTGGCCGAGGCCTACATCTTTTTGCGCCAGGTAGAACACCGCATCCAATACCTGGACGACCAGCAAACCCACATCCTGCCCACACGCGACGACGACCTGGCCTGGATCGCGCACACCCTGGGCTTTGCCGACACGCCCGCCTTCCTGGCCCAGCTTGACGCCCACCGCGAAGTTGTGGCGCAGGAATTCGACACCCTGCTCGGCGCCCAGGCCGCCGACTGCAACGGCGTGAGCTGCAACGGCAAGCCGCGCAACGGCGTCGAAGACCTGCAATCCGTGCTGCCGCAACTGCCCGAACGTTTTGCCGCCAAAGTGGCCACTTGGTGCGAACACCCGCGCGTGCTGGCCCTGCGCGAAGATGCCCGCGTGCGTCTGGCGCGGCTGGTGCAACGCACCGGCGCGTGGCTCGAAGATGGCCGTGTGACCGAAGAAGCCGCGCTGCGCATGGCCGACTGGATCGAACCCCTGCTGCGCCGCGAAAGCTATTTGGCGCTGCTGCAGGAACGCCCGTCGGTCCACGAACGGCTGTTGCGCATCTTTGGTGCCGCCAAGTGGCCTGCACGCTACCTGCTCACCCACCCTGGCGTGATCGACGAACTGGCCGGGCGCCAGCTCTACGAGGAACGCTTTGACCCGGCGCAGTTCGAGGCCGAACTCGAGGCGCGCAAAAAGTCGCTGGCCTCCACCGGCGAGGACGACGACGAGGAGCTGCTCAACCTGCTGCGCCGCGCCCACCACGCCGAAACCTTCCGCACCCTGGCGCGCGACGTCGAGGGCGTGCTGACGGTGGAGCAGGTGGCCGACGACCTCAGCGCCCTGGCCGACACCGTGCTGCGCATCACGGGCCGCTGGTGCTGGCAGCGCCTGAAAAACCGCCACCGCGACGAACCCTGCCACGCCATCATCGGCTACGGCAAGCTCGGCGGCAAGGAGCTGGGCTACGGCAGCGACTTGGACATCGTGTTCGTGTACGAGGACGACGACGAGCGCGCGCCCGAAGTCTACGCCGCATTCGTGCGCAAGCTCATCAACTGGATGACGGTCAAGACCGGCGAAGGCGACCTGTACGAAATCGATACCGCCTTGCGCCCCAACGGCAACTCCGGCCTCCTCATCACCAGCTTTACCGCCTTTGCCAACTACCAGCAACAGCGCGGCAGCAACACCGCCTGGACGTGGGAACACCAGGCCATCACCCGTGCGCGTTGCGTGCTGGGCACGCCCGAACTGGTGCAACGCTTCGAAGCCATCCGCGAAGCCGTCATCACCGCCGAGCGCAATGTGACCGCATTGGCGCAAGAAATTGCCTCGATGCGCGAAAAAATGCGCAACGCCCAACGCGTGCCCACAGGGCTGTTCGACATCAAGCACAGCCCCGGCGGCATGATCGACGTGGAATTCATCGTGCAACTGCTGGTGCTGTCGCAATCGGGCCAGCACCCCGAATTGCGTGGCAATCTGGGCAACATCGCGCTGCTGCAACGCGCCGAGGCCGTGGGCCTGCTGCCCGCTGGCCTGGGCCACGCCGCCGCCAACGCCTACCGCAAGCTGCGCCACATCCAGCACCGCGCGCGGCTGGACGAGGCCTCGACCCAGATCGACCCGGCGCCGCTGCAGGCCGACATCGATGCCGTGCGCGCGCTGTGGGCGCACGTGCTGGCGCCCCGCCACGCCTGACCACGCACAGGAAGGACGCAAAAAAGGCCGCTTTTCAGCGGCCTTTTTAATGCGGCGCGGTGGCCCGTAACAGCAATCAGGCGCCCTGGTAAGCCGGCTCCGGCGGCAGCGTGGCCGACACTTCCTTGCGGAAGCGGTTGAGCTCCTGCACGGTCTTGAAGCTGCGCTCCATCAGCAGGCTCATGTTGTGCAGCAGGCGGTCCACCACCTTGGTCTCCCACGTGGTGTCAAAGTGGATCTGCTGGCTCAGCCACTGCTCCAGCCACTCCGGGTCGGGCAGGCGGCTTTGCACGGTGTCGCGCGGGTAGTGCGCCTTGCTCACGTGCAGGTTGGTCGGGTGCAGCGCCTGCGCGGTGCGCCGCGCGCTGGCCATCAGCACGCCCACCTTGGCAAAGGCGGCCTTGGCCTCGTTGCCGTGCTTGGCAATGGCGCGCTTCATGTAGCGCAGGTAGGCGCCGCCGTGGCGCGCCTCGTCCTGCGCCAGCGTGGTGTAGATCTGCTTGATCACCGGCTCGGTGTGCCACTCGGCGGCGCAGCGGTACCAGTGGTTCAGGCGGATCTCGCCGCAGAAGTGCAGCATCAGCGTCTCCAGCGCCGGGGCGGGGTCGAACTCGAAGCGGATGGCGTGCAATTCCTCTTCTGTCGGCACCAGCTCGGGGCGAAAGCGCCGCAGGTACTCCATCAGCACCAGCGAGTGCTTCTGCTCCTCGAAGAACCACACCGAGATGAAGGCCGAGAAGTCGCTGTCGTCGCGGTTGTCGCGCAGGAACATCTCGGTGGCGGGCAGGGCGGCCCACTCGGTGATGGCGTTCATCTTGATGGTCTGGGCCTGTTCATCGCTGAGCTGGCTGGCATCAAACTGGTCCCAAGGGATGTCCTTGTCCATGTCCCAGCGGACGGCTTCGAGTTGTTTGAACAGTTCAGGGTAGAGCATGAAGGGTGACGCACGGGCGCCGGTGCAGGTGTGAATGTGAAAGAGCTGATTTTAGGAACATCCCGCCCTATTTGCACCCGTTTTGTGTCTTTTATGTGGCAGCGGTGGGGGCATGGGCGCGCAGGAGGGGGTGTTGCGGCTTCAGGATGTGGCCACGTGCGCGGTCTGGGCAAAGCTGGGGCGCTGCACCAGCTTGTCGTGCAGGCGCGCCAGCTGCGGGTGCGGGTAGCGCCAGTTCAAGTCCGGAAAGCGGAAATCCAGGTAGCCCAGCGCGCAGCCCACCGCCACGTCGGCCAGCGTGAAGTGGTTGCCGTGGCAATACGGCTGGTGCCCGATGTGGCGGCTCATGTAGTGCAGCGCGGCGTGGATCTTGCCCAGCTGGCGCTCGATCCAGGCCTCGGAACGCTGCTCGGCGCTGCGCCCGGCCCAGGCCAGCTCCTGGCGCGCCAGCACGGCGGCGTCCATCAGGCCGTCGGCCACCGCCTCCCAGGTCTTGACGGCAATGCGCTCGCGGCTCAACGTCGGCATCAGGCGGCCCACGGGCGACAGGGTGTCGAGGTACTCCACAATCACGCGCGAGTCGAACACCGGCGTGTCGCCCTCGATCAGCAGGCACGGCACCTTGCCCAGCGGGTTGTGCTGCGCCACGATGGCGTTGGGCGACAGCACGTCGTCCTCCACCAGCGTGCAGTCGAGTTTCTTTTCGGCCAGCACGATGCGCACTTTGCGCACGAACGGGCTGGTGGTGTTGCCTATCAGTTTCATAAATGTTGTGCGGCCTGCGCAGGCCGATGTCCCCTATGCCGGATGATTGTAGCGACGGCCCCACCGGGGTCGCTCTTCTACAATCCCAGCCATCATGACCGCACCCACCACCCCCATCGAATTCTCTCCCGTCACCGCCCTGTCGCCGCTGGACGGCCGCTACGTGGGCAAGCTGGCCGCGCTGCGCCCCTTCATGAGCGAATACGGCTACATGCACCGCCGTGTGCAAGTGGAGCTGGCCTGGTTTGAACACCTCAGCGACGCTGGCTTTGCCGAATTCCCGCCCCTGTCGCCCGCCGCCCGCGCCCACCTGCGCGCCGTGGTGGCCAACTTCAGCCCGGCGGACGCCGAAGCCATCAAAGCCATCGAAAAAACCACCAACCACGACGTAAAAGCCGTGGAATACTGGATCCGTGGCAACGCCGCCATGGGGGTCCAGGGTGTGTTCGACGGCTGGCCCGAGCTGCAAAAGGCCGGTGAATTTGTCCACTTTGCCTGCACCTCCGAGGACATCAACAACACCAGCCACGCGCTGCAAATCAAAGCTGGGCGCGACCAGGTGCTGCTGCCGGGCCTGGACGGCATCATCGCCAAACTGCGCGCGATGGCCCACACCTTTGCCGCTGTGCCCATGCTCAGCCGCACCCACGGCCAGACCGCCAGCCCCACCACCGTGGGCAAAGAACTGGGCAACGTCGCCGTGCGCCTGGCCACCGTGCGCGCCAAAATCGCCGATGTGCAACTGATGGGCAAGATGAACGGCGCCGTGGGCAACTACAACGCCCACCTGAGCGCCTGGCCCGACTTCGACTGGGAAGCCTTCAGCCGTGCCGTGGTCGAAACCCCGGAAGCCGATGCCTCCACCCCAACAGATGCCAAAATCGGCCTGGGCCTGACCTTCCAGCCGTACAGCATCCAGATCGAGCCGCACGACTACATGGCCGAACTGTTCGACGCCGTCGCGCGCAGCAACACCATCCTGATCGACTTGGCACGCGACATCTGGGGCTATGTCTCGCTGGGCTACTTCAAGCAAAAGCTCAAGGCCGGTGAAATTGGCTCGTCCACCATGCCGCACAAGGTCAACCCCATCGACTTCGAGAACGCCGAAGGCAACCTGGGCTTGGCCAACGCCTTGCTCAAGCACCTGTCCGAAAAACTGCCGATCAGCCGCTGGCAGCGCGACCTGACCGACTCCACCGTGCTGCGCAACATCGGCGTGGCGCTGGGCTACGCCGTGCTGGCCCACCAATCCTTGATGACGGGCCTCAACAAGCTCGAACTTAACGAAGAAGCCCTGGCCGCCGACTTGGACGCAGCCTGGGAAGTGCTGGCCGAACCCATCCAAACCGTGATGCGCCGCTACGGTGTGCCGGGTGCCTACGAAAAACTCAAGGAAGTCACGCGCGGCAAATCGGTCACGAAAGAAGCGCTGCACGGCCTCATCGTCTCGCTGGACATCCCGCAAGCCGACAAAGACCGCCTGCTGGCCATGACCCCCGCCAGCTACATCGGCAAGGCCGTGGAACTGGCCAACCGGGTCTAACCGCAGCGGCACGCTACCACTGTGGGCAACCCGTTCTCGTTGCGCATCTTTGTGGCCGATGGCGACCCGGATGGGCTACGGCTGGTGGAGCGATCCAACTGGGTCGGCAAGGCGCTGGTGTTTCCGCGCGCCCTGCTACCGCAGGTCAAAGCGCGCCCGGAACTGGCGCAAACTGGCGTGTATCTGCTGCTGGGGCCGCGCCTGGATGGCGAGGGCGAGATGCTCTACGTGGGCGAAGGCGACCCGATCCGGCCCCGGCTGGAGAGCCACTTTGCACAAAAGGACTTCTGGAACCGCGCCATCGCCTTTGTGGCCGCACCGGGCCAGCTCAACAAAGCGCACGTGCAGTTTCTGGAAAGCAACCTCATCCGGCTGGCACACAGCGCCAAACGCCTGCCACTGGACAACGCCAACCAGCCCACCGAACCCTCGCTGAGCGAAGCCGACCGCGCCGACATGGTGGTGTTTCTGGAGCACATGCTGGGCATGCTGCCCGTGCTGGGCGTGTACGCCTTCGAGCAAATCCGCTCCAGCCCCAGCAACTCGGTACCCGCTGCGGTGGCGCTGTTGCGCTGCAAAGGCAAGGGCGTGGTGGCCACCGGCTACGAAGCCAGCCAAGGCTTCGTCGTCAAGGCCGATTCGCAAGCCGCGCTGCACACCACACCGTCTATGCAGCAGTACGTCAAAGGCATGTACGACCTGCGCGAGGAACTGCTGTCCAACGGCGTGCTGGTGCCTGATGATGAGCGGTTGCGTTTTACGCAGGACTACGCCTTCAGCTCGCCCAGTACCGCCGCCGCTGTGGTGCTGGGCCGCAGCGCCAATGGCCGCACCGAATGGCAAGACCCGCAGGGCCGCACCCTCAAAGCCTTGCAGACGCAGGCCGCTGCGGCACTGTAGCGGGCGTCAAAGGCCGTCCAGACGGGCTGCACCGCGCTGGCCTTGTCGGTCAGCCGTCCCCGCAACCGGGCGTACAACTTCTGTGGCACCCAGCGCGCCTTGTGGTGGCTGCTGAAATACCCTTTCCGCTAGCCCGGATATTTCACCATAGCCCGTAGAAATGAGGACGACATTGCCCTTGAAATGCCCGAACATCGAGGTATCGAATCTGGATGAGAGGACGGGCAATGCCGAAACCAAACTGTACACCGCAAACAACTGCCGATGAGGTTGGCGTGATTGATTTTGGCCGACTGGGCCGACGCAAGATCGAGGGCCGCTTCGATGGCGGTAGCA
>NZ_NWBQ01000076.1 GCF_002837135.1 Macromonas bipunctata | reverse complement strand
GCCATAGACCCTCTGACGCAGCATGTCGCGCACGCTGTGCGTGATCAGCAGCGGATCGCGCGGGTCGGCGATGCAGCGTGCCGCCGCCCCCAGCAAGCCCAGCCTGCGGTCCACTTCGGCCAGCAGCATCACCCCGGCATCGCTGGTCATGCTGCCGCCATCGAAGCGGCCCTCGATCTTGCGGCGGCCCAGTCGGCCAAAATCAATCACGCCGACCTCATCGGCGGCTGGTTGTGCTGTACAGTTTGGTTTCGGCATTGCCCGTCCTTTCATCTGGATTCGATACCTCGATGTTCGGGCATTTCAAGGGCAATGCCGTCCCCGTTTCTACGGATTGTGGTGAAATATCCGGGCTAGCGTCCTTGGCTGGCAGAAGGGTGGCTGGAGCGGCTGTGGATGGCCATCGGCACCAGGATCAGCAAAATCATCACCACCGACAGCGCGGCGGCGCGCGGCCAGTTGTTGGCGCTGAACATCTCGTCCCACACCACGCGGCCGATCATCAGGTTATCGGCTCCGCCCAGCAGCGACGGGATCACGAACTCGCCCACGCACGGGATGAACACCAGCATCGAGCCCGCCACAATGCCCGCCCTGGACAGCGGCACCGTGATGAGCCAGAACGCCTTGAACGGCGTGGTGCCCAGGTCGTAAGCCGCTTCGAGCAAGCGCACGTCCATCTTGACCAGGTTGGCGTACAGCGGCAGGATCATGAACGGGCAGTACACGTACACCATGCCCACCAGCATCGAGACGTCGGTGTAGAGCATCTCGATGGGCGCGCTGATCAGCCCCAGCGCCAGCAGCGTGTTGTTGAGGATGCCGTAGTCCGCCAGCAGCCCCTTCCAGGCGTAGATGCGCAGCAGGAACGAGGTCCAGAACGGCAGCATCACCAGCATCAGCAGCACCGGGCGCACGCTGGGGCGGCTGCGCGCGATGAAGTAGGCAAACGGGTAGCCGATCAGCAGCGCAATGGCGGTGGTGGCGGCGGCGTACTTGAGTGAGTTGCCGTAGGCCACCAGGTAGATGGTCCACGCCGGGGCCCAGCTGCCGTCGTCGGCGCGGGTGCCAAAGATGGACAGGAAGTTGTCGAGCTGCAGCCAGATCTGCAACAGCCCGTCCTGGTAGAACAGCAGCGGCGAAAATGGGTCGATGCTGGCGCCCAAGTTCGTCACGCTGATGCGCAACAGGATCAGGAACGGCAGCATGAAAAACACCGTCAGCCAGAGGTAGGGCACCCCGATGACCCAGGTGCGGCCACGGGGCCGGGGCAGCTTGACAAGCAGTGGCATGGTCGCTCCAGGTGGTGTCAGCTGGCCAGCTCGACCGAGGCCGAGCCTTCCCACCAGAAGAACACCTCATCGTCCCACGTGATGCCGCTGCTGGCGTGGTGCGAGGTGTTGGCTTCGGTGATTTTGAGGCGCTGGCCGTTGTCGGCCTGCACGATGTAGGTGGTGTAGCTGCCCAGGTAGCCAATCTCGCACACCTTGCCGTGGAACAGGTTGCGCGCAACGTGGCTGGGGCGCGTCTTGCTGATGTCGATCTTTTCGGGCCGCACCGCCACCGCCAGCGGCATGTTGAGGGTGCCAGTGACACCATGGTCGATGTAGATGGCGCCCAGGCTGGTCTCCACCACGCCGTAGTTGGGTTCGTCCTCGGTCAGGCGGCCCTCGAACACGTTGACGCTGCCAATGAAGTCGGCCACGAAGCGGCAGTTGGGCATGTCGTACACCTCGCGCGGCGTGCCGACCTGCAGCACCTGGCCCCGGCTCATCACGGCAATGCGCGAGGCAATGGTCATGGCCTCCTCTTGGTCATGCGTCACCACCACGCAGGTCACGCCCACCTTCTCGATGATGTTGACCAGCTCGAACTGGGTGTGCTCGCGCAGCTTCTTGTCCAGCGCGCCCAGCGGCTCGTCCAGCAGCAGCAGCTGGGGCCGCTTGGCCAGGCTGCGCGCCAGCGCCACGCGCTGCTGCTGCCCGCCCGAGAGCTGGTGCGGCTTGCGCTGCGCGTAGTCGCCCAGTTGCACCAGGTCCAGCATCTCGCCCACGCGGGTCTTGATCTGGGCCTTGGGCATGCCCTCGCGCTTGAGGCCGAAGGCGATGTTGTCCCAGATGCTCAGGTGCGGAAACAGCGCATACGACTGGAACATCATGTTGATGGGTCGCTCGTAGGGCGGCAGCCCCACGATGTCCTGCCCGTTGAGCACAATGCGCCCCGAGGTGGGTGTCTCGAACCCCGCCAACATGCGCAGCAAGGTGGATTTGCCGCAACCCGAACTGCCGAGCAAAGCAAAAATTTCGCCCTGCCGGATCAACAGGTTGACGCGGTCTACGGCGGCCACACCGTCAAAACGTTTGACCAGGTTGTCGGTACGCAAATACGCATCTGGGGTCGAAGACAAGTCCATTTTGGCGATTCGGTTCAACACAACAAAAAGCCGTTGCCCACGGCAACGGCCCCACCGCTGATTTTTGACGGCGCAAAACGACGGGTTACTTCCCGCTCTTGAACTGGGTGTAGACCTCGCTCATGGAGGCGCGGCCCTCGTTGCCAATCACGCCCGGGGGCACCATGCGCGCCATGTCCTCGGCGCTGGGGAACACCGACGGGTTGGCCTTGATGGCCGGATCGACGAACGCCTCGGCGGCCTTGTTGCCGTTGGCGTAGTTCACAAAGTTGGTGACCGACGCGGCCACTTCGCCCTGCAGGAAGTTATCGATGAAGCGGTGTGCGTTGCGCGGCTGCTTGGCATCGGCCGGAATGGCCAGCGTGTCGATGAACAGCATGCCGCCGGTCTTGGGCACCAGCGCCACGATCTCGTCCTGCTGGCCCGCTTCCTTGACGCGGCCTGCGGCGATGTTGATGTCACCCGCCCAGCCCAGCGCCACGCAGGCGCGGCCGGTGGCCAGGTCGTCGATCATGGTGCTGGAGAAGATGCGCACGTCCGGGCGCACCTTGGCCAGCAAGTCGCCCGCAGCCTGGTGGTCGGACGGGTCGTTGGAGTAGGCGTTCTTGCCCAGGTAGTGCAGCGCGGGCGGAATCACCTCGGAAGGCGAATCGAGGTAGGCAATGCCGCACGACTTGAGCTTGCTGGTGTAGGCGGGGTTGAACACCAGGTCCCAGGCGTTGTCGGGCATCGGGGTGCCCGCCAGGGCCTTCTCGACCTTGCCCTTGTTGATGCCGACGGTGGTGAAGCTCCAGCCCCACGGGATCAGGTACTGGTTGCCGGGGTCAATGTTCTGCAGCTTGCTCAGGAAGGCGCTGTCGAGGTTGCTGTAGTTCTTGAGCTGGGTCTTGTCGAGCTTTTGCAGCAGGCCGGCCTGGATCTGGCCTGCCGCAAACACGGCACCCGGCACCACCACGTCGTAGCCGCTGTTGCCCGCCACCAGCTTGGCCTGCAGGCCCTCGTTGTTCTCGAACGTGGAGTAGTTCACGCGCAGGCCGCTGGCCTTCTCGAAATTGGGCACCAGGTCTTCGGCAATGTAGTCGGGCCAGTTGTAGACGTTGACCACCTTGTCCTCGGCCGGGACGGCGGCACCAGGTGCCGGTGCTTCTTCTTTCTTGCCACAGGCGGCCAACACGGTGGCGGCCAAAGCCAACACCAGCATCTGTTTTTGCATGATTGTCTCAGCTCCAAAAAAAGGGATGCGCGATTTTATGCGGCCACCGTGACGCAGCGGCATCACACCGGGCCACGCCAGCGCTTGAGCAGCAGCGCGTTGGCCATGACGCTGACCGAACTCAGGGCCATGGCCGCCCCGGCCAGCACCGGGTTGAGAAAACCCAGCGCCGCCAGCGGGATGCCCGCCACGTTGTACACAAAGGCCCAGAACAGGTTTTGCCGGATCTTGCGCACAGTACGGCGCGAGATGTCGAGCGATGCCGCCATCAGCGCCGGGTCGCCGCGCATGAGCGTGATGCCCGCCGCGTGCATGGCCACGTCCGAGCCACCACCCTGGGCGTGGCTCATGGCCATGCCGACATCGGCGGCGGCCAGCGCCGGGGCGTCGTTGACGCCATCGCCCACCATGGCCACGCAGCGCCCTTGCGCCTGCAATTGGCGCACGTAGGCGGCCTTGTCGGCGGGCAGCACGTCGGCCACCACTTCGCCCGCCTCGGGGTGCAGGCCCAGACGCTGCGCCATCGCCACGGCGGCAGCCCGGTTGTCGCCCGAGAGCATCACCACGCGCAACCCGCTG
>NZ_NWBQ01000075.1:6502-7468 GCF_002837135.1 Macromonas bipunctata | reverse complement strand
CTTGCCCGGGCCCGGCGGCCCCACCGGCAGCGGGCTGTGCCCGCCCGCGGCGGCAATCTCCAGCGCCCGGCGCGCAGCGGCCTGGCCTTTCACGTCGGCCAAGTCCGGCCCGCTGGGGGCGATGCTGGCCGGTGCGCGCGCTTGCAGGCGCTGCCAGCCGTCGGGGTCGGGCGGGGTGGCGTCGCTGGCGCTGCCGGGCGGGGCAAACTGGCGCACCACGTCCAGCAGATGGCGCGCCCGGTACACGCGCACGCCGTCCACCAGCGCGGCCTCCTCGGCACTGCCGGGGGGCAGCACCCATTGCGGCGGCGTGTGCGCGCTGCCGCTGGTGCCCGCATTGGCCACCGTTGGTGCCGTCTGGGGCGACAGGCTCATGGCCAGCGCACCGCGCACCGGGCGCAACTCGCCGCCCAGCGACAGCTCGCCCGCAAACTCGTACGCCGCCAGCGCCGCAGCGTCGATCTGCCCGCTGGCGGCCAGGATGCCCAGCGCAATCGGCAAGTCAAAACGGCCCGAGTCCTTGGGCACATCGGCCGGCGCCAGGTTGACGGTGATGCGCTGGTTGGACGGAAACACCAGCCCGGCGTTCTGGATCGCGGAGCGCACCCGCTCGCGCGCCTCCTTCACCTCGGTGTCGGCCAGCCCCACCAGCGTGAAGCTGGGCAGGCCGTTGGCCAGATGCACCTCCACGCACACCGGGTGCGCCTGCAAGCCAACCAGGGTGCGGCTGCGCACCAAAGACAAAGCCATCGTGTTTGCTCCTCTGCAGAATGTTGTTGCACTTCTTTGGTGCGTTTTTGCGGGCGTGGCGGCGTGCGGGTGCCGCCGCCAGCCGGGTTGCATCTTAGCGTGGCCGCTGGTGCGGGGTGCCCCCAACCGGGGAGGGTGTGCGGCTGGCCGGTGCTTGGCACGGTCTGTGCTTACTGGGTGAGCAGATGCGTGGCCGGGCTTGCCCGGCTGGTTGCC
>NZ_NWBQ01000075.1:0-6448 GCF_002837135.1 Macromonas bipunctata | reverse complement strand
ACCGAAGTCAAGGGCTTTGGCCGCCAGAAAGGCCACACCGAGCTGTACCGGGGCGCGGAATACGTGGTCGATTTCCTGCCCAAGGTCAAGATCGAGGCCGCCGTGGCCGACGAACTGGTGGACCGTGTGATCGAGGCCATTGAAGGCGCGGCACGCACCGGCAAGATTGGCGACGGCAAGATCTTCGTGTTCCCGATCGAGCAAGTGGTGCGCATCCGCACCGGCGAGACCGGCCCCGAGGCGCTGTAACGCCACTGTGGTTTTCCTATCTTCAAAGAAAGTACCGACATGAACAAGCTACTCTCTGGGGCTGTATTGGGGTTGGGCACGGTGGTGGCCACCGGCACCGCGTGGGCACAAGAAGCCGCAGCCACGGCCACCGCCGCCGTGACCACCGCCGCTGCCGAAGCGACGGCCGCTGCACCCGCTGCCGCCGCAGCGGTGGTCGAGGCCACCGTCAACAAAGGCGACGTGGCGTGGATGATGACCTCCACCCTGCTGGTGATTCTGATGGTGGTGCCCGGGCTGGCGCTGTTCTACGGCGGCCTGGTGCGCGCCAAGAACATGCTGTCGGTGCTGATGCAAGTGATGGTGGTGTTCTCGCTGGCCTCCGTGCTGTGGGCGGTGTACGGCTACAGCCTGGCCTTTGGCGGCGAGGGGCTCATCATCGGCAACCTCGACAAAGCCTTCCTGTCCGGCATCACGCTTGAATCGCTGTCGGCCACCTTCACGCCTGGCGTGATGATTCCGGAGCTGATCTTTGTGGCGTTCCAGGCCACGTTTGCGGGCATCACCTGCGCGCTGGTGGTGGGCTCGTTTGCCGAGCGCATCAAATTTGGTGCGGTGCTGCTGTTCACGGTCATCTGGTTCACCTTCAGCTATGTGCCGATTGCGCACATGGTCTGGGGTGGTGGTGGCTACCTGTTTGCCCAGGGCGCGCTGGACTTTGCCGGCGGCACCGTGGTACACATCAACGCCGCTGTAGCCGGTCTGGTGGGCGCGTACATGCTGGGCAAGCGCATTGGCTATGGCCGTGAATCGATGGCCCCGCACAGCCTGACGCTGACGATGGTGGGTGCCTCGCTGCTGTGGGTGGGCTGGTTCGGCTTCAACGCCGGCTCCAACCTGGAAGCCAACGCCGGTGCCGCGCTGGCCTTCGTCAACACCCTGGTGGCCACCGCCGGTGCCGTGCTGGCCTGGTGCGTGGGCGAGGCCCTGACCAAGGGCAAGGCCTCGATGCTGGGCGCCGCTTCGGGCGCGGTGGCCGGTCTGGTCGCCATCACCCCGGCTTGCGGCACCGTGGGCCCGATGGGCGCGATCGTGATGGGCGTGATCTCCGGCTTCTTGTGCCTGTGGGGCGTGACTGGCCTCAAGCGCCTGCTCAATGCGGACGACTCGTTGGACGTGTTCGGCGTCCACGGCGTGGGTGGCATTGTGGGCGCGCTGCTGACGGCGGTGTTCTCGGCCACAGCGTTCGGTGGCATCAAGGGCGAAGGCTACGACATGGCGCACCAGCTCTACGTGCAGGCCGAAGGCGTGGTGATCACGATGGTCTGGTCGGCGGTGGTGGCCTTTGTCGCCTACAAGGTGGTGGACTTGCTGGTGGGCCTGCGTGTGAGCGAGGAAGCCGAGCGCGAAGGTTTGGACATCAGCTCGCACGGCGAGACCGCGTACCACCGTTAAACAGTTGGTTGTTGGGTGCCTCCCTTGGCCCGCCAGTGTCCCCGGCGGGCTTTTTTACGTGTTTAAGCCGTGTGCTAACTTGCGAGGTTGACTGGGCGGGTGGCAGCCAGTTGGGCCAATACGCCCTGCATGTCGTCCAAATCAATGGCTTGGCCCATGCTGCCATCGTCATTGACCCAGCGCATGCGGCTGCCATCGGGGGTTAGGAACAACACCTTGCCGTAGTAGGTTGGCGAATGCTGGGCCTTGTTGGCTGCATCTTTGGTGCTTTCTTTGGTTTCCAGCAGGCGCAGAATGGGGCGATCGTCCCGGTGGTGGCGCACACAGACGACAAAATCGGGGTAAAAATAGTTGTCGTGTTCCGCCCGCACCACGCGCACCGCGTAGGGTTTGTTGCGTGGGTTGCGGTGCCACCACAGCACAAAATTGGCCCGATCCAGCGCACGGGAGAAGGCATTTTCCAACTGGTTGCCATACCAAGTGGCATCAAACTGGCCCTGCACCAGCGTGCCCTCGGCCACGGTGTGCGTTTTATCGGCCAGCCACAGGCGGTCGTCCATAAACAACTCTTGGGCCACCCGCTGGCCATCAGCCTGTGATGGCGGCAACACGCCATAAATGTTCTTGTCCGAAGGCTCCAAGGCAATGCCTGCCGGAAACACCATCACATCGGGCAAGGGCTGGGCCTCTATGAGTTTGGCGCGGCATGCCACCTCGCGGAACATGTCTTCGCACAGGGTTTGCGCTTGCTTAAGGATGACCCAGTGCGCGGCATCACGGGCCAAGCGGGTGCGTTCGGCCTCGTTGGGTTGGGCGTTCTCGGGCAGGTCGTCCAGCGCGTCGTCAATGTCCGGGCGCAGGCGGCTGGACAGCACTTGCACAATGATGCGGTAGTCCTCCTCCTCGGCCTGTGGCAAGGCACGCAAAGCGGCCAGTGCCTCACGCGCCAAAGCGTTGCGGTCGGTCACGATGTGGATTTCTTCGCTGTAGCTGGTTTGGGTGGTCAGTTCGGTGTGGCGCTCGATGTCTTTGATGCGGTTCAACGCCGCTTTCACCGCCATAGCGCGCAAATTGCCTGCATCCAGCACCAGCCGCGTGGCCACGGCGCGCGAGATTTCGGACATATCGTCCAACTCGGGCTTTTGTTCGGTTTTGAGGCGCGGCGGCAACTGTGGCAAACCGGACTTGCGCGGATAGACGCGCAGGCCGTGTTCTTGCAGTTCGGCCAAGACCTCGGCGCGGGTTTTGAGGCGCGGGGCCGACTTGCGCGCGGCGGGCTGGCGCTGCACTTCGTCCAAGGGGTAGTCGGCCTCGGCTTCTTGCAAAAAGTTGGCCTGCATGGATGTGCCGGGGCTGTATGGAAACAGCGGCGTTTGTATGACGGGAGCTGGTGCTGCGGTGGGTGTTGGCTCCACCGTGGAGGCAGACCGCGCTTCTGGCAGCGGCAAATCAAACGCAATGGGGCTTTGCTCGGTGGGGCGGTTGGTATAGACCACAGCGCCAGACACCGTTTGCCGCGCCAACAGTTTTTCGGTTTGACCTTGCAAGGCGCTTTGCACCGCGCTGGTGGCCTGCACCGCCGCTTCAAACCCGGCCTGCGCTTGGGCGTTGGCCAAATAAACGTAGGCCGTGTTGAGTTCTGGCGCAATCTGGGCTTGGCGGGCAAAGGCATCGCGCACCGGGCGGGCCACGCGCATGACCCGGCCAATAAACTGCATGGCAAAGTCGGGGTCGTTGACGTGCTTGGTGCTGGCCAGCACAAAAGCACGCGGCGCATCAAAGCCGGTGCCCGCCGATTGCTTGAACACCAGCACGCGCTTGCTGGTGTCGTTGGCAATGGCGGCCATCATCACCGGGTCGGGGTCGTTGGCGGTGTGGCGGCCTATGGCATCGGGGGGCACGCCGCACAGACGCATCAGGTCGTTGGCGGCCTCGTCCACTGCCTCGTCACCGTTGCCCACTTGTACCAGCAGCAGCGGCACCAGTGGGATGCCTGCGGCTTGCAAAGCTTGCTCGATTTTGCGGTTGCGCCGCCAGCTTTGGCGCAGCACGGTGCGGTGCAGGTCGGCAACTTGCGCCAAGGTTTGGCCCAGGCTGTAAATGACGGCCTCAATGTATTGTTTGTTCAGCCGGGCTTGCACCACCTCATCGCGGCTGACGGCAAAAACCTCTTGGGCGCTGTAACCCGCATGGCGCAGAAAATCGTTCAGCCGGTCGTCTTTGGGCGTGGCGGTGGCCATGAGCAAGTAATCGGCGCGCAGCCAGTGGGCAAACTTGCCAAATTCGGTGCCTTTGTCCAAGGCGATATGGGCTTCGTCCACCACCAGCCCAATCTGCAAGCCTTGGGCGCGGGCACGGGCCACAAAAGCGGCCAGCGTGCGTGTTTCGTCGTCGCCGTCGGCATCGTAGCCTTTGGTGCGCCACTGGGCACGCGCCACCGCTTGGGCGGTAGAGAGCAGCACCATGCCGGGGTGGGCTTCTTGGTTGCGGCCCGCTTGCAAGCCACAGGGGGCCAAGCTGCTGGCGTTGGCGCGCAAGGCATCTTCGGTTTGCTGCACCAGCGTGACAAAGGGCACAAACCAGAACCACAGCACATCGCGCTGGGCGCTCACGCGCTCCAGCACCTGGCCCATGACCAGCGTTTTACCGGCCCCGGTGGGGGCGCGCAGCAAGCAAGGTGGCGAGGGCTGGCGCAGCAAGGCGGCGCTGATGCTGTCGATCAGGCGGCTTTGGAAATCCTCCGGTTGCACGCTGCTGCTTTGCGCGGGCATGGCAATGGTGGCCATCGCCACGGCGGGGCTGGGGTGTTGTTGCTGCTGCGGTGTCATACGGCTTCGGCTGCGCTGGCTTTGGGGGTGGCAGTACGGGTTTTACGTGGGCTGGCGGCTTGGCCTTTGAGCAAAGCATCGACCAAGGAATAGGCCACGGCTTGGGGCACGCCGCGCGCTTGCAATTGGGCGGGCAGGCCTTTGGGGCGCTGGCAAAACACCGCCAGCCGGGCAGCGCCATACTGGGCGGGCAGTTGCGCCAGCGCGTCGAGGGTGGCGGCACTGGTGTTGTGGCACAGCACCAGCAACCAATCGCCTTGCAGGCCAATGGGGTGGAAGCTGGCCGGGCTCACGCTGGGCGGCACGCTGCCGGTTTCGCGCAGGGCCAGCAGCAGTTGTGCCTGTTCGGGGGTGAACTCGAAGGCCAGATCGGCGGGGGCGATTTTGTCCAGTTGCAGGTAGGCAAAGCTGGCGGGGTAGCCTTGGGTGGTGATAACGCGGCGGATGCGTTCGGCGCAGACATCGCGGCACAGGTTTTTGTCGGGTTCTTTGGCGGTGGCTTCGGTGCTGCTGCACAGGATGAAACGGCGCTGGCCGCCATCTTGAGCGTTGAGCGCCAGCACGGCATGGCCGGTGGTGCCGCTACCGGCAAAGAAATCCAACACCGTATCGTCGGGGCGGGTGGCTTGTTGTAGCAGGCCTTGAATCAAAGATAGGGGTTTGGGGTAGGAAAAGGCTTTGGAGCCGAGCAAATTTTTGATTTCATCGGTGGCGACACCGCCACGCGCTGAGCGCAGCAATACCTGTTCTACCTCGTCCTCGTCTGCGCTTTCATTGATGCCCGCAATCCAACTGCTCAAGGGGGCCAGTCGTTCGGATTCGGGTCTGGCCGTCCAATGTTCTTTGCGTGACGGGCGGCCCGGTGCAATCGGTTTGCCGACCCAAAAATCCAAATCGGGCAGTTCAGCGCGCAGCAAGGGCGTTTTTTTCTTGGGCAAGACTGGCCCTTTGCCGGCTTGGATGGCCGCCAGCAAGTCTTCTTTGGTGGCAAACAGCATCACCTCTTCGGGCTTGCAAGGCGGGAAGTAAATCAGCTTTTTGGCAATCAGGGTTTCGATGGTGTCGCTTCGCAGTCCGGCCAGTGCGGTTTTGATGGCTTCCTCGTCGCCATCGCATACCCTGCGGATAACTTCCTTGGATGCGTAGGCCCACACGCGATTTGGGTCACAGGGGTACCAATAGCCGGTGCTGGGGTCTTGAATCGGGTAATAAGTGTTCTCTCGGTCGAGATAAGAATGCGCTTTGGTCAAAGGTTGAGGCGACCACTCACCGCGCTCATCGTTGTCGGGGTTGCGAAATTTGCTTCGGTCTGTCGCGCGGCCATTGAAGGAAAAACCGGCGTTGGCATAGACCAGCACATGCTCATGCACATGGCTGAAGCGTTGTGTCAGGTCATTGCCCGTGTCTTTGGTGCGCCACACCAAGCTGCCCAGCCGCCGCCCTGGAAACACCTCATCCATCAGCAATTCCAGTCGCGCGCGGTTCTCGTCGTTGATGCTGACCAAAATCACACCGTCGCTGGTCAACAGTTCACGCGCCAGCGTCAGGCGCTGGTACAAAAACTCCAGCCATTGGCTGTGGCGGTAGCGGTCGTTGGCCCCGACGTAATGGTCGTTGTAGACCCAGTCTTTGTTGCCGGTGTTGTAGGGCGGGTCAATGTAAATGACGCGGATTTTTCCGGCATGGGTGGCACGCAGCAGGCGCAGGCTGTCAAAGTTATCGCCCTCGATGATCAGGTTGTGGTGCTGGGTGGTGTCGGGCGGGCAGTGGCTGGCCTCGGGGTGCAGGCGCGGCAGCACGACGTTGGCGTTCAGGGCCGCATCGCGCTCGATGGCGCTGGACTCCCAATACAGCCCCACTTTTTGCTGGGTTAAATGCTCTACCAGCAAACGGCGCAGTTGCTGGGCGTTCAGGTGGTCTAACCCGGATATTTCACC
>NZ_NWBQ01000074.1 GCF_002837135.1 Macromonas bipunctata | reverse complement strand
GCCCAACTGGCAGCGGAAATCAAAGCCAAGCAAGCCGAAGCGGCAGCCAAGGCCGAAGCACTGCAACAGCGCGACGCGCAAGCGAAAGCGCAGTCCGAGCTGCAAACCAAACTCGATACCCTGACCCAAGCCAACACCAAGACAGTGGCCGACTTGCAAGAAGCGCAGCAGGAAGGTGAATTGCTGTTACAGCAACTGCACCAAGTGCAAGAGGAGTTGGAAAAGTACTACCTCAACCACCAGGCCGCGCAGGCCGAGGTGCAGCAGATCACAGCCCAGTTGCACGCCACCGAGGAAGAGCGCAACCAAGCGGTACACCAACGCAACCTGATCGCGCAAGACCGCCTGAACATTCTGGAGCAACTCAAGGCCGCAGACCAAGCCAAGATCGCGCTGCAAGCGCAGTTTGATGCCTTGACAGAAGAGCAAGCCCAATTGATCAAAGCGCGCGACGTGGCATTGACAGAAATTGCGCAAGAGCGCAACGAGGCCGTACATCAGCGCAACCTGATCGCTCAAGCTCGATTGGAACTGGTGGACGAACTGCAAGCCACACAGCAAGAACTCGAACGCATCACGCAACAACTGTTCCAGGTGCAAGCCGAGCTGGAACAGCAACATCAACGCGAACACGCTGCGCAGCAGCTCAGCCAATCGTTGCAAGCGCGCTGGAACCGTTTGCTGGAGCAACAGCCCGAACTGTCGGATTTTGATGCCGTGCAACTGGTGGGCCCCGTGGTCGATGGCCAGCCTCTGCAATGGCGGCTGAACCACACTACCGTGGCGGGTCGTCCTTTTGAGCAACTTGACTTTCAGACCGTGCTGGAAAACGGCGTGGTCGGTTTTGTCTGGCAGCGCCATCCCAGCGATGGCAGCAGTCCGTTGATCCGCTGGCCTGTGAGCGCCCGCAGTGACGACAGCGTGACCCTGATTCCGACCCGGAGCGCCACCGACACCCACAAGCGTGCGGCACACATGGTGCAACTGGCCAGCAGCGATTGGGAGCTGCTGCTTGCCCTGCCTGCTGTGCTGATGCAAGCGTTGGAACGTGGCCGCGTGCCCCTGCCCGCTGAACAGCGTGATGTGTGGCACACCGCCCTGGCCCGCAGCGTTGAGCTGATGCGCGGCATGCAACGCCTGGTGCGTTTCGATGCCACCGAATTGACCGCTCAGCAAGCCACCCCGCAGCGGGAGGTACTGGCCCTGCGCTTGGCCCCGCTGCATTTTGCGGCGATGCGCTTGCCAGAATTCACCTTCCAGTTGCAGCTGAACAAGGCGGTCGATGGCACCGTCACATCCGCGCACTTCATTCTGGACGCTGCCGCCCAAGGGACTGCCCTGCACAACTGGGTGGCCAACGTGCCCACCGCCACCGGCCAAGCCGTGATGGCCTTGCGTCTGGACGCGGGTGGATGGGACGCTGCACTGTGGCAACAGCTGACCGACCAAGACCGCGCCTTCATGTCCGCCCTGCTGGACAGCTTGGCTGTGGTGCTCGTCAACCTGCAAGCCGCAGGTGCCCGTGCTGAACGTGCTTGGGCCGACTGGCTGAAGCTGGCCACCCACTTGCGCCAATGGGCACGTGCAACTCCGGTGGTGCCCGTGGTAGCGACTGAAGAAGCTACTCCTGCTGAGATGTTGCAACCCCCTGAAGCTCCCCCCGAGGTTCCGCCTGAAACGGCTGCCCGCCCGCGCCGCAGCCGTACTAAGCCGAAGCAGGCATCGTTGTCTGCTCCCTTGTCTGATGAGGGTGCACCTTCCACCACACGCAAGAAGCGTGCAGTGCGGTCATGAGCAGCAGCCCATCCCCTTGCACCGTAACAGCGGTGTTGCTGCACGCCCTGCACAAGACTTACGCCACCACTGCCGTGGTGCATGTTGGTGCAGGTCACGGTGTGGGCGATTTGCACACTTGGCACTGTTGGCCCGAAGTGCAGCAGGCTTGCTGCATCGATGCCGACCCCGACCGTCTGGCCACTTGGGCTGGTGCCGCCATGCCGAATTGGCCCACTGGCTGGCGCGTGCTGCCTGCCGTGGTGGCCGATACCGCTGGTGTGCGCGATTACCACAGCGCCAGCAACCGTGACGAGGATGGTTTGCTGCCTACGGAATGGTTGCAAACCCTGTGGCCCCGGTTGCAGCGCATCACCACCGAAGCCCGCCCTACCCAGCCGCTGGATGCTTTGGTGGGCGATGTTCCGCCTTGTGGCCTGATCGTGGATTGCCTGCCCGCTTTGCAGGTGCTGCGCGGTGCCGCCCAAACGCTGGCCCGCAGCCAGTGGTTGTGTGTGCGTGTGGCCGAACTCGGTTTGGCCGATGATATCGCCCAGATGACTGCGGCATCCGCCGTCACCGAGCACTTGACCCAGGCTGGTTTTAGCTTGGTTGCTCATGTGCCAGGCAATCACCCCGCCGTCGGGTACGCGTTCTATGCCCGCGACTGGCACCCTGCCATGCAGCACCTGCAACAGCAATGTGATGCCGAAGCGCAAGCCAAA
>NZ_NWBQ01000073.1 GCF_002837135.1 Macromonas bipunctata | reverse complement strand
GCTCCTTTTGACGGTTGGTACTCAAGGAGCCATTCTTTCACCTCACGCCAGCAGCGGGGGGGGAAATTCAAATGCGATTGCCCTGGGCTGCTGGCCACCACGAACGCCGACAGCTCGATCTTGGAGTAGCGCAGGTCGGAGATGTCGCGCACGATGGCGTGAAAGTCGTCGCGCCCCAGGCGCTCACCGGCGATCTTGCGGTGCAGGGCGACGATGGAGGCCGGGGTCTCGGCCTGCGCGATGGTGACGGCCTCGCCCGCTGCGGTGCCCAGCTGGTCGAACGCGTCCTGCGACAAGCCGACTTCGTGGCACTGCACGATGCGCGGGTCGGTGGTGACGTGCAGAGTGGCCAGGATATGCTGGCCCCCGGCGGTGCGCACCTCGACCTTGGACAAGGCCTGGAAGCCCTCGGCGCGGTAGGCGTCGCAGTCGCGGTGCAGGTAGGCCACGTTCTCGCGGTAGGTGTCGATGGCAACGCGGCGCAGTTGCAGCGGTGCGGTGGCCGCTGCGCCAGCGGACGGGGAGGACTGCGTCTCGGCAGGTGCCACGGGTGGAGCGACAGGTGGGGCGGTGGCGACATCGGACATGGGCAAACCTTGCGCAGTGGGATCGGAAAAAGCGTCGGCTAGAACGGCAGCGTGGGGCCGGCGTACAGGGCGGGCACGTCCAGCAGCGATTCGCCCAGCGCCGCCATGGCCCAGTTGCGGCCCCAGCGCAGGGGGCCCCGGGCGTGGAAGATGGTGCCGTTGCGCCGCGCGCGGGCCTGTACCCAGGCGTTGCGCTGCCAGCGGCTGGCGGCCCAGCGTTGCAGCAGCGCGGGCACGTCTTGCAGCGCGCCGGGCTGGGCGGCACACTGGCCCAGCGCCCAGGCGTCTTCCAGCGCCATGGCGGCGCCCTGGGCCAGGTAGGGCGGCATGGGGTGGGCAGCATCGCCCAACAGGCCGATGCGGCCCTGTGCGTGTTCGGCCGCGCTGCGCATGGGCGGGCGCACATACAAGGGCCACAGCCGCCACTGCGGCACAGCGTGCAGCACGGCGTTGAGGTCGGGCGCCACGCGGCCCAAGGCGCGCTGCAGGTCGGCGGCGTGGGCGGCGTGGTCCCAGTGCGCGGCTTCGGCGTGCCAGGCGCCGTGCACAATCACCACCACGTTGAGGTACTCGCCCGAGCGCACCGGGTAGTGCACCGCGTGCAGGCGCGGCCCCAGCCAGACGTTGACGCTGTGCTCGGCCTGCGCGCGCAACAAAGGCGGCAGGCTGTGCATGGGCAGCAAGCCACGGTAGGCCAGGTGGCCGCTGAACACGGGCGCACTAGGACCGCACACACAGGGCCGCACCTGGCTCCACAGGCCGTCGCAGCCCAGCAGCAGGTCGGCGTGCAAGTTCTCGCCCGCTTCGGTGGCCAGTTGCAGCGGTGCTGTATCGGCGCCAGGCTGGCAGTGCTGCAGGCGTTGGTTGAGCTGCAAGTCCACCCGCCCGCTCTGGCGCACGGCCTGCAGCAGCAGCTGGTGCAAATCGGCGCGGTGGATGGTGGCGTAGGGCAGGCCATAGCGTTGCCGCGCGCGCGCACCCAGGCGCAGCTGGCCGAGTTCGGTGTCCGCGTGGGCGTCGCGCACCAGCAGCCGCTCCGGAAAGGCGGCGCAACCCGCCACCGCCACGCCCAGGCCCCAGCTGTGCAGCACGCGCATGGCGTTGGGCCCGAGCTGGATGCCCGCCCCCACCTCCGAGAACGCGCCCGCCTGCTCCAGCAGCACCAGCTCCAGCGCCGGGTCGGCCCGCGACAGCGCCAGCGCGGCCCCCAGGCCCGCCATGCCACCACCCGCCACCACGCAGCGCACCGTGCCCGCCATCGTTCCCCCTTAGCGCAACGCGCCCATGTGCTGCGACACGCGCAGCGTGCTTTCGGCCACACCGGCGCCAAAACGCTTGGCCAGGCGCTCGGCCACGCTGTCGCGCTGGGTGTAGTCGATGATGTCCTCGGCCTTGACCACCTCGCGCGCCACGTGGTCCAGGCTGCCCAGGCCATCGGCCAGGCCCATGGTCACGGCGGTCTGGCCGCTCCAGACCAGGCCGCTGAAGGTCTCGGACGTGACCTTGAGCTTGTCGCCCCGGCCTTGCTTGACCACGGTGATGAACTGCTCATGGATTTCATTCAGCATGGCCTGGGCAATGGTGCGGTGCTCGGGGCTTTGCGGGCTGAAAGGATCCAGAAAGCCCTTGTGGTCGCCCGCAGTGAGCAAGCGCCGCTCCACGCCCACCTTGTCGAGCAGGCCGGTAAAGCCAAAGCCATCCATCAGCACGCCGATGCTGCCCACCAGGCTGGCCTTGTCCACATAGATGGCATCAGCAGCGGCGGCAATGTAGTACGCCGCCGAGGCACAGGTTTCCTCCACCACCGCGTACACCGGCTTGTTGTGCAGCTTTTTCAGGCGCACGATCTCGTCGTTGACGATGCCCGCCTGCACCGGGCTGCCGCCGGGCGAGTCGATCAGCAGCACCACGGCGCGCGCGCCCTGATCCTCGAACGCGGAGCGCAGCGAGGCCAGGATGGCGTTGGCGTTGGCCTCGGTGTCGGCGGCAATCTCGCCCCGGATCTCGATCAGCGCCGTGTGCGGGTGGCTGTCGGGCACCACGTCGGGCACCTGGCGGTACACCAGCCACAGCACCACCGTCAGGAACGCCAGCCACAGCAGCCGCAGCGTGATGCGCCAGCGGCGCGCGGCTTTTTGCTCGTTGAGCGTGGCAAAGGCCAAACGCTCCAGCGTTTCGCGCTCCCAACTCAAAGCGGGACGCGGCTGAGGGGCCGGGATGGTATCAATGACGGGATCGGGAGATTGTTCTTGCATAAACCGGAAAAAAACAAAGCGCAACAGTGTGCAGCCGCTATTGTCGCCTGCACGCTGCACCGCGTGGACAATACGGCCATGACTTTGTTGCAAAACGACCTCTCTTCCCCATCTGCACCGGGCCAGCGCGCGCTGGTGCTGGGTTCCACCTCGCGTTACCGGCGCGAACTGTTGCAGCGTTTGGGCCTGCCGTTTGACGTGGTGGGGCCCCACGTGGACGAAACCCCCCAACCCAACGAAGCCCCCGCCGCACTGGCGCAACGCCTGGCACTGGCCAAGGCCCAAGCGGTGGCGGCGCAGCGGCCCGACGCCATCGTCATCGGCAGCGACCAGGTGGCCGACCTGCACGGCCAGCCCCTGGGCAAACCGGGCACGCACGAACGCGCCGTGGCGCAACTGCGCCAGATGAGCGGCCAGACCGTGCTGTTCCAGACCGCCGTGGCCGTGGTGTGCGCCGCCACCGGCCTGGCCGCGTGCGAGCTGGCGGTGGTGCGGGTGGTGTTCCGCGAGTTGACCGACGCTGAAATCGAACGCTACCTGCGCGCCGAACAGCCCTACGACTGCGCGGGCAGCGCCAAGAGCGAAGGGCTGGGCATCACGCTGCTGGACCACATCGACAACGACGACCCCACCGCGCTGATTGGCCTGCCGCTGATCCGCACCGCCCGCCTGCTGCGCCTGGCCGGACTGCAACTGCCCTGAAGTACACACACCCCATGAGCACCACCACCCCCAAAGGCACCCTGTATTTAGTGCCCACACCGCTGGACTTTGGTTGCCACATCATTACCGATAACGATGCGGGCTTGACCACCGCCCTGCCCGCCCACACGCTGCACGTGGCCGCAGGCCTGACGCACTGGATCACGGAAAACGCCAAAAGCACCCGCGCCTTCCTCAAGCGCGTGGGCACACACACGCCGCTGGCCGTACCGTTGCAAGAGCAACACATCACCGAGTTGCCGCGCGAAGTCCACAAAAAAGGGGACCACACCAGCGCCAGCGGCTTTGACGCCAAACCGCTGCTGGCCGCCGCGCTGCAAGGGCACAGCATTGGACTGGTGAGCGAAGCCGGGATGCCCGCCATTGCCGACCCCGGTGCCTCGGTGGTGCGCGCGGCACATGCCTTGGGCTTGCGGGTGGTGCCGTTGATTGGCCCCATCTCCCTGATGCTGGCCTTGGCCGCCAGTGGGTTGAACGGGCAGAACTTTGCGTTTATCGGCTATCTGCCACAAGATGCGGCCGAACGCAGCAAGCGGTTGCAGGCGCTAGAAGCCCATGCCCACAAAACCGGGCAAACCCAACTGTTCATTGAAACCCCGTACCGCAACGCCGCCTTGCTGCAAGGCCTGCTGGCCACGCTCAAGCCCCAGACCCGGCTGGCCGCCTGCTGTGGCCTGACGCTGCCCACGCAAGCCATCCACAGCGCCACCGTGGCCGACTGGCGCAAACACACCCCCCAACTGCCGCTCGATCTGCCCACCGTGTGGGCGTTTGGCAGCTAGGCGAATACTGTTGACATCCTCCCCGCCATTAATGGCGGGGATTCCCTCTACAGGACGGCCATGCCCGACCGCATCGGCTTGCGCCGACTCATTCAGCAAAGCGCCTACCTCTCGGACTCCCATGCGGGACGGCGAATTACCGGAAATTTTTGTGCTCGGTTCCAACTGCCTAATGGCAAAAGAAGAATTTGGAACTGTTGTCGCAACAGAAGGCAGTTTACCACCAAGCAGGCCGTCCCGGCCTGATCGCTCGAACCTCGGGCTGAACCCCGAGGCTTGCCGCTCAATCTGGGTCAAATTGGCCACCGGCAGGGCCGGGGAGGGAGCCGTTGGCCGATTTGCTGGCCGCGCAGCGGACTGATGAGGCCGGCGGCTTCCACCCCGGCCCTGCCTTACACGCTGCAAGCTGCGATCAGTGCTGAATCAATGGCGGAAGTGGCGCACGCCGCTGAACACCATGGCCACGCCGCGTTCGTTCGCGGCATCAATCACTTCTTGGTCACGCATGGAGCCGCCCGGCTGGATCACGCAAGTCGCACCGTGGTCTACCACCACATCCAGGCCGTCGCGGAACGGGAAGAACGCGTCGCTGGCCACCGCTGTGCCTTGCAGGCTCAAACCGGCATGACCGGCCTTGATGCTGGCAATGCGGGCCGAATCCAGACGGCTCATCTGACCCGCACCCACGCCCATCGTCATGCCACCCTTGCAGAACACAATGGCGTTGCTCTTGACGTACTTGGCCACGTTCCAGGCAAACAGCAGGTCGTTCAGCTCTTCAGCGGTGGGCTGCTTGATCGTGACCACTTTCAAGTCGGCCAGTTGCAACTCGTGGTTGTCGGCGGACTGCACCAGCAGGCCCGAACCCACGCGC
Source organism: Macromonas bipunctata (assembly GCF_002837135.1). Classification (GTDB taxonomy): domain Bacteria; phylum Pseudomonadota; class Gammaproteobacteria; order Burkholderiales; family Burkholderiaceae_C; genus Macromonas_A; species Macromonas_A bipunctata. The sequence goes on along the minus strand of NZ_NWBQ01000073.1, from coordinate 7,878 downwards.
TTGGTTTCCAGCGCGTTGCGCACTTGTGCGTAGTCGGCGGGCAGCGCAATCTTCATCAAGCGCACGTTGACCTTGGACTTGAACACCTCCAGCGCCTCGGCGCTGAAGTCAGGAGCCATCAGCACTTCCACAAACTGCTTGCTCACGGCTTCGGCAGCGGCCTTGTCCACCGGGCGGTTGAAGGCAATGATGCCGCCAAATGCGCTGGTCGGGTCGGTCTGGAAAGCCTTGCTGTAGGCTTCAAACGGGTGGGCACCCACGGCCACGCCGCACGGGTTGGCGTGCTTGACGATGACGCAAGCCGGCGCTTCAAAGCTCTTGACACATTCCCAAGCCGCATCGGCATCGGCAATGTTGTTGTAGCTCAGTTCCTTGCCTTGCAGTTGCACGCCAGTGGCCAACGAACCAGCAGCAGGGGCCAAATCGCGGTACCAAGCGGCTTGCTGGTGGCTGTTCTCGCCGTAGCGCAGGTCTTGCACCTTAACGTACTGCTCGTTGAACTGGCCCGGGAACTGGGCGCGCTCGGGCACGTAGGTTTCGCTCAATTCCCCGGCGTTGAGCTGCACGCTGGAGAGGTAGTTGCTGATGGCACCGTCGTACTGGCTGATGCGGTTGAACGCCGCCACCGACAGCGAGAAACGCAGCGCATCGCTCAACTTGCCGTGGGCCTTGAGTTCGGCCAGCACGGCGGGGTACTGGTCGGCAGCGGTCACCACGCCCACGTCTTTCCAGTTTTTGGCGGCGGAGCGCACCATGGCCGGGCCACCAATGTCGATGTTCTCAATGGCATCGGCCAGCGTGCAACCCGCCTTGGCCACGGTGGCTTCAAACGGGTACAGGTTGACCACCAGCAGGTCGATCGTGCCAATGCCATGCTCTTGCAACGCGGCCATGTGTTCGGGCACATCGCGGCGGGCCAGCAAGCCGCCATGCACAAACGGGTGCAGGGTTTTGACGCGGCCATCCAACATTTCAGGGAAGCCGGTGACTTCGGCCACTTCGGTCACAGGCAGGCCGTTGTCGGCCAACAGCTTGGCGGTGCCGCCGGTGGAAATGAGTTGCACACCCAGCGCGTGCAGTTCGCGTGCCAGATCGAGCACGCCGGTTTTGTCGGAGACCGAAAGAAGAGCTTTCATGGGGGAGATTCCAGAAGTTCAAGAAAATGTCACAAGGACGCGAAAACGGGGCACATGGGGCGGGCGCGGCGGGTGAATTCAGTCCAACAGGCCGTGCTGGCGCAGCTTTTTGTGCAGGGTGTTGCGGTTGAGGCCCAACCACTGCGCCGCGCGCGACTGGTTGTGGCCGGTGCGGGCCATCACCACTTCCAGCAGCGGTTTTTCCACCGCGCGCAACAGCATGCCGTGCAGGTCGGTGGGCGTGGTGTCGCCCAAGTCTTTCAGATAGGTTTCGAGGTGGATACGCACCGATTCGTGCAGCGAGGGCGTGGTCGTCATAGCAACGCAGGGGTGGGGGCAGCGGCAAAGAACGCGCGCACACAATCCAACTGGGCGGCGCAGTCCTCAATCTGGTTGATGCGTTCGCGGAACGCCGCCACCGTGGCGGCATCGCCCGGCAGTGCGCGGGCGTACCAGCCCAAGTGCTTGCGGGCGGTGCGCACGCCGGTGTATTCGCCGTAGAGCGCGTAGTGGTCGTGCAGGTGTTCCAGCATCCAGTGTTGCAGCTCCTGCGGTGTGGGCGCGGGCAAGTGCTGGCCAGTGGCCAAAAAATGCGCCACCTCGCGGAAAATCCAGGGCCGCCCTTGCGCGGCACGGCCTATCATGATGGCATCACAGCCCGTGGCTTGCAGCACGGCGCGGGCCTGTTCGGGCGTGTTGATGTCGCCATTGGCCACCACCGGAATGCCCACGCTGGCCTTGATGGCGGCCACGGTGTCGTGCTCGGCCTGGCCTTTGTAGCCTTGCTCGCGGGTGCGACCATGCACGGTCAGCATCTGCACGCCCGCACTTTCGGCGGCGCGCGCCAGCACGGGGGCATTCTTGTGCGCCTGGCACCAGCCGGTGCGCATTTTCAGGGTCACGGGCACGCCGTGCGGCTGGCAAGCGGCCACCACGGCTTCGATGATCTGCAACGCCAACGCCTCGTCCTGCATCAACGCGGAACCGGCCCACTTGTTGCACACCTTTTTGGCCGGGCAGCCCATATTGATGTCGATGATCTGCGCGCCCCGGTCGATGTTGTAGCGGGCGGCATCGGCCATCATGTCGGCGGCGGTGCCCGCAATTTGCACTGCAATCGGGCCGGGCTCGCCGGTGTGGTTGGCGCGGCGCGAAGTTTTGAGGCTGTCGCGCAAATCGGGGCGCGACGTGACCATTTCACTCACCGCGTACCCCGCGCCCAGCTGCTTGCACAGGCGGCGGAAAGGCCGGTCGGTCACACCCGCCATCGGGGCCACAAACAAGGCATTGGGCAGGGTGTAGGGGCCTAAACGCATGAAAAATGAACGGGCCAGCGGATGCGAGCAAAAATGGGGCGGGTTGCTGAAAAAGGAGGCAGGATTTTAGCCGCTGCCGCCTGCGGGGGGGTGGTCGGTATACTGCCCACGCATGGAAGCGTGGCTGTGGTCGTTGCTCAACGCCTTGAGTTTGCCCGAGGTGGGCCTGAGCACCTTGTTTGTGGTGGCACTGGTGTCGGCCACGCTGTTGCCCATGGGGTCGGAACCCGCCCTGTTCGGGCTGGTCAAGCTCAACCCAGACTTGCTGTGGCCCGCGATTGTGGTGGCCACGCTGGGCAACACGCTGGGCGGGGCCATCAGCTGGGGCATGGGCTACGGCGCGCACCAGGCCTGGAACCGCAGCCACCCCCAGCACGGTGCCGAGGGCTGGGCCTTGCGCTGGCTGCGCCGCTTTGGCCCCAGGGCCTGCCTGCTGAGCTGGCTGCCCGGCGTGGGCGACCCGCTGTGCGCGGTGGCGGGCTGGCTCAAGCTGGCGTTCTGGCCCTGCGTGGCCTACATGGCGGTGGGCAAGGCGGCGCGCTACACCGCCATGACCACAGGGCTACTGTGGCTGTTTCCGGGCGGTGCCTGAGGCTTCAGTGCCGCGCCGGCAGGTGGAAGGCCTCGATCAGCCGCCGACGCAGCTCAAGCCAGCCGGCCACGGCCTCGGGCCAGGGGTGCTCCAGCACCACGTCCTCGAGCTGGCGCGCAAACTGCGAATCGGCCTCGTAGCCCAGCGTCAGCAGCACGGTCTTGAGGCTGTGCACCAGGCGGCGCAGACCCGATGCGTCCTCGGTCGTGCAGGCGGCGTCGCCCTGCTGCACATCCTGCACGAACTGCGCCACCGAGGCCTCTCGGAACACCAGGTACAGCTCGCTGTCGCCCTCGAAATAGGTGGCGACGGCGGCCTGCTCATGGGCGGGCAAGCTGTTGTAGCTCATGGGCTTACTCGGCGGCCGGTGCGGCGGCGGCATCGTTGCCTGCTGCGGCCTTGGCCGCACGGCCTGCCTTGGCGCCCTTGCCCTTGCCTTTGGCGGCGCGCTTGGCCACCGACGCAGCCTTGTTGGCGGCCATGGCGGCGCGGCCCGCTTGCAGCGCGTCCTGCAGCGGCTTGAGCGCCTGGGCAATCAGCTGCGGCAGCTCGTTGACCAGCTTGGGCTTGTGTACCACGGTCATGCCGTGCAAGGCGTGGTTGTAGGGCGCACGCTGCTCCATGTCGAGCGCGGTCAGGATGATGAGCTTGCAGTTGCCAAACAGCGAGTGGCGGCGCAGGCCCGTCACCAGGCTGGCACCGTCAATGCCGGGCAGCAGGATGTCCACGATGATCAGGTCGGGCTGCAGGTGGCCAAACGACACCAAGCCGCTGATGCCGTCCTGCGCGATCTGCAGATCCACGTCCGGAAACTTCTGCTTGACCAGCGTGCTGACCAGGTTCTGCATGTGGGCCGAATCCTCGATCAGCAAGATACGCGGGATGTGCAGCACCGGGCGGCGGCGGCCCACGCTGCGCACTTCGGCGTTGGGGTGCATGGCGGCCACGCCGGTCACGCCCGAGCGGCTGCCCTGGATCCAGCGTTCCAGCGAGTCGCGGGTGATGCGGCGGTGGCCGCCCGGGGTTTTCCAGGCTTGCAGGTCGCCGCGGTCCACCATCAGCTGCACCGAGCGCACGGCCATGCCCAGGATCTTGGCCACTTCGAGCGTGGTGTAGTAGCTGGCGGAGGACATGTCGGCCGCTTGCAGCGCGTTGGGGTCCATCGGGTATTGAAGGTCGGTCAAATGGCGCATGGGGTATCCTTGGTAAATAGTGTGTCAATCCTACCACCTGATGCGGCTTTTTGCCGCGAGGGCAAAATCAAATCAGGCACTTTTTTTATATTTTAGGGCCAGACTTCAGCGTGGTGCCAGCAGCTTGGCCCAGCCTTCGAGCCCCAGCCGACGTACGGTGTCCAGGTTGCGCTCCACGATGTCCTCGGCGCTGTCGCCCGACTGTACGGCGCGGTCGATGCTGTCCTCGCGCAGCAGGTGCAGCGTGGGGTACGGCGCGCGGTTGGTCAGGTTGTCGGGGTCGTGCAGGTCGGTGCCCTCAAACTGAAACATGGGGTGAAACGGCGCCACCTGCAGCACGCCGTCGAGCTCGTGCTCTTGCACCACCTCATCCACCACGTCGAGGAAGTCGTTGAACACCAGAAAGTCCGGAAACAGCGTGGGGTGAATCAGCAAGGTGGTGTCGATCTGCTCGGCGGGGGTGTCGCGCAGCAGCGCCAGCTCGCGGTCCAGGTCGTCCAGGAAGGCATCGACGTGGCGCGCGCGACTGACCACCAGCCGCACCTGGTTCTTGACGTACACCGACTTGGCAAACGGGCACAGGTTGAGGCCGATCACGGCCTCCTCGATCCAGCGGCGCGTGTCGGCCAGGATTTGTTCATCGGAAGGGGCAGCAGCAGGGGCAAGGTCGGACATGGATCACCAGCAAACAAGGGCTTGAAAAACACGGTGCCGCCGCTCCCGCACCCACGCGGGGCACGGAACGCAGCGGCACCGCTGGCAAACACCACGGTACACCGTGCGCGGGCCCAGGGCGCCACGCACGGCCACCGCATCACTTGAGCGACTTGAAGCGCACGCGTTTCGGGCGCGAGCCTTCCTCGCCCAGGCGCTTCTTCTTGTCGGCCTCGTACTCGCTGAAGTTGCCGTCGAAGAACTTCCACTGCGAGTCGCCTTCGTAGGCCAGGATGTGGGTACAGATGCGGTCGAGGAACCAGCGGTCATGCGAGATCACCATCGCGCTGCCGGCAAATTCCAGCAGCGCCTCTTCCAGCGCGCGCAGGGTTTCGACGTCGAGGTCGTTGGACGGTTCGTCCAGCATCAGCACGTTGCCGCCCTTGGCCAGGGTCTTGGCCAGGTGCAGGCGGCCGCGCTCACCGCCCGACAGGTTGCCCACCAGCTTTTGCTGGTCGTTGCCCTTGAAGTTGAAGCGGCCAATGTAGGCGCGGCTGGGCATGACGAACTTGCCGACCACGATGTTGTCGAGCCCACCCGAGACGTCTTCCCACACCGTCTTGGCACCGTCCAGGCTCTCGCGGCTCTGGTCCACGAAGGCCAGCTTGGCGGTCTGGCCGATCACCACCTCGCCGCTGTCCGGGGTTTCCACGCCCTGGATCATGCGGAACAGCGTCGATTTGCCGGCGCCGTTGGGGCCGATGATGCCGACGATGGCGCCCGGCGGCACCGAGAAGCTCAAGTTGTCGATCAACAGACGGTCGCCGAAGGACTTGCTCACGCCGTTGAACTCGATGACCTGGTTGCCCAGGCGCTCGGCCACCGGGATGAAGATCTCGTTGGTCACGTTGCGCTGCTGGTACTCGACGTCGCTCAACTCCTCGAAGCGGGCCAGACGCGCCTTGCTCTTGGCCTGGCGGCCCTTGGCGTTGGAGCGCACCCACTTGAGCTCTTCCTTCATGGCCTTGGTGCGGGCGTCCTCAGACTTCTGTTCCGTCTCCAGGCGGCGTTCCTTCTGGTCCAGCCAGTCGGAGTAGTTGCCCTTGTACGGGATGCCGTGGCCGCGGTCGAGTTCGAGGATCCACTCAGCGGCGTTGTCCAGGAAGTAGCGGTCGTGGGTGATGGCCACCACGGTGCCCGGGAAGCGACTGAGGAACTGCTCCAGCCAGTTGACGGATTCGGCGTCCAGGTGGTTGGTCGGCTCGTCGAGCAGCAGCATGTCGGGCTTACTCAGCAGCAGGCGGCACAGCGCCACGCGGCGCTTCTCGCCGCCCGACAGGTTCTTGATGACGGCGTCCCACGGCGGCAGGTTGAGCGCGTCGGCGGCCAGTTCGAGCTGCAGGTCGGCGTTCTCGGAGCCACTGGCGGCGATGATGGCTTCGAGCTCGGCCTGTTCGGCGGCCAGGGCGTCAAAGTCGGCGTCTTCCTCGGCGTAGGCGGCGTACACCTCTTCCAGGCGCTGCTGGGCGGCAATGGCGCCCCCAATGCCCTCTTCCACCGCCTGGCGCACGGTCTGTTCCGGGTCCATCACCGGCTCCTGCGGCAGGTAGCCAATCTTGATGCCGGGCATGGCAATGGCTTCGCCCTCGATTTCCTTGTCGATGCCGGCCATGATCTTGAGCAGCGTGGACTTGCCCGAGCCGTTCAAGCCCAGCACGCCGATCTTGGCGCCCGGAAAGAAGCTGATGGAGACGTCCTTCAAGATCTGCCGCTTGGGCGGCACGGTCTTGGTGACACGGTTCATGGAAAAAACGTATTGGGCCATAAGGGGTATCTGGATTCCTGCAAAACGGAGAACCTACATTATCCCTTTATGCGACAATGAGCGGGTGCGCATCTGCAGTCGGTGGCCACGCCAGCACTTTGCTGGGGTTGCCGTCCAACACCGCGTTGGCCCCGGTGGCCCACACCTTAGCTTCACATCTGCCCCCCTGACTGGCCAGCCGTTGCACCCTTGTTTGCGGTGCTGGCGCTGGATTGGCCGATGTCCCCCGCGCACTGGACGTGCGCCCGCCCAAAATTATGACTTTTGAAGAACTGAACCTCGCCCCGGCCATTCTGGAGGCCGTGCGCGAGCAAGGCTACGAACACCCCACCCCCATCCAGGCCGAAGCCATTCCGGCCGTGCTGGCCGGGCACGACCTGCTGGCGGGCGCCCAGACCGGCACCGGCAAGACCGCCGCCTTCACGCTGCCCATGCTGCAGCGCCTGCAAGACAGCACCCCCGAGGCTGTCAAGGGCAAGGCCCGTGCGGTGCGTGCGCTGGTGCTGGCCCCCACGCGCGAGCTGGCGGCCCAGGTGGAAGATTCGGTCAAGACCTACGGCAAGAACCTGAGCCTGAGCTCGGCCGTGATCTTTGGCGGCGTGGGCATGAACCCGCAGATCAACGCGCTGCGCCGTGGCGTGGACATTCTGGTGGCCACCCCGGGCCGCCTGCTCGACCTGATCGACCAGGGCCATATCGACCTGTCGCACGTCGAGATCCTGGTGCTGGACGAGGCCGACCGGATGCTGGACATGGGCTTCATCCACGACGTGAAGAAGATCCTGCGCCTGGTGCCCAAGCACAAGCAGAGCCTGCTGTTCTCGGCCACCTTCAGCGACGAGATCCGCGAGCTGGCCAACGGCTTGCTCAACAGCCCGAAAAGCATCCAGGTCACGCCGCCCAACACCACGGTGCAGCGCATCAAGCAGACCATCCACCCGGTGGGCCGGGGCAAGAAGAAGGCGCTGCTGGCGCACATCATCAACCTGCACAACTGGAGCCAGGTGCTGGTGTTCACGCGCACCAAGTTCGGTGCCAACAACGTGGCCGAGTTCCTGAACAAGAACAACATCAGCGCCATGGCGCTGCACGGCAACAAGAGCCAGAGCGCACGCACGCAGGCGCTGGACGGCTTCAAGACCGGCGAGATCCGCGCCCTGGT
>NZ_NWBQ01000072.1 GCF_002837135.1 Macromonas bipunctata | reverse complement strand
CGAATTCTGAGACGACCCCTGTCTAGGCGGTAAAACTTCCCGTTCGGTTCAATCGAGCACCCACTTTCCGTGTCGAGTAATGGCATCGTGCATGGCATCCGGTGCCAAGTCCAGTTCACCGGGCCAGGTCAATGCACCATCTCGTACCCGCGCTTGACGAAAAACCTGCGGGTCTTTGAGACCGGTGAAGACACCTCGAAAGGCTGAAGGCAAGAACTCAACCTCGCCTTCCAGGCCATCGCAAAACCACACGCGCAAGACGGCGTCGCTTTGGACTTCGACCTTGACCACTTCCCAGTTCATGGTGGTCACCATAGGCCTTTTGCGACGGGTACCGGAAACGGTGTTGTAACGTTGCTTGGTAGTTTCTGCATGCAAGCCTCGAACAGCGGGCTCCCAAGCCAATATGTCAGCCAGTTCTTGACGTGCGCGAGGGGCAAGCTGTCAAACCATGGTGGGTCGATGGCAGCAAACTGTCGCACGAACGGAAAAATTCCCAAGTCCGTCGCGCAAGGCTGAGTGCCACCCAAAAACGGCTCTTTGGCCAACCGTTGCTCCAGCGGCTCCAACAACACCTTAACCGCCTGGTCACGGTGACCTGTTGGCTCGTCGGTGGCCTCAGCGTTGCCTGAGGTTGCAAAACGCTCGGGATACTTGTACCGGTCCAGGTGGTACTTGAAGTCCTCATCGTTGCGGTGCAGCAATTCCAGGTTGTCTGGAGTCTGAGCCTGGAGCCACCAGTACTGGACTTCGGCTGTCGCGTGGTTCTGTGTGAGAGCCCATTCGACGATATGCCAACTTTGTTCCAATACCTGACCACTGGATAGCACAAGCACCGGCACCGTTCCCTTGGGCGAGCGGTTCAACATGGCAGCCGGCTTGTCGCGCAGGACGATTTCGTGAGCGTCAAACGCGACATTGGCCACCAGCAAGGCCATCCGAGCACGCATCGCATACGGGCAACGGCGGTAGGTATACAACAATGGGGGTGACGCTGATGGCACTGGAGTCGTTGCCTTCATACGTCAACCTACTTGGCCTGGAACTGGGACGGACACGTCGATAGGCGAAAGTATCATGGTGTTAAATTTTCTAATTCTTGAGCCCGTTGCGCGGTCATCGTCATGATGCAATCGTTGCCACTGAGCCGAGCACTGCTACCACCGTCCGGGTCATAGTAAAAACCGCAATTGGTATCCCGGAATTGCAGCCAAGCCCGTTGTGCCTCGCGCAACTGCTTCTTGCGGTCGGGGCTGAGGTCAACCATCAGCGTTTTGTAAGCCTTGTTCAGCCGCGCATCTTGCCGCTGGACTTCCTGCCCAATGCATTCCAGCATGTCGAACGTGACGCCATTCGATTTGGACATACAGCGCTCAAACTGTGGGCTGAGCTGGGGGCCTTGCGCTGACGCCATCACGGGAAACGCGACCCAGGCGAGGGCGGTACGGCGAAGGCGGTGTAGGAGGGACATGCGCATTTTTCATCAAGGGTCGACACGTGGTCACTGTACCACCGTCTCAGCTCGTCCTTTAGGACGGGGTGATTGAAGGCGTTCTTTGATGGCCAGTTTCTCGGAGATGATGCGCTGTGATTCGGCCTTCAGCATTGCCGCTTCTTTTGGTTCAAAGCCCAGGTCAGCGAACACGTTGCTGCCGACGGGTGTGATGTGAGCGGATTTGGTATCAATGCTCATTTCTTGCTCCGTTTTGGATGACGGCTTTCTGGCAAGCCGCCGCAATGCCTGATGTTGCCCCTGAGTTGCATAGTCCTTGGCCAACGGTTTACACGGCCTTCCGCGACTGTGCCTCGTAGCGGCATTGGTCAAATCGTGTGCTGTGCGGTGAGCTGATGACGCCGTTCGCGGTTTGTATGGATGTAGCCGCTGGTCGTGCTGATATTGCTGTGGCGCAAATTGTCCCGCACGTCCTGCAATGGGACTCCTGCATCCAACATCAGGGAAGCCGCACTGTGCCGTAGCCAATGGGCCGAGACCTCTCGCAACCGTGGGTCCGACAAGCTGCGCAAGGTGGTCGTCACGATGAGGTGTACCGCTTGGTTGCCCAACCCATTTTTACCGTTCAAGTCCATCAGTACCGGCCCCACGTCGTCACCCAGGAACTCACCGCGCCACAACGACTTACGGTAGCGGTTGAGCGTGGCTACCGCAGCTTCGGTCAGCGGAATATCACCGCCACGTTTGCCTTTGCCCTGGACACGCAACCAGTACTCCCCGCGCTGCTGGTGAATGTGCTCCCAGCGCATGTCCGCCAGTTCAGCACGCCGCAACCCCGTCAAACACAAGAACCGCACCGTAAAAATCGCCCGCTCCTTGCGCCGAAACTCCTGCTCGCTCGCCTCAGGCCACTGTTCCAACTCGGCCAGTGCCGCTTGCAGCACCTCCTTTTCAACGTACCGCACTACCGTCTTGACTGGGGGTGACGAACGCTTGCGTGCAGCCCGAAACGGGTTGACGTACACATAGCCGGTGGCAACCAAAAACTCGTACAGCCCAAACAAAATGCCCAGCGCGTGGCGGTGCGCTGCAGCACTTAGCCCACCGACAAAAGGCTTCCAGGCGGGATTGAGCTCGCCACTCTTGAGGTAACGCGTGACCTTGCGCACCTCGCGGTACTGCGGATTGAACACCCCTGGTGCTAGGTAGCGCGGCTGCTGCTGCAGGCACCACTTCTCCCGCGGCTGTGGGTCTAACAAAAAAGCGTCGTAGGCCAGCACGTGTTCCAACTTGAGGTCCTGGAGCGTCAGGCCTTGGTCGTGCAGCCAGAACAACAAGCGTTCGGCCTCCTTCTTGTACGCCGACAACGTGTTGGGCACCGAGCTGTGCTTGACCAACCACAGCTCCACCGCCTGGGCATCCGTCGTGGCAGCGGTGAGCGCTGGTCGTGGGACGGGTGATGACGTATTCGAAACCTGTGCACTTGGCAGTAAAGAAGTCAAGCTGTTCATGCGTGGATGGTACTGCATTGGACATAATGTAGGTTATGTCTAAACCAAAACACCCACCAAAATCACCACCTTTACCAACTTAAACAAGATTTTTGTTGTTTTTGCGCCAATTCCAGCAATCTACCCCCCTCTTCAGCCCACCAGCTGCCTACGCTCCAGCCCGCTGATTTCTCCATAAATCCACACCGAACTCTATCTGCGACCGCACGCTCACTTTTTTGGATACCTCACCAATTTGACCTCAGCTATCTAGGTATAGTGTCACGTAACTTCAAATCTAACCAAAAATCGGTATTTTTGTTTCTATACTAATTTGCAAGCACTATCGCTTGTTGTTAAAAAGGAAATAATAGTATGGTCTCCGGCATTGATTTGAAACAGTTGACAAAAGAACAAAAGGATGCGTTCTTGGCTTGGGCTTCCGACCCAGATGCCGTCAGGCAAAATTCCAAACACGCTGAGGTCTGGAGAAAATTCCGCTTCGTCTATCATGTAGTCTGCTCTCCCAAGAGTGAATTTAAACCAGGCAATATTTGATTTCTCTCCAGCCACCCTTCGGGTGGCTTTTTTGTCGTAATTTCTTTTGCGCTTGGCATTGAACCAAAGTCACTACCATGTAAGCCCATCAGGCAAATGGGTTGGTGTGCGCTCGACAACAGCAGATGAGGGTTCTCGGCAATGCATTGTCTAACCCAAGGAATTGGGTCGCTGGCAAGTTGTTGAATGATTTCAAATGGGGTACTGGAATTTTTAGACACGCAAGCCCGTACGATAGGTTCGGTGTCTTGGGACAATCGAATTAAATCCGTAGCTGAGGTGTTGGGATTGTTGGCGACATTGGCTCGCACCCACCTCACGTTATCTCTTGCAAGTTCAGACAATACATCAGCTGGGGTATTCGTATCTTCAGCTACACGTAGGCGGATTTCGCTATTTTTACTTTTGGCCAGTTGGCTTAATCTGTATGCCGTGGTACTTGAGTGATGGATTTGTATGGTAGTGAAATTCATTGGGTTTTGGTATTGTTCAGTCATGGCGATTCGATAAGCTCCTAAAATTAAGTATAGTGTTGTCTGTTCACTGAATGCCTGTCGACTGACCAAGTTATCTAATCCATGGTGTAAGCCCGATAATAGGTATTTGTTTGACCAGGCAGTTAGGGTGCGAGGAGGGATTTTCTACCGGCAACATTGAATGCACCGCAATATGTTTACCACCAATCAAGCACCATCGATATCTAATGTCTGGCTGAGAACTTTTGTGCCAGACTGGTTGAGGCCAATGGCCGCACGTTTCAACGAGTGCGAGACCAGAAGCGGTTCCAGCGCTCGCACCCACTCCACAGCAGTTCACGGTATGGGGTCGTGGTCAGTCGCAGTGACATGGTCGTGCGGTGGACACCTGAACGTTTGGCCAGAGCTCAGGTGACTGGCTTTGCGTACGGCTTGCCACGTCACCAATGCTCAAGGTATGTGGCATTTCTCAGAGAATGCTAAACAAGTAAAGCACAAATGGTCGCAACAGGACGGTCACACACCTTTGGTTGAGCGAGGTGTCACTTGGTTTAAAAAAGATGAGAATGATATTTTACGTTTTGACGGTGTGAGCTGGGTCGTCGGTCAATGTTGCGGTTGGCACCCAGTTGTCGTGCAGGTTGTCATGCGGGGCTTGGAGCCACAAATTTGGAGCGATGCAGGTGCCGTGCGTTGAACGCCGGGATATGGGCTGATGTGGTGGCAGCGAGCCCGTCAAAATGCATGCCAATGGCTTGAAATTTTCAATCTCCAGGCCGCTGTAATTGAACTTTATTTTGCTTGTCGGTCTGGCTGCAATGGCCCATCAAATACCCGCATTACGTCACCCGCTCAGGCATGAAATCCAGCCCCCAATGCCGGTAAACACTGAACTGTAAAAGCCACCGTAGTCCTGAGGTCAATATTCCGGCAAAATACAGTCTACAAACGTCGGCAGCCTCAGGGGGGCTATATGACTCTCTTAACGTCGGCAAGGTCGGGTACCCTACAAAAAATTCAAGTGCAAAAATGCGGTTTCAGGCCCGTATTTCGCCTCCTCTAAACTGGCTTGGCAGACCGTTTTTATACTCTGGTCAACTGCTTTTTGAACTGCTGTTGCAACTTCTTGTTTAGCGGATGAATTGGCATACGCCGAGTCGCCAAACGAGATGCTGGTTGCTCTGCTATTTCAGATGCTGCAGCGTTGTTTGTCATCAACAATCTACCGCGACTATGGTTCAAAAATCATGCAGGTTGGTTTTTGATTTCAGCAGGAATCAGCGCAACCCATGGGGCACTGCTCTTCATCGATAGGCTGTTTTTCAAACCAGCATACGCCAAAAAACCCACCATCAATACCATTACCGTCCCGGTGCATTTCTGCTCAATATGGTAATTAAAGCTTGTTGCATGGGGTATTATTTGCAAACTGGCATGGTCATAGTCGTCTGCTCGAATTGCCTCACTGCCGTTGCAGGCCATTACCAAATCACCGATTCACAATACCCGGTAGACCGAGCCGTTCAATAAATTTTAACGGGTAGTGCAATCTGAGGCATTGTGCGTTGACTCTGGGTCAATATCCAGTAATTAGACAGCAGGCTTCCTGTGCTTAACGGGTAGACTTTGACTTGTGGGTTGGATTTTCTTGGTATACACCTACCAGACAAGGCATTATCATCGCACGCAACACCTATACTTATTATCTAACAATTAATTCAATCTTTAAAGGAGCTTACCATGTCAAAAAATAAAGAATCATCTAATCTACCACCGCAAAAAATCAACCAATCCGTTTCACTTAAAATTGGCCCCAAGAGCGTTGCGTTGTTTTGCAACCACTACGAGAAATCTAGCAGCGGGCGTGGAGGTCGGTCGGTGCAGCAGTACCTTGGGAGTTTTTCGAGCGACTGCACACAAATACCATCTGATTTTTTACAGCTCTTGCGTGATAACACCTTGGGTCGTCAAGAACGATTTGACGAGTTGATGGAACGAATAGAGACCCGTGTGTTGCAGCCTGCACGTGAACGCAAGCAATTGCTCGAGCGGCAACGGCAACAACAACGATTGACGCAGATTTTAAGTACCGCACACCATTATGCAGCCGAAGTCGCACAAGACCCTCATCTGAAAGAATTCTTGCAAGATGCTAGTGTGCAAAAATTGGTGTCAAATTTCTATACTGCTGCGACCAGTTTGCAAGAGCAAAAAAACCGTTTACTAGGGCAGGATACTGAGTCTACGGAGATGGAATTATTACCAGAGAAAAAATTGCAGCAGTTACTGCAGCAGCACAAACAACTTTGCGATGAAGTTTGTGCAATGATGCCCGTGGCCGCTGGCAGTTTTGGACGTGGATATGAATTTGAGGAGTTAACATTAGAGCTGGTGAAGGCATTGTGGTTTTCTAACTCAGAAATTATTTCGCTTTTAAACCGTCGAACTCAGCTCAAGCGTCCAGCGAATTGGAGTAAAATGAGCGGAGATGAATTAACGTCGACGGATAAAGAATAGTTCACTCGCCATAATCTTGAATGACACAAATGCAAAAAGGTTTTGAATGCTCAAGCATTTGCGATTGAATAACGTGGGGCCCGCAGTAAAGCTGGAGCTGGAATTTGCCCCACGGTTGAATTTGGTTACGGGTGACAACGGACTGGGCAAAAGCTTTCTGTTGGACATCGCGTGGTGGGCCATGACGCGCCGTTGGCCGGCTGAGGTCAATCCACGGCTGGCGTCGGGACGTTGTGCATTGCCCTTGGGTGATGGACCAGCGAGCATTGGCTTTTCGCTGGATACCGGTGAACCTTACGTCAGTGAGTACCATGCACGCGAACAGGCATGGACAGGGCGTTCTGGTCGACCGGCCAACGCTGGGTTGGTGGTGTATGCGATGTCCGATGGCAGCTTTGCCCTGTGGGACCCCGCACGCAATTATTGGTTGACGCAAGACGGTGCGGATGTGCAGGACAGGCTTCCCGCTTACGTGTTCAATCCTAGCGAAGTATGGGACGGGCTGGAAGGTCGAGACGGCAAACGGCTGTGCTTGGGCTTGGTGCTGGACTGGGCGGCGTGGCAAAAGGAAAACAGTGCGGCTTTCGAGGTCTTGAAGAAGGTGTTGGCGGTACTGTCACCGTCTGACCAGGAATCCCTGACCCCCGGCGCACTCACGCGCATCAGCTTGGACGATGTTCGCGACATTCCGACCGTTCGTATGCCGTACGGACAAGAGGTGCCGGTGTTGCATGCCTCGTCGGGGATTCGTCGCATTTTGGCGCTGGCGTACATGCTGGTCTGGGCTTGGCAAGAACACGGTAAGGCTGCCAAGTTGTTGCGCGAACAGCCCACGCGGCAGATGGTGCTGTTGGTGGATGAGGTGGAGTCGCATCTGCATCCACAGTGGCAGCGCAAGATTGTGCCCGCACTGTTGGAAGTGGCCAGCATTCTGTTCGACAGCTCGGAAGCCCAGTTGCAGCTGATTGCTACGACGCATTCGCCGCTGGTGATGGCCTCGGCCGAACCACATTTCGACAGTGCGAAAGACAGCTGGTTGGACTTGGATTTGGAGGAAACCGGCGTGGTCTTGACCCAACGTCCGTTTGAGCGGCACGGCGATGTGGAGGGTTGGTTGACCAGCGAGGCCTTTGACCTGTCCAGTGGTCGCCCCGTCGAATACGAGGCCTTGATTCAGCAAGCGTCGGCTTTGCTGGAGACTGCGCGACCCGACCCTCAACAGGTTGCAGAGGTGCATGCAGCATTGGTACGCTGTTTACCGCCGACCGACAGCTTTTTGTTCAACTGGCGCTACATAGGCAAGGCCAAGGGCTGGCTCACATGATTCCGGTCGAGCTCCAGCCAGAGCCCATTGATTTCGATGCCAGGGTCAGGCAACCCGGTTTGCACTGGTTGGCTGCCAAGGGTATTGCAATCGGTGAGCCATTACGACGCGGAACCGAGATTCAGGATTATTGGACGCGTTCGTCTGAACAGTTGTGGTTGGCCTACGGTGGTGTTTGCGCCTACCTCTCGATTTATTTTGAGTGGGTCATTGGTGCGAGCTCCACAGACCATTTTCTGGCCAAGTCCAAGTATCCCCACCAAGCTTACGAGTGGTCAAATTATCGCCTGTCTTGCCTCGGTGCCAACCGCAACAAGCATCACTTTGACGATGTGCTGGACCCCATCGGTCTTCAACCCAATACTTTTCTACTGAATCTGGCCAGTGGTGAAATATTTCCCAATCCTGAACTTGATGCAGCTACGGCTGTTAGGGCCAGCAGTACCATTCATCGGCTTAAATTGAACAGCCCAAGTCACAAAACAATGCGTCAGCGGCAATACAGGATGTATTTACAAAACAAGCATCCTGAAACCTTGAAATTTCTTTCGCCGTTTGTGTGGTACGAAGCGCAACGCCAAGGATTGCTGTAACAGTGGGGAAGCAGCGAAATTTCTTCACGCCTAATTTCTTAATCTAACCGTTATTACAGGACAAGCTCACACCATGAGTATCTCATCTTCCATTCCTACTCACCTCTTACCAGGACAAAAACTGCGACACTACAAAGGTGAAATCTATACGGTCGTTGGGCATTGCATGATTGAGGCCACACTGCAACCCGGCATTTTGTACCGGGCCGAGCGGGGAGATAAGAGCATCACGTGGTTGCGGCCAATGGCTGAGTTTGACCAAGAGGTCATCACTGAAAGTGGCACGGTAAAGCGCTTTGTACCTGTCTAATCTTCAGAAAAAAGACCTATACAGACGCAAGTCGAAGTAAAAATTTTCTGCCAGGCGGTGGCTGTGAGGCAATGATATTACCCCCAAAAAGTGTGGTTCTTAGTCATGTTCTTGCTCCTCAATATGAGGCTGCAGCAATTGCACCACTATCAAGGGCTTGTCGTTGGTTCGTTGTGTCAAACACTCCAGCACTGCCTCGTCGAGCTTGCGCGGTGCACCTCAGCATGGCTTGTCTGAGCAACGAATCCAGAACCTCACGGCACCAGCGTGCCCATGTACCCGATATTACGATATTTTCGTAACAACACATCCTAAATTTTAGCCAAACCGGCCTTACCATGTAATCTTTGGCTAATTTCTTTTTGCATACTGGCAGGTGCATCTTTAAGCAGCTCAGGCCAGTCAGCTTGTGCTCGCTTTACAACTTCTTTACATTTTTTCATAAAAATAGAAACCTGATTTAATCCCCCTGCATACATTAAGCTTTCTAAGTCAGACCAAGTCATTCTACATAAATGCTCGTCAATTTTTCTATTAATGGCGTAGTATAAAGGAGATGCTGACTCGAAGAAACTAGAGACACTTACCGGGTCGTAAACTGGAGCTAATACCGGATTCTTCCCATCAGGATAAAGCAATGCCCAGTTTTTCAAATGAGCATCAGTGTTACCCAATAGTACAAACGCCACAAATCTGTATAGAAATTCCTGAATATCCGCTTTAGGTTGCAGTGAGTACATGTTTAGTACTCGAAGTATTTGGCCGTAATCCTTAAAGATATTAGTGCCATATTTTTGTTTTGGAGTAAACCCCATTGCTTGTGCGAATTCCTCCATGTGAATTCGACCGGCTGCTGTTCGGTCAAATCGTTCTACTGCTAAAAGATGCTCAAATGGAACATGCTCCGGTAATTCAGCATCAGATTTTTTGATGATTAAAGCTCGTGCGCATTTCAATCCAAGTGCTTCACATAATTGAAATCCTTTGTACTCGATTTCAGCTAAATCAGGGTGTCGAGTTGATGGCAGCTTTAAAATGTAGCTACCTGCGCTACCGTTACGTTTAACTACATACCTACGGCCGTCTTGAACTGCTGAAAATTTAGAAACAACGCCTGGAATGGCTGCTGCATCTTCAACAGGAACAGCTACCAAGTCGGACTCAGCCGCATGAATTCCCATCGCTTGATGCCACTCGGCAACAACTGTTGGGACGCTTTCACCTTCTAATAAAGGTTCTACTTCTACTGCACCCATTAAGTCATGGCCTGCTGCAGCTAATAATTCAAATTCATCGTCTTTATCACAACCTCGCTCTTTAGCCAATCGGTCTCGATTATGTCCCTCTGGTAACAGATTTTGAAAGTAGGCAGGCCAACGTCCATCATTACTCACTAATCGACGGTCTTTGCTTGAACGCAAAATAGCTTGGGTATCTGATTCAGTAGCCCCGACGTACTGCAGAGACAATGTAGGTCGGTCACGGTCTGTGATGTAGGAATCGTCGAACGAGATTCGCAGCATATCCCCGAAGGCAGAGAGGTGTCCAATCGCTCGCCGCTCTCCGGCATCATCGTGCAAATATAAACGTAAATATTTCAGACCAGTTGCCATGCTGATTACCTCAAAAGGTCCACAATCGACTTTGGAGCATCAACGCCCGGTGGTTGCCCTAGGATACGCCCACCTGACTGAATGAAACCCTGAACCTCTCGGGTCAGTTCTCGCGGTACTAGCACCAGCTCTAAGCCAAGGGCTCGGGTGAGGTCCCACACGGTGGACAGTCGTGGGTCAAAACCTGATTCAACCCGAGACACCGTCATCCGGCTGACGCAAGCCTTGGCCGCAAGCTCTTCTTGAGTCCAACCTCGAGCTTGGCGCATGGCTTCTAACTCGTTTACGATGCGCAAAGTGTTGTGCTTTTTTTGTTCCATGATAAATGAGTTTATCATGCAAGGTGTAAGTTCGCCAGCTCTAAACGTATTTTCGTAATACCGTATGAAGATACGATTATTTGAGCGAAACCTGTACTACACCTGCACAAACACTCCCATAAGAACGATTACGCAGCATAATACGTCTTATAAGGATGTTTATTTTATGGTTACTACCCCCAACTTAGCTGCAGACCGGGCTATCAGAGCACTGGGCAAAAACATCGAACTTGCGCGACGCCGTCGTGGGTTTTCGCAGGCGGACCTAGCTTCACGCATGAGCGTTTCGGTGAGTACCGTACGTCGATTGGAAGCCGGTCATCCGGGAACAGCACTTACCTATCTGGCCCGTGCGTTGCAGGTGTTCGGCAGTTTGGAGCATCTGGGTCTGCTATTAGATACACCGACTGATGCTGTTGGCCTGGCATTGATGGATGCCGAACTTCCGTTGCGCATTCACACCAAGGTGCGTAACACGCCCAAAGCATTCTGAAGGCCTATTCGCGATATGGTTACGCGAGCAAGTGCTTCGGCGCAAAAAATGAAAACGGAACTGGATGTATGCCTGAGAAAAACTGGCATTCCAGTGGAAAAATTCGTGTTTTTACGAAATGAACCTCGAGTATTCACGCAGTTTGTCTATTTTCATGATTGGCTGGACTGTGCTGACACTTTCAATGTATCACCAGACCTCATGGCAGTCCCAAGTTATCAGACCCGAAAACCTGCTACAAAGGAGTGCAGTCTTTGAGCTGCAGCAGTCGCTGGTACTTGGCTCTTTGAGTTGTCATGCCAACACTTTAGATAAAAGATGTTTGCACTTCAGTTTGAGGCCGCCCGGCCCGTATAGAATACAGGTTTCATTTGGAGAACAATTGTATGTCTATGTCCGTAGTACCACGTGCTGACCTTGAGCGCGAGCTTGCTGAGCTGGAACAACAACTGGCTGAACGAAAACGCCTTTTAGAAGAAATCAAGCAAAAAGAGAGAGCTGATAACGTAAAGGAGGTGAAAGAATTTATTCAAGAGTACAACCTAAATCCGCTAGACTTGTTCTCACTTAAAGAATTGAATGCAGTTGTAAATAATACCACTTCTGCTGTCAAGCCCAACAAGTCTAAAGAGGATAATGACAACAAAAAAAATAGCACCCGCAAATACAATACTTATTTCAATCCAGAAAATCCTGATGAAACTTGGGTGCGTCGTCCAGGCCCGGGCACTAACGCTCCAGATTGGTTTAAAAAATTGAAGGAGCAGCCAAACCTGAAGGATTATCAGGTCAAGGAAGCTGATTGATTTTTTGAACTATCATCCAACTCAAAAACGCCAGCTTTCGTGCTGGCTTTTATTTTTATGGAATGACCTAAAAATTTTTTTATCACGTAACTACTAACTAAAGCTGGTAAGTCTGAATTACGGACTGGAAGTCCGGATACGAGTCGCCTAAACAATACGTTAGAGTTAGTGCAATTGAGTATAGCGTGAGTAGTTCATGAGTCTTGAATGAGTATCGCATCTTCACCAAGATAAGCGCTAACAGACAAGTGGATAAGCGTCGTTACGCTCATGTGACGCGCGCGAGCCGCTTTCTTCCACGCTTCGCGTAACTCGGGGCTGGTATTGAGATTGATGCGAACCTGACCGTCCACCCCTACTGCGGTTGGGATGTCTTCTCGGACAAGCTCAAGTGGTTTCGTTTTCAAAGCCATTGTGCGGCCTCCATCTCTTGAACGATGTTGTTAATTTCTCTCTGAGCATTCGAGTCATGCAGCTCAAAAACCGAAACTCCATCGGTGAGTGAAGTAGCAAAGGCCACACGGTTACTGACGACTGATTCGAATTGCTCGATATCTTCATAGTCGTTCCACATGCCGTTTTTTACAAGTCGGCCCAGCTTGCTGCAAGCAATTACACAGTTGACGAGGAACGCAGCATGTAGATTGTCGCCGTATTTTCTTTGAGACTGGATTTGTTTGACTACAGCGGCGCTAGCCCAAATATCGGCCCCCGATGGTTGAATCACCAGCAATGCAATATCGGCCAGCTGCAAAATTGCTGCTGACATCTCTGCGGCCTTCGCCGGGCCATCGATGACAATTATTTCTTCCGACGATGCAGCGACATTTGGACGTAAGTCTTGAGGCCGGTCAATTCTAATTACTCGTGGTAAGTTGATGTTTTCAGGACTGGATGCACGCCAATCCCGCGTAGTTCCTTGTGGGTCAGCGTCTATTAACACAACTTCTCGTCCTTGGCGAAATAATGCTGTCGCTAAATTAATGGCTACAGTGGTTTTACCGGTGCCGCCTTTTTCGTTGACAGTGGCAATGACTATTCTCTTACTTTTCTTGATACTCATATTATGAATACTCCTTGATTATTTGAAGTGTATGTAATGAGTATAGTCAAATAAAAAGCAGATACTGGCGCGCTACACCAGTATCTGCCAATAATTTATGCAAGCTCTAAGTAATGGTGGTTTTTGTCAAAAATACACCACCCAGCACAAGGCTTTCTACCTCAGAATTTCTTTCAAGCACAATGAAGAAAGCAAACCTCGGACGTAATCAGTACTACTCAATTCATGTGGCTTGCTGTTTTCAACCAGATATCTTTGGATAGCCAATTTCAAAGAGTCCATGCCGTGACCTACAATAGAAAAAGTCATGCGCTCGACCAGACTCTGAATTTCAGGTGGGACATCAAATTTGAACGAATTTTGCTGAGCATCATGGGCATGTGGTCTTTGCAAAAAGTCGCAACCTTCATTAAATTTCTCCATCGGCAAATCAGAGTAGCTGGAAATTTTGAATTTTTTCTTAAATTCTGTCCAGATGGTTTGCGGATGCTGTTGAGTGCGTCGAGAACGCTCTTCCATCATGCCTTTAATAGTTTTTAATTGCTCAGTATTGATACAGCCCGCTGAATGTGAACTATCAAGATTGACCGAAGAATCAGTTGGCACCAACGATTCGTCAGCAGCAGGATAGATTTTGGACAACAAACAAGCGTGCAAGTGCAGTGCATTGGGAGTTTTTTCTGAAGCAGACAACATCACTGCTATTTTTAGACTAAAATAAAAGTCTTCAAGAAAAGGGGGCTCTGAACCTGTGTCTTTGTTGACCGTTTCTTTGAATTTCTGAGGTTGGTCAAAGGTTGACTCAAAATCAACGTGTTGTTGCAGTTTGAATTTCTGAATTGCTTCGTTGAACCATCGAATGAATTTGTTCGGCGTACCAAGGTAGCGGTGCATTGGTCGTGCCTTGACGCACAACTGCTCAACATCGCCTATGCTGGCGACGAATAAAGAGATGGGGGTGGGAGAGGTCTCAGCCATTTTTTGGCTCCGTTTGAACAGGTGTTTACCTGCCACGCGTTCGACCAAGAACGGAGTGGCAGACCGCACAGGGTTGGTCGACCGGCAAACGGAACCGGCACGCGCGAACGCGTCCCCGCACGGCCCGCCAAAAAACAGTCCGCACGTACTTCAAAAGTAAAGCATGAAGTCGTAAAGAAATTGCCCCCACACTCTCGTGGGGGCACCATTTTTACACCGTTTGCCAAGCGACCAAGCCTGGTTGTCTTTCGACACGTTAAAAGTATACAGCACACGTCTCTGTTTGTATGCTTTTCAAGAAAAAACTTGAATTAAGTCAACAACAAGGTGCCCACGCTTCGCATGGATTAGGGCGACGTAGAGCCGTTCAGCGTTGGACTCGTAGCTGGAGGATTTTGCTTTTTTGGATGCAAGGTGCCTTACTGTTTAAAAGCGTCTGCGAGACGAAACTCAGGCTGGGTAAACTTCAATTTTCAAGTGCCTTGAGCAAGGCATCTTGACCGTCTCTATAAAATTCAATATCAAGCTTGGTGGCCATCTCATCAGATAAATCAAACAGTTGTCGGCGACATGCGACCGGCAATAACAACGCCTTCGCTCCTTTTTCCACCGCAATCTCAGCCAAGGTAACAGCGTTATTGATAGGCTCTATGGCTCCGCCCAGTGTAATTTCTCCCACGACCACTAGGCCACCACGCACTGACTTTTTGAGCAAAGCGCTTGACAGTGCAATCAGTGCTGATATCCCCGTTTTGCTACCGGATTTAGCAGCATCGAAGCCCCGCAGCTGAA
Organism: Macromonas bipunctata; assembly: GCF_002837135.1. Taxonomy (GTDB): domain Bacteria; phylum Pseudomonadota; class Gammaproteobacteria; order Burkholderiales; family Burkholderiaceae_C; genus Macromonas_A; species Macromonas_A bipunctata. The sequence continues at coordinate 23,398 of NZ_NWBQ01000072.1, read as the reverse complement.
CTGAAAACTCGTGAGAACGGGGGTCTCGGTCACCCACCAATTGTCGGGAACGCGCGTAAAGATTTTGTTCAGCGAATCGAATGGACTCTTTGAATGCAGCTGGAACAGGGTTGTTGAGCACCCGTACACCACTGCCTGGTCCTTCGGTTACCTCCAGTCGGAAAAGACCGGGGTTTTCATCTTGACCGCCTGGGCTGAGCGTCCATATCTGTCCGCATTCGAGTGGCTCGTCGCCAATCCCTGCCTGGCTCTGTAACTCCGGTGTACTGACAAATTTTTCGACCCCCTCTGCTCCAATGGTGTAGCTGAAGTGGGTGTTGCGAAACTCAGCTGCACCGATGCGCTTTTGCTGCTCCTTGACCCGGCGGCGGACTTCCAGTGCCAGTCGTACGGCCCATTCGAGGTCTTCTTCGCTGACAGCCATGTCGATGTTGGGGTACAGCAGCTTGAGCAAGCCACTGACGGTTTTGTTGACCGCATTCAAGTCACGCCCTGACAACGCTCCACCCCAGCGCACACGTCCCTGCAACACTGAAACACGGCTCTGGTTGCGCAGCTGGGTAAAGCATTCGGACAAGAAGTCGCTCACCAGTCCAAAGTGCTGGGTAAACAAGCCGGGATTGAGTTTGGGCACATTCCAGCCCGGCAAGAAGCAATGGATGCGGTCCATGAACGCGGTGTCATCACGCATCTCAGGAGGCAGCGGGCCAAACAGGTGACCAACACGTTGCTGGTGCTCAACGTCCACATCGAAGTTGCCCACAAGAACGATGGAGCCATCAGCACGGATGCTTTCTTTGCCCCGCGAGAACTCACCGCTCTCCATGTAGCCCTTCATGATATTGACCCCGTCTTTGGAATCAAACGAGACACCGGAGACTTCGTCGAAGCACACCACGTCGTACTGGCAGACTAAGCCGCGGGCACCGTTCTGGTTGTTGACGAACATCTTGGCCACGGTAGCTTTGCCGCCGGATATGAGGTGTGCGTACGGCGAGACTTGTTGGAACAGGTGCGATTTACCGGTACCACGAGGCCCAAGCTCCACCAGGTTGTAGTTGCGTTCGACGAAGGGCACCATACGGAGCAGCAGTGCATCTTTGCCGTGTTCTGGCAGGGTCTCTGGTTCAAAGCCCACGCTGCGCAAGAGCAAGTCGCGCCACTCTGTCGTTGTAAATTGCTCTCGGCCTTTGGCCAGTACACCCAAGACTTCACGTTTGGACAACTGGATGGCACGTAGCGCATCAACACCAAAAGGCCGTCCATTTTTTTCCTGGGCAATCGAGGCATCGTAGCCCAGCGTCACTTCGGCATAGAAGCCGCCGGTCAGCATACGCTCGTTGTCTTTCACCATTTCCGGGGTCAGGCGCACATCGTTCAAACGAAGGCTGGGCAGCGTGGCCAAGTAGGAATCGGTTCTGGAATCCAAGCGAGCAGTAACGATGTCAATGATTTTGACGGAGCCAGATTCACGCGCACGGGCTTTGAAGAGCTCTTCCTCGCCAGCCTTGACTGTTCTTGAAGCCAATTGGCGCTGCACAATGTCCAGTCCCTCTTGGATTTCAGCCTCGTCGGTGGTGGCGCAGTAGCGTCCCAGCAAGAATTCGACGACATAAGTGGGTACCGGAAACTGGCGGCTGAAGGTACGCACCAAGTCTTTGCGCACCACGTAGCCTTCAAAGGCAGACGCAGCCTTGCGGTCAAGCTCATCCATTTGCATTTTTATTGCTCACCTACTGTGGTGGATTGTTTCTGTACAACTTCACCGTCTGCGTTCAGCACCACCACCACAGCAGCAGCCCCTGCATGGTCGTCATCGAGCACAGCAAGGCTGGCTTTACCTGCTGCATCCAGTGGCTTAGGGTTGGCTGCCAGAGAACTGCTGGCCAATAAGGCTTTGGTTCGGATGTCTATCTGTTGACCGGTCGAAGCACCTTCGATTTGAACGGTGCAGCGCAGTCCGCGCCAGGTGATGGACTGGATGGTAACTGTTGCACTCGCGTTGGTCGTAGCTGTGCAATCCAGCTGTACAACAGGCGTTAAACACTCCTGTAGGCTGATACCACCGTGGGCATACTCTGCACCGGCAATGAAGCTCGTAACGCCAGGTGCGTAAGCAACCTGGACGTCCTTGCACCAGTCCCAGCCAAATGTCAGGGCGGTTTCGTTGGCGTTGCCTTTGAGCACCGCACAGCGCCCCCAACGTGTCTCAGTCTGGTGTTTTGCGAGTTCCGATTTTGGCAAGCCACCAGGTATCAGCAACCAGCCGTGGTCTGTGACGATGCGTATCCGTTTCCAGCCGGCAGCGCACAACTCGGCAATGCGCTCAACGACTTGATTGAGTTGCATGTCCATGTCCCGGGCCAGTCTGATGCCATGTTCATGCCCGTAGTGGTCCAAGTCGCCGGCTTGTGTCCAAGCACGCCCTTGTGGGCTCCCAATCTCATGCTTGTCGAGCGGCTGAATGCCTTGTTCTTTGAGCAGCTTGCGAAAGTTATGACCGGAGAGCGGTTTGCCATCCGCAGCAACCCTGGGTTCAAACTCGATGTCTTCTGGGGTGCCGGTAATGAGATGGGCCACAGGTGAACACCACGCTTTGCCAGACGCAGTCACTGATGGCAGACTGCTCCACTGGGCCGTCAGGTGTGTAGGCCCCAGCGATGTCAAACGGGATTGAAGCTGGTTGGCAACGTCGTAACGCAGTCCATCTACAAAGACGATGCAGGTTCCATCAGTGAGCGTACCTGTTGCCGCTGTGGTCAAGGGTTGGAGGCCACCAGTAGTCTTGGTGACTTGCTGTAGCCGGTATGCTGTTTCTTCGAGCCAGGGCAGGTAGATTGCGCGCAAAGCACCGCCCACGACGTCCAAATCAGCCTTGGTTTGCACCGCAGCCAGTGCCCTTAGGGCTGCATCGTCGACTTGCCATCCAGTCTGAAGGTAGTTGTGGGCAAGTTCAGCAGATGTTTGACCAATGGGCACGCTGGCACTGCGCTGCGCAACTTCGGCGAGAGGTGCCAGTGCAGTGGCCAGTGCTGATTGACCCATGCGGGCCCAAATCCAATTGCGTCGGATACCGTGTTCTTTTTCAGCAGCCAGCACGGCAGCACGTGCTTGCGAAGCATTCATCGCTGCACAAGCTGACAAGGCGTAGCGCAGGGCAGATTCGCCTTGTTCGTTGGCTTGCGGGTAACCGGACAACTGGTCTGGTTTGGGAAAGAGTCCCAGCTGAGGAGGTTGAAGTTTGGCCAGGAGGTCAAAGACGTGAGGAAAGCTGCCAAATGAGTCGTGGTACAGAACTGATACAGCAGCCCACTTGCCGTCTGCCTGGGCAAGACGTTCAGCCGCAGCCAGTACCCCATCCGCTACGGGGTCAAAACCAAAGTCTGACTGACAGCGTTTTGTGAACACGCTCCAGAGGACTGCGCCCCACTGTTGCGCTGTGGCATCCGGTGCGTTCATCCATGCCAGCAGGTCTCGGTTGGGATTGGGGGCAATCAACGTCAACAACCATTCGCTGTTGATAGACCGCTGCTGCAGGTCGTTCAAGTTGCATGACAGCAAAACGCCAGCTTGCAACGCTTGCATCAGCGCTTCCTGTGTGGCCTTGTCTTGCGCCACATCCAGGCCCAAACCACCGTTTTTGGAGGACAGAAACGCTCCGAGCGTCCAATCTTTGCCGTTCAATTGGCTCCAGAACACGCCCCGGTATTGCAGTTCCGCCAAGGGTTGCAGGTCACGTGGACACGATTCGATGGCGCGCAACTCTGAACGGCTAACACCTGGCAGGTAGACAATGGGCACCTCAGTCACGTCAACCTCAGGCACCAGACCGGCAATCGCGCACTTGAGCCAAATCGCAGGACCTCGTCGCAGCCCTGGGTCGTAGTCACCCAGCACGCACAGGTTGGGCATCAGCGTCTGAAGCATAGGCAAAGCGCACAGCCATTGCTGCTCCTTGTCTGGCCAAAGCACAGCGGCGGCGGTGGTGGCGGTGTGTGAGTTGCCTTTGGCTGCGGTTTGAATCGCCTTCTTCAAAGCGTTAAGAACATCACCTGCAACCCTACTGCTTTGCTGTGGTTCTGTCATTTCAGACTCCAAGCTGTCGACAGCACATCCACCAGGTCTTGTTGACGTTGCGCCACGACATCAGGCGTCCAGCTGGGTGTGTTGAGTACCTGGGTTATCAAGACATATGATGAAACGCCCTGACGGCCTGCAAAATAAGCATGCTTCTTGCGTTCGAAATCGTGGTTCTGAGCACGAGAGTTGCGCTGTTGGTTCAGTGGTACCAAGTTGGCAAGTCGATGCAACCAATACAGCCGCTGTTTCACATCTGGCCATTGTTTCGCCCACATCGAATCCTCGGCAACCGTTTGGGGTAACACATGCTCGATGGTCAAAATAGCTGGGTCGTATGTTGCGGCACCGTCGGCCAGAAAAGAGTCCAGTCGAAGGATGAGGTAATTGCGACGACGGGCTGTCATGGTGTAAATTTCACCCTGCAAGCATGTCAGAAACTTGGTTTTTTCATCGGCATCAAGTTCAACAGCAGTGACTGGGTTTGTTGCTGAATTTTGGTCTTCCAGTGCGAACAACACCCTGGCATAACGTTCAATGCGCTTGTTGACGTCGTATCCACACACGTGCATATACGCAGCCAATCTCTCCAGCCGCTTGAAAAACCAGTGCACATACTCGGCATCAGAGGCGTGTTCAGCCAAGAATTTCATGGCGCTGGGAAGCCAGTCGGAATTTTCAATGCGTTTCAACCATCGAAGCAGTGCATTGATTTCAGAAGCGTTTTCCGTAGATACGTATTGTGCATGTTTGGCAACCAAGTAAGCTTGGGCGTAAGGAGCAATAACTTTATCAACCAAATCTTCTGAGGAGGGTTCCTTAATAATTACACGGTCGCGGAACTCTTCCAACAAAGCACGACGCGCCTTGTCTTTCGCATAAATCGTGCGAATGTGGCCAAAGACCTCTGCAAAGCCATCACGCCCAGTTTCAACCTCCAATTCTTCCCAGATTTCGTTGTAATCGTCTTGGTTGTCAGGATGAATTTTTCCAATAACATCTGATTTTATAATATCTGTCGGCAGCAGGTCTAAACCTCGGCTATTGAGTACCGAAAACACCCGAAAAGCAGACTGCTGACTTGACGTTGATACCGCCACTAGGAAGCAGCGTTGAACCAAAAATTTACCAAATTGGGTGATGGCATCTGTATTCGAGCCAAATTTTGAATCAAGCTGCTGGAGCAACAACTTGGCGTTGGCTTGTATGTTACGTTGCGATTCGTTGTCTAATTGAGCGGGGTCTAAGTTCAACAGTTCGTCCAGAGCCACACCTTGCACGTATTGCTTAAAAAACGCTCGGTCACGTTCACGCAACGTCAAACGGGGCTTGTTTTCCAACCCTTCCAGCGCATTACCAGGTTCGCAGAGATAGAGCCGAAATGTTTGCTGAATTGCACTGGAAGCCCGATGGGTCAAGGCCGCCAATAAAATCGTCAGCGTTGTGAGTCGTTGCTGACCATCTATCACCTCAGCGTATGGTTTACCTTCCTCCTTGATGAGCACAATACTGCCCAGAAAATAGATATCGTCCTTGTCTTCCTTGCGGTAAAAATCATACAAGTCGGAAAACAGTTCACCTGCTTGCACTGCCGTCCAAGCGTACGGGCGCTGGTAGCTTGGGATGACATAATCAAAATCCGAGCTGAAAATCTTGGCCAATGGGAACTCAGCCCCAGAAATCTTCTTTGTCATTTTGTCACCTTGGTTTGTAGTTTTACGGCAGTAAGATTACATCAGTCTGTAAAAACTATGTATTTTTGAGTTTCGAGGTTCGGCTTGCGCGTTTTTCCAGGCGTGTGGCGTAGGCTTCAAGCACCTGTGCCACCGCTTCACAGTAGGGCTCCAACATGCCGTTTTGGTCTGTTTTGCGTAGCAGTTGGGCGCGTTGTCTGGCCTGTGCTGCGGTGGGTCTGTGGGCAATGGCTCCCTGAATCTTGCCTTTGCGGTCGTTGGTGAGGTTGGGGTGGTTTAAATGCAGCACCTCTTGACTGACCGTTACACGGGCCGCCTCTGTAAGGCCGTCCACTTCACCGTTTTCTCGGAAACGAAATTGGGCAGAGACACCTCCCATCGTCGGGTTGACGAATGGCTGGGTTGCTGGGTCGTAAGCGTCTTTTAACTTGGCACCGTACTCACATGAAACACCGGGTTGGGGCACGCAGGCAATCAAGTTTTGCCATTCCAAGGACTGGTCGGGGTGTGCAGACCTGGGCAAGATGTGCTCGATGTGTGCCTGCAAACCACCATCTTTGTCCGTGATTTGCTTCATGGTGTAGGCGCAAAGCCAGCCTTGCTCTGCCGCCAGTTTTTCGAGCATGGCTTTTTTGACCGCACCGCTGAGGTTGTCGTAATGCCGGTTTTGCGGAGATGTGGCATTGCTGCGTTTCCAGTCGCGCAGCTCCTTGGGCTCCACGCCTTTGACGACCGTTTTCACCCCTGGTCTCCTGCCCCGTGTGGCAAGGTTTCTGCCTTTTCGGTGGGGTCAAACCACTCGATGTACTCTTCCAAACGCAGCACTTCGGGCAAAGCGCCGAACTTTTCACGCAAGTAAGCCAATGCAGCACGTGCATCGGTATAGGCTTCGTCTTCAATAGCGCGCTCAATGTGGCCAATTTTTTCCTGAATCCCAGCATTGCGAGCATGGCCATGCATAACTTCTTCCAGCACTTCGCTGCTACTCAATCCTAAAGTGCGTTCAGGGTGCCCTGTGACTCGAAGACCACTCATCAACCAAACCTCGTGAGCAGCCAATTCGCCAATAATTTGCGGTGAGTGGCTGGTAGCAATGAATTGCACCTTGGGAAAAGCCTGCTTGAGAACGACCGCTATGTGCCGCTGCCACTCAGGATGCAGGTGCATATCCAATTCATCAATCAGCACAATACCTGATGTTTCAGCCAGCACAGTGTCACCCAGTTGTGGATTCAACAAGCACATACGCCGAGCAATATCCACCATGAGAGCCACTATGCCACGTTGTCCATCGCTAAGCGTTTCAAACGGGGTAGGGACAATGGCAGCGTTTTGCCAGTCCAACACAAGTCGACGGTGTTTGATGTCATAGCGAAGACCCTTGGCCCCCGGTACCGCTTGGGCCACGACTTGGTTGGCCAAATCCAGCTCATCCAGTGGGCCCCCGCTCAATACCACCCCATGGTTAGAAACAAATTCCAGCCGCTCCAGCGACTTGGAAATCACCCAGCTTTCTAGACCCTCCATGTCAGTGGCTGCATCATTCCAAGATGTATAGCCGTCCTGCCTAGCGTCTTGCCGACGCACAGCAGTATCGGCACCGATACCCTCCAGTAGCCAGCGCCGCTCAGCGGTGTAAAACGCCACGACGGGCAGAGCACCTGTGCCCCCTTGGGCAATGCGCGCAGCAATATCGGAAAGTGCTGAATAAACGGTATGTTCGAATTTGTTTTGGTTGTTGCCGGGGCCGGCGGTCTCTAACCACCAGCGGCGTGACTGGCCGTCAATGTCGCCACTGACCTCCAAACGTACAGGGTAGCAACGCTCGTAACGGACACGCCCCTGCATTTCCAACAAAACTAAACGAGCATTGGCTTCTTGTTCATGCGGCCAAACAATGGCATTGCTCAAAGCATTGACCGGCGTGGCTAGGCTGGCAGCCACCGCGCGTAACAGCGATGTTTTACCACTGCCGTTGATACCGATAAACAAGTTAAATTGCGGTGAAAAATCGAAATTTGACTTTTCAAAACAGCGAAAATTTTGCACTGACAGATGATTAATTCTCATTTACTTTTCCCCATCAGTTTCATCTCAAACAAAAAACGAGACGGTGGCTTACGCCAACCGTTATATGTATTAGCATAAGAAAGGCTTAATGACTTCATCGTTCGTGTAATAGCCACAAAGCAATTTCGTCGCTCTTCCTGCATCTCTCGAGTGTTATCGCCAGTCTTTTTGGCTTGGAACGATGGCAGCTGGTCTTCAGCCATGCCGACAAGGTAAACATGCAGGAATTCAAGCCCTTTAGAACTGTGAATAGTCAAGCATCGAACTGAGTTGGAGGGTGCATCTGGTGTTTTATTAGCCAATGCGATTTCTTGGAGAAACTGTCCTAATGAGAGCGAATACGCATCGTCTTCTCCGCCAATCTCACGAATAATACTTCGCCAAACGGTTCGCTCAGATGAGTACTCCGCGTATTGCTCATCTCCACCGTCACGACTCGCATTCTCGACAGAATCGAAATAAGTTAACGATTCCTGGATAAATTTGGCGTAATTGCCACGGACTAAAACTGTAACCGCCTGCCGCAGCGGTTGTGGAACTCCGGTGCTGTTGGCAACAAGCGCTCCCAGTGCTTCCAATTGGTCGCCGTTGAGCTGCACGGAAAAACTTGCGAGGTCTTCCTCGTTTGAGTCTTGTTCCACGCAGTCAGACAGTGCTTTCATAACATTTGAAGCCAAGTCATCGTCTGACCGAACTAATGCCAGCTTCAAAGCAGATGTTATGAAGCGCAGAGGGGCACTCTCAAACTTTGATTTTCGCCGTTGTATATGACTAGGAATCGATACGGCTTCCAATTCCTTCTGCACGCGCTCCAGCAGTTTTGTTGCACGGGCTAATATCACAATATCTGACGCGCGAGCACCTCCTGCGATTCGTGCTTTAACATGCTCGGCGATGCCTTGGGCTTCCTTCTGGTCATTCTCGAAGGACAATAGTTCAATGGAGTCTGCACCTGAACTGACTTTCATGGAAAGCAAGGGCTTTCTATCCACCGACCGTTCATCGTTGTGAACGATAAGCGCGTTAGCCAACGCTACTACCTCTGGCGGGCATCTGTAGTTCTCCGGCAGTTGAATAGTCGTCAGGTCGTAGTGCTGCTCAAGTTCTTTCACTCTTGTTGGGCTGGCACCGTTCCACTGGTAGATAACTTGGTCATCATCACCAACGATAAAAACATTCGCATTCTTTTCAGGTGCCAGCGCACGAAGGATGCGGTATTGGGCAACGTTCGTGTCCTGAAACTCATCAATACAAACAAAGCGATAAACCGTCCGAAGCTGCTTGCTGATGCGTGGCCGCTCTCTGAGCAATGCCTCGCAAAAGTACAGAATTGCTCCGTAGTCCAAACAATTCTGCTGCTTTAAAAGCTCCTTATAGCAAGAGAACAGCACTTTAAGCTGCTGGCCTACCTCCTGGTCTTTTAGTAGCGTGGGAACCTTCTCATCAGGCGTGACGTTCCGAAAAAGGAAGTCAACTGCAGTCAGTGTTCGCTCGGCGGATACAAATCTAGTGAACTCGTCTTCTTTTTTATCGAGTATCGACTTAACTAGACCAATCCGCTCAGATTCTTCAAGAATTTCGAAATCTGGACTGAACCCAAAGTAGCTTCCGTGCTGCCGAAGAATGTCAGTAGCGAAAGAGTGAAATGTTGTCAGAAGTACCCGCTCTTTTGCGTTTGGTACTAATTTCAATAGCCGCTCGCGCATTTCCGCAGCAGCCTTTCTTGTGAATGTCAGGCAAAGAATCCGAAACGATTCTCCTTCACTTTGCGCTATCAATCGGGCAACTCTAGAGGTAAGAGTTTTCGTCTTTCCTGACCCAGGTCCAGCCAGCACAAGCATGGGGCCCTCATCCCATAAGGCAGCTTCAGTCTGATTGGTATTTAGTTTCTCTAAGTATTCCATTAACCTCTCCCACCAAGAGCAGCTGCTCTAAGGATGACGTTCTTCAAGTCGTTAGGAATAGCATCTGGGCCTCTCTTGCGCATCTCCTCAATAATTGCATGTGTGGCAGCTGGCTTACCAGCATCGCCAATGCACTTTACTAGCTGGTTAACATAGTTAATCTCCCCTTTTTTGGCGGTCATGTTTTTTATCTTTTGTGGGCTTGCCTCGTTCTCATAGATATCGATAAATCCATTATTTGCTAGATACTCTTCGATAGCCTGATTATCAGGCAGCATGAATAAGTGGTCATCTTTCATAGCCCTGGCAGGAAGCCTTTCTTTGGCTTTTTTAAAATCATCTTTACCTTGTCCATCGCAATCAATCAAGCAAAACCAAGGAATCCCTAACGCATTAGCAACCTCCAAAAAATAAGATATATCTCCTTGTCGATATTCTACACAACGAACTCCAGCCTGTTCGAGGTCAATATTCAGCACCTCTGCCACACCTGGAAATAAAATTGCTTCCGTTTCTCCCTCACCGAGTAACCAGCAACGTGCGAAAAACAACTCTCCTCTGGTACGACGCACCAGAAAATTAAACTTGTTCCGCTCTCTGTTACGCAGCAGAGAATTAGGAATCATCCCGTAATGAACCTTGCCATCCTTTCGATAAAGGCGACGAATGTCACTAATATCTACCTCAGATAGCAGGTCGCCTGAATGAGTGGCAATAATTTTTTGCCCATCAATCCCCTTGATGGTTTTCCAAAGCGACCGGATAGCCGTCGGATGTAAATGTGCTTCAGGCTCTTCAAGCGCAACGATTGGTTTCGATTCTTTGACACCTTGCTTCCGAGCAAGCTCAGACCGTAAGAATGCATCGAAAAGCATAAGAACAGTAAGACTTTGGGTGCCCTCGCCATGACGAGCGATGGGTAGGCGAGCCCCCGTAGCCGAGGCTATACTGACTTGGGTTTTATTCAGCATGTCAAAGATTCGGGCCGGTATGGCATCGATACTAATGACATTCTCACTACCCAAGGAAACTAGCTCTTGAACCTTGGATAGATGCTCGCGAACACTATTGAAAGTGCCATGAGCTTTAATGATTTCTTCATTAATGGATTGAAGCTGTTTTTCAATTTCTGTCTTTTTTGTATTATCTATTTGTGAATTTTTGACAAATGGAGACCAAAATTGAGAAGTCTTCGAAAATTCTTTACCTGCATCACGAAGTGCTGACAAATAAAAAAGAGGACGAAGTTGTTGCAAGGTCGAAAGACGGCTCGGACTTTTGCCAGCCAGAGGTTTTCCTGCTGCATCCAAGAAATCGTACGATGTAATAATCTCTGAAGTGTTCGATGAAAACTTTGATGTCACTTTGAGCTGAACACGGTAGAAGTCTTTTGGTGCAATCGGCATCAGAATTCCACCATCGCCACCTAGCTGACGTTCAATCTCCTCAGACCATTGATTTTCTTCTGATTCTTCAAATGTAAGCGTTATTTCAATCGATGGAGCGCTTGCAGGGTCAACAGCAGAATTCTCGAAGTGAAAATCAAACTCATCAAATACAGCCGCTCTGCCACCGGTTCGCAGGTACTGAAGGCAAGCACGAAGCGCGTGAAGAACAGTCGTCTTTCCGCTGTTGTTTTCGCCGACAAGAACAGTCGTAACTCCTAGAGGGAGTTCTAACGTCTTAATACCCCGGAAGTTTTCTAGCTGAATTTTGGTAAGATACATCAGAAGTTACCCCTTGCTGCCAGTTTCTCAGCCCGCGTCAAATGGTGGTCGTTGATGCGGTCGCCGTTGAATTTGTGGAACCACGGGGCGCTTTCTACGTCTTTGCCACGGTCTTTGTCCCAGGTGATGTTGAGCTTGGGCTTTTTGTTGTGGCGCAGCACTTCGGCGGTCATGAAGGGGCGGATGTTGAGGCGCACGCCGTCATTCAGGTCCGGGTTCCAGCCTATGGGCTGTTGGGCCAGCGGCTTCCAACGGACAAAGATGTCGTAGCCCGTCTTGCCGTCAAAGTCGCCTTCCAGAATGAGTTCGAGCCGGCGCTTGAGGTCTTGGGCCGCAGACAAACGGGTTTGGGCACCATCAACGCCACCACGCACACCGGCTTCCTGCTGACGTATCCAGTCGCCCAGGTAGGTGTGGATGAGGCGTTCCAAGTTCTTGTGGTCCAGTTGGTGGTAGTTGACCAAGGCGGCAAAGCCGTCCTTGAGTCCATCCCACACGTGCCAGATGAAGGGGCGGTGGTGGAAGCGTTTGGCATGCTGCTCAAAGAACTTGTCACGCAGCCACACATCCAGGCCTTTGCCTATACAGTCGGCATCGGCCAGCAGCTTGTCGAGCACCGCAGGCCGCCAGCTGCCAGGCTCCACGGTCTCCCAAGCGGCAATCAGCAGCTTGAGCAGGCGTTCGTGGGCAGACGGTTCGCCACGGACTGACGGCAGGCAGACGATGCCGTCGTCGTCGGTGTGCGCAGACAATGGTTTGCAGCGCGCTGTCCAAGCACGCGCTTCGTCCGACAGTTCCATCTCTGCATCGGTCTCGGCAGGCCAACGGTAGCCCACCAGACGGGCTACTGCGACTTGCAATGGGTCGGTGGCGGGCTGGGGGTGGCCGTGGAACAGCCACTGCGTGGGGTCGTCGGAGTAGGGCTTGGGCAGGCCGTGGGGGTAGCGCTCGGCGGCGACTTGTTGCCAGTGGGCGAGGTCGAACGTGGCTTTTGCTAGCGTCGGATAGGTAACCTTCAGGGATTGGTCGATGTTACGAATATTGACCGTGTATTCATCGGATTGAACGTAAGCCAAAATTGCAAGAAGTTCTTCTTGCTTTTTCGGCAGAAGAACGGCCGTGTTGTCATCAAATGCCTCACCGGTGTAGATAACAGACGGTAAATCACGCATTTGCGTAATTGCGACACCTTTGCTCCCCCATGCCTCTAACCCAGTTATAACCACTGGAGCCTTATCACGAAGCTGCCGCAGAGCTCCGACTCCCTCCTCCCACAGCAGGACATAGTGGCGACCGTCAAAGTGGCCCTTCTGCTTGACAGTGCTCTGCTGAAAAATCCAGCTATTGCCGCGCTCAACAATCTCCCAAAAACATTTTCCAAACCTCACGTAGTCGGTAGTTGAAATGCCATGCAGGCTTTGTACATGAGATGAAAGCAACTTTCCGGGGTCAATAGGCGCCAGAGAAACAACTGCATCCGGATTCCCCAACTGCCCTGTCTGGCTCACCGCCACCACCGCGCCCTCGCGCAGCAGCCGCGCCTTTTCTGGCGCCGACTTGGGCGCGCTGGCGTCCACGCCGTGCAGCGCAAAGCCTTCCGGCGCCGGGGTGCGGGTCTGGGTGAGCAGGATGATGAACGCGCCCGCCGCCTGGGGGCTGTCAAAACCGCCCTCGCCCAAGCGGGCCAGCAGGTTCCACTGCACGCGCTGCAGCAGCGATTCGCGCTGCTTTTTGTAGCTGGTCAAAAACAGCCAGTTCTGCGGCATGACGATTTGCACCACGCCCGCGCCTTGTCCGGCCTTAGCAGGGTGCGCCAGCTCTAGGCAGCGCTCCAGAAACACGTTGGCCAGGTCGTTTTTGGCGTCGGGGTAATGCTGTGCGCAATAGGCTTTCAGCGTGTCGTTTTGCTTGCCGCGCGCCAGATACGGCACGTTGGTAATCACCAGGTGGTAGCGCCCCTGCAGCAGCCGGGCGGCGTCGAGCAGGCCCCGGGCGCTCAGGGCCAGTTCCAGCAGTTCGCCGTGGGGCGCATCGGCGGCGCTGCTTTCCTGGGCCAGCGCCTGGGTCAGCAGCTCGCGCAGCGCCTGCACGTTGGAGGTGGCCAGGTCGTCCTTCAGGCTGCGCGCGGGGTCCAGCAGGCTGCCCAGCAGCGGGGCTTGGGCAAAATCGGCCTGTAACGCCCGCAGGTCTTGCGCTACCAGCTCTTTATTTGATAGCGATTCGGGCACCAGCGCGCTCCAGTCTGCGGCGCTGGCGTTGAGTTTGAGGCCGCAGCAGGCAATTTGCGGCGCGGGCATGTCGGCGCGCACGCCCAGGGGGTGGCCGTCTTCATCGGGGTAGCGCCAGGCGGCCAGGGCCAGGGCGAACACGGCAATTTCCACGCAGCGGGGGTCCAGCTCCAGGCCGTGCAGGTTGTCTGCAAGCACGGCATCTACGGCGTCCAGCGCGGTCAGGCCCTCGGCGGCCATGCGCATGGGCACCAGCAGCAAGAAGGCCGCCACCAGAAAATGGCCCGAGCCGCAACAGGGGTCTAGCAACTTGAAGTCTTGCAGGTGGTTGGGCCAACCTTCAAACCGACCTGCCGCCGGGGTGCCGTCTTCCAGGGTACGCAGGTACGGCAGTGGCACTGGACAAGGTTGGCCAGGACAACGTGTGGCCCACCAGGCCCCCAGCGAGTTGTGGAGCAAGAAGTCCACCATGTAAGGCTCGGTAAAGAGCTGTGTGACCGCAGGCAGTTCGTCGGCACCAATCTTGACCTCCGAGGCGTTGACCTCGTCCTTGCGCTTGGCTTGCCAGAACTGATAGACCCAGCCCAGGCTGTCGCTGGCTTGGAACACTTCGGTAGGCAAACTGGCCAACAGGCGCTCCAACTCACGCTGGTGCTCTGGGGCCAACGTCAGCTCGAACACGGGGCTTTGGGGCTTGAACACTTGCGGCAACATGCGCGCGGCCAGCTTGCCCGCCAGTTCCCATTGGCTTTTGGCACCCAAGTTCATGTCGGGGTCGGTTTCTTGCACCAAGGCTTCGCAGTCGTCCAGCGATACCGCAGCACCAGGCTCCCACAGCAGCAAGCCGTTTTCGGCCAAGAAACGCGCAAACAGCATGCGGTGCCAGTGCTCGTAGGACACTTCCCACACCAGTTGCTGTACGGCTTGGGTGTCGTCGGAAGCTTTCACATCACCCAACGCACGTCCGTGCGCACGCAAACGGCGACGCAAGGCTTTGAATGGTTCGCTGAGGTAGTCCGGTGCCCTGGCTTCGGCCACCGCCAGCTGGTTCAAGGCAGCACGTGCGCCTTTTTCAGCCACTTCGCGTGCAGCTTTGACGGTGTTTTCCAGCTGGGTGCGCTGGGGTTTGGGCAGAGGTAGGGTGTAGGCGGCAGACATGGCGAAATTTTTCTCAAATGGCGTTCAGACGCTTGCTGGGGCGCTGCAACACCGGATTTCTTGGGCAATTAGGGGCTAACTTGGGCGGTTTCCTCAGCACACAAGCACCTGTTTGGTTTATGATTGCAAGCAATATGCCCGGCGCCTCTGCACTCTGTGTACGCGTCGGTTCTCATTTGTGGGCTCCTCTTAGCCTGCTTGCCAAGGTTCGGTAGTCACCCAACCGGCAAAAGCCCCGAAGTCTTGCAGCAAAAACCGTGCGTTGTCGGTGTGCGGAAACTCGTCTTGCATCAAGCTTGTCACACGCTGGCTCCAGCTGGAGCGGGGGCAAATCACCTTCAGCAATTTCTGCATCAGGCAAAAGTAAAAGAACGGGCGTGAGTTGTCCAACTGCACGGGCCAATCTGCTGGCTTGGCAGAGCGTTCCACCACGTTGATGTTCCATAACCTGCTGTGGTGCGCTGATACGTTGCGGATGAAGTTGAGGCTACGCAACCATTGGGCAAAAGCTTCACCGTCCGGTGCGCCGTAAAGGGTTGCAATCTGCTGTTGGTCGGTGTGTTGCATCCCTGCGAAAAGCTTGGACAACAAGCCAAAGTCCCACACTTCCACAGCAACCCAAACGGGCAAAGACCCATACTGTTGTTTGTGATGGAGCACAAAGGGCTCTTTACGGGCACGGTACAGCATGGACTGGTATTTGGCCAGCCAGACTTGGTGCTGTGTCTTGCCAGCATCCGGACCTTTTTTGATGCGCTTTTTGGTAAAGTTGCCGTGCAAGCAGTCCGATTTTTCATGGGCACAGGAGTCACGCTGACCCAACACGTGCGCGACATCCACACGCACGGCCATTTCTATTCGCTCAAGCGCATCCAAGGCCAACAGACGCAGTTTCTTGTCAAAGATGTACAAACGCACCACATCTTCAAAGCGGCTGCCAGGCACAAAGCTGTCGGACAAAACCGTGCATTTTTTCTCGGCGGATGCCTCGCGGTTGATGGCGCGCAGTGGGTGCCAATAACCGCTCAAACGGTAGTAGCCCAAGCGTTCCAGATAGTCGATGGCTGCAACGGGGTCTTCAACTTCCAGACCACGTGCCTGAAGCAGTTCCAACTGCTGCACAAACGACCGCCAAGGTTTCAAAGGTTTCATGCGGTATGTGTCCTAGCTTGCTCACAAAGCCACAGGTCCTTGTTGCAATTTGGCCTGCAAGAGAGCCTCCACCTCGGCCAGCCAAGCCTGAAGCTCAGCCTCGTCGTTGAGCGTTCGCTTGGGCAACGTGACGTGGACAACGTTGGGTTTGAGCCACTGCACAGCGGCATGCCGAGCGGCCTCGAAACGGCTGGGCAGTGCTTGAATTTTGGCCACCCAATGCTCCAGGTCGCATTCGTCCAGCGCGTCCTGGATTTCGTCTGGTGTGGCAAGCTGCACCGTAGCAGAGACCGACAAATGGTGTTTGCTGCCCAGTTCTTCACGTTGGGTCTGCGACAGCTTGTTCCAGTCGGTGTCGGCTTGGAGTTGCGTTTGCTGCTGCTCAAAAGTCTGCTGGAACTGGGCCAGTTTGGCGTTGAGCGATTCGCGCAGTACCTCCACCGTCTTGTCCAGCAACGGACGCACTGGGTCAGGCTCTGCGAGCAAGCTGCGCTGGGCTTCAATGGCATCCACATCGGCTTTGAGGGCAGCGTAAGGCCCCAGGGCCTTGGCATGGTGCAGCAGAGCTGTCAGCTGGCGCCAAACTGGCCAGCGCTTGGCAAGCTCGTTGGCGGTCTTGCTCCAATCCTCTGAGCAGCGCACGATTTCGTCGTACCGGTTGAAGAGCTCCAGCAGCTGTGCATTACCAGACTGGGCTTCAATTGCGTCAATGAAGGTGGGTTTGGGTACTTCGGGAGCAGGTGCTGCGCCACCCGCCTTGGATGCCAGGTCACGCAACTTGGCCAGCAAGGTGGGCAACTTGGCTTGTTCTTCCTTGGGCTGACAAGGTACCTTGACCACGTCAAACAGCTTGCGAATCTTGATGAGCTGTATCGGCGTGATGTTGACGCTCTCACAGCGGAAGCTGGCTTGCGTGAGTTTGTTGCGCTCCAGGCTCTTGGCATCAACAGGTTTGGCACTGGCATCGGTGGCCTTGAGGTGGCCCGTGGCGAGCAAGGCATACAGTGCGCCATCAATCGCATCGCGAGGCCAACCAAAGGGTGGGGCTTCGAAGTTGTCCCGAATCTCAGCGCCTTTTTTGCCGGGGCCGATGTAGCCCAGCAGTTTCTGGCACACAGGGTGTTTGTCTGCCTCCTGTGCGTGACCAACAAACTTGAGAGCGTCCAGGTTGCCTTTACGGACTTCATCCAGCACCTTGCCCCACATGTCGTGGTCGGCTGCATCAAACTGGCCATACAACCGAATAGCCGAAGCCTTGGCAGCACGGTTGATGCGGTCAGCCAAATCGTTGCCGTCCAGGGCTTCCTGACCGCCTGCCTGAAAAACACGTACACCCGCCATCAGTTGGCCCAACAGCTGATTGAGCTCTTTTTCTGCGTTGCTCTGGCGGCTTTCCATGGAACGTTGGGCATCACGACCTTGTTCAGTGGCTGGGCTGCCTTTCTTTTGCAGGGTGTTGCGCGAAGCCTCCAATGCCACGATGGCGTTGGTGAGCTCTGTCTTGTGCTCAGCGGGCAAGAAAACGAACAACGTTGGGTTGGCGGCATTTTTGGACTTGGCCTCGGCAATGACCGATTTCTCCTCCGTTTGCCAACCATCCTGAATCCAGATATACAACGCCTTGTCGTGGTTCTTGGGCAAGTTCTCGTCAAAGGTGGGGGTCAACGTGCGTACTTCGTTGCCTTTACCTTGGGTCACACGTACCTTCTTGAGCAGCTCGAAAAACCGCGCCCTGAGCAGTTCTGAGCGTTTTTGCTCCACACGCTGCGGAGCGGCTTTGAGTTCGGCTTCCTGGGTGCGGAATTCATCGTACCAGGCACTGGATTCACGGGTTTGCAACCGGTACTCGGTGCCATTGCTGCCCGCCAAGGACATGATGAGGTTGTCTTTGTTCTGCAGTTCATCGAGCAGTGCAGGTAATTTCTTGCGCAACGCTGCTGAACCCGCAGACAAGTCGGTCACCAGCAAATCGGCCAACACTTCATCCGTGGCCTTCAAGCCAATGTCCAGCGCAGTATCAGAGGGCAGCTTGTTGATGAGGTAAATGAGCTTGAGCAACTTGCCCTTGAGCGGAGCGTCTCCTGGACCGTTCATGAACCGCTGGACGTTGTCAAACACCTCCTTGGGCAGTTGTGCCGTGGACAGCAGGTTGTTGGCAATTTGGTCGTAGAGAAAGTCGCCCGAGACCACATGGCCAAGCGGTGCATTCGCGGTATCCAGCACAGCTTCGTGCACAACGCGCAACTGGCTGCGCAACTGAGATACGGTGCCTGTGGTGTCAATCGTACGCAACACACGTTCCCAGAATCGACGGCGCACAGGCAACAGCGGGTAATCGGAGGTCAAGAACGCTTCGTCCTCTGGTGCGTGCTCAAGCTTGGTACCGCGCAGGTGGCGGGAAATCTCACCCAGGTTGTTGCGCCAGACCTCTGCCACCAGCGGTTGTGCAGAAGGCTTCTTGGCCAGAATAATCTGACGTGTGACGTTCTCAGCGTCCCAATCCCCCAATGTGACTTGCACCGGAAAACGCCCCATCAGACGCTGCAAGTTCGGCATGCCGGACAAAGCCGATTGGCCCGTACCCACAAACAGCAACTTGCCATTGAAGTGCTTGCTGAGGGTCTCAGTGACCTCCTGGACTTGGAACGCTTTCTCAGCGTCAGCCCCAATGTACTGTTGCACTTCATCCAGCACAATGAGCGTCAACGGAAACTGCTTATTAACCGTCAAGGCTGCGTCAATCGCTTCCGTCATCTGCTCGCTGGTCACGTCGGTCAGCTGCGGAAACTGTTCCTTCAGCAATTTGAGGGCATCGGCTTCGGTGTGTGCCAGCCCAGGGCGGACTTGCAACAAAGCCTTGGCCAATTGAGTCGACACGTACATGTGCGGCAGCTCTTGTGCCAACGAACGACCCGCAGCTTGCAACGCTGCTTCGACCGCAGCCCAAATACCTTCACGCTGCAGCCACAAGACAAACTTCGCCTGGTTGTACTGTTGCGGCAGGTTTTTGGACTTAAACACAATGCCCAACACCGCCAGACGAACCTTGTCACCAGCACCGGCACCCAATTTACCAGCTGCGGCATGCAATCCACCGTAGCGCTTGCCAGCGGTGGTGAGCTCTGTGAGCAAATCGGACACATTGGATGTGACGTTGACCAAACTGCGGGCTGTAGCGCCACCGGCAAAATGGTAATCAGTCCACAGCGTTCGCAACATCTTGGCCAGATGTGATTTACCACTGCCGTAAAACCCCGAAATCCACACGCCTGGCTGCTCTTTACCATCTTGCAAGTTCAGCAAGAACTTCTCCAGCATGGTTTTTAGACCTTGCTCGTATTGACCGTTGCAGACAAAGGTCTCGAGTTCATAGCGCAGAATCTGCTGGGCTGCAGCTGAATGGTCTTCAGACACCTCTGCCACCCCGTTGTTGACAAGCCGATTTTCTTGCGGCAGCTTGGTGTAAATATCCTTGTTGAGCATTTTTCTCCCCTGGGTTGCTGGTTTCTGGTACTTGAGTTGTGTGTTCAGTTTTGGGCCATCAGCGGGACCGCAAGATAATTCCAACCGTCACGGGCATCGAGCAGCCGGTAGGTGTGATTCTCTGGATGGTGCTCTCCAGGAAAAAACACCAACAACCTGCCTTGGACTGATTCTTTGATGCCCTCAATCACGGAAGAAACCCGCGCCAAACCAAACAAGGTTCCCACACCCAGCAGTACAACGACGGTATCGGGTGTGGCTTCAGACGCGATGCGAGAATTCAGCTGTGCACACAAGTCAGCAACAAACTCCGTCAGCTCACCATTCTGATAGCCGGACAAATCCTCGGGCGATTCGAAGTAAGCGTCTCTGTACTCCTGCGCCATCATCCAGTTCGGAAAAGCGTTCGTTACATCTAACAGCAACCAGTGCTTACCTGCCTGTTGGGTTGCCAGAGCGAACTCGTCCACATGGGCACGCAAACGCAACTCATCGTTCTTGTCGTAAAGGGCAAAAATCACCCGCTGAATTGCAGCGAGCCCACTTTGCCACGGCACGCTCAAATGGTCACGGTAAGCGGCTAACAACTTGGAAACCTTAGACGACACAGGCAAGCTCCTCACACACCAAATCTTCCTCTGCAGTGAGGTACCCTGGGAAGCGTACTTCTTTGATGCCACCAGCATTCATGAACACAAACAAACCTCTGTGCGAAGCTGCAATGGCCAAGGACTCCAATTCCTCAAGCGGTACACACAACAAATCTGTCCACGATGAACTGAACAATCGCTGGCCTGTTCGACCCTGCAGAAACCCAAGAAACAGCAACATGACCAACGACTCTGGACATGAAATGGGTCGTGAGCGAAATCTGCGTGTATGACGACCAGACAAGAAGCCAGCCGCAGACCACGTACCTGCTACGTTTTGAGCAAAAGAGCGAATGGATGCAGGACTGAAGCGTTCGGGATAACGGGATACCAGAAACGCCTCCACTGTCTTGGGAGGCATCAAAGCACCAAACTCCTGGCCCAGTACAAAATCCTGCGTGCTCCTTAACAGCGGGTCTCGTGCCAACGCCATAGCCAGAGCCAACATGGGCTGTGCAGCTTCATTAAGCGACCACAACCGACGCAACGCCCGAAAAATAGGATTGCTGGGGTCAAGTGCGTACAAGGTTGTCAGGTGATGCAACGCCAGCTCACGTGCCTTGCGTGTTGGCTTGCTTAATATGTTGCTGTCTAGCACGGCTTGAGCGTACTGCTCACGCACAGCATCTGGTGCCGTATGTGCCAGCAAAAGCCTCAGGTCCTGCAGCATCATCGTCCTGGCTGCATGTGGCCCATTCATGCCAAAGCGGAAACCCAGCCTAGCGAGAAGGGCGTGGTGTTGCTCAGTCACAAAGCGTTTGCTCGTGCACTGTTGTTGCTGATGCTCTGCAAGGTTTCAGCAGACACACCGTTCAACGGATAGCCGTGGGCATGACAGTAGCTCACGACCATCACCTCGAACATATTGGCCAGGCTGCGCATCTCGCGTTGAGCAGCCGACTGCAAGGCTTCTTTGAAATGTGGCTCTACTCTAAAACTGACAACTTGCGACTTGACGGACATTGCTGGCTTTCTGTAAGCATAACGCTAGCAATATAACATCAACAACAGGGGCAAATCGCTTTCAAGCACAAGTTTGAGCGTCAACGAGCAACAAAAACAGCAACCAGGTCAGTAAGCAATGAGGACAACAATAAGCTTGGGAGCATCAACCAAACAGCAACGAGCTTAGGAGCAGATACTGCAGCTAAGTGCTTCGGTGGTGAGATTATGTGAGCTTATTGATTATTGATTATGTAGTGTCTTTTCCCTCTATAAGCCATGTTCTAAGGTCGGCTTATAACTTACAGAATACATGCTTACATTTTTACAAACACATGTAAAATCATGTCTCAAAGTCGGAAATTGGCTATCCAGAGCATGCCTGCCGTGGCCGGTACCAAGCCGTTCGATGTCCATTGCACCACCGTACGCCAGAAGCGACGGTCTCTCATGCAGTGAAGGCCAGTCGTGCGGGAATAAAGCCCCAGGCGTTGGAGTTGACATACGGGGTAAGTACGCAAACGATGTCCAAGTGGCGACCGGACTTCTATGTCGTGGTCAAGTTTTTTCGGACATTGGGATAGGGGAATTTACAAATTCATGGTTTTGCCAGGTGCTGCTGTTCGTATTGGTTGGGAGGGCAGTAGCCCAGCGTTGAATGCAGCCGAACGCTGTTGTAAAAGCCCACGATGTAGTCGACGATGTCGGCTTGCGCTTCTGCATGGTTGGCGTAGTCGCGCTGCCAAACGCGCTCCATCTTCAGGTTCAGAAAGAAGCGTTCCATCACGGCGTTGTCCCAGCAATTTCCTTTTCGGCTCATGCTGCCAATGAAGCCATAGCGTGCCAGCAAGGCACGGTGCTCGGCACTGGCGTACTGGCTGCCACGGTCGGAGTGCACCACCAGGCCCGCTGGCGGACAGCGACTGGCAATGGCCATGCTCAGGGCCGAACACACCAGCTGCGCGGGCATGCTCGGTGCCATGGCCCAGCCCACGACTTTGCGTGAGAACAGCTCCAGTACCACTGCCAAGTACAGCCAGCCACTGCGCGTGCGCACGTAGGTGATGTCGCACACCCAAGCCTGATTGGGGGCCTCGGGTGTGAACTGGCGGTCGAGCACATTGGCCGCCACGGGCAAGTTGTGGCCCGAATCGGTGGTGTGCGTGAACTTGCGCCGCCAGCGTGCTCGCAAGCCGTTGTTGCGCATCAGCTTTCTGGCCTTGTAGCGCCCCACAGCCAGGCCTTGCTCTTTGAGCGCAATGCTCAAGCGTCGGCTGCCGTAGCTTTGGGCGCTGGCCTCAAAGGCCGCTTTGGCCTGCACGTCCAGCGTGCTGACCAGCTTGGAACTGCGCTGGCGTTGGCGCGCCGCGTACAGGCCCGAGCGACTCACGCCAAACACCCTGCAGCATTGCGCCGTATTGGCCTTCTTCGCATCAACTGCGCTGTCCACCAGGTTCTGCATCATCGCATTGCCCGGGCGAAGAAGGCCGACGCTTTTTTTAGCAGCTCGTTGTCGGACTTGAGTTGACGGTTCTCGGCTTCCAATTGCCGAATGCGTTGCTGTTCAGCAGTCAAGGGCTTGCCAATACCGCAGCGCCCGGCCAGCTCTTCATCAAACTGCGTCAGCCAGCGGCGCACAGCGCTATCGACCAGGTTCAGGTCTTTGCTGACCTGGCCAACGCTCAGGCCTTGGTCTCGAACCATCTTGACCACTTCCAGCTTGAAGGCTGCGTCAAAAACTCGGCGGGGTTTCTTTTCTGTCATGTGTGTCTGTACTCAGGGGGGGGCCAATCAGCCCCTATCCAAGTGTCCTAAATTATTAGACCATGACACGATGCCTATGTAGCGTTGGAAGCTGGAGCTGGTTTGCTTCATAATACTTTTAGTGTTTTCGAAATTAGTGCGAGTGGTAGGCCAAGTAGGGCATGACTGTTACAGAAGGAACCAAAGGGCTATTTAGCTACTAATTTTTCGAAAAGTAGTTACACTAAGAACGCTGTTAATAGTGGCCAAATAGCAATCTAATCGAGATAACGTTCACGGGATGCCACCCCAGTACTTGGAAGAGAGTATCCACCTACAGTTTCTGGAAGAACGAAAGAACTGTATACTATTGCCACCGAATTGAACAAAGAACGTGTTGTGTAGACGTGCCTCAGGCAGCATCTAACCGCCTTGGATGCTGTTCCGTGAATTCACTACTACATTCAATTCGCCAACTAAAAATTAGTTTTCTTGTTCATCTCCACTCCGAAGTCTTAATTTTGTGCTACAATGCACCTATTGCAGTAACCGCCGCGCTTACGCGGCTTA
>NZ_NWBQ01000071.1 GCF_002837135.1 Macromonas bipunctata | reverse complement strand
AGCCCAGCCTGCGGTCCACTTCGGCCAGCAGCATCACCCCGGCATCGCTGGTCATGCTGCCGCCATCGAAGCGGCCCTCGATCTTGCGTCGGCCCAGTCGGCCAAAATCAATCACGCCGACCTCATCGGCAGTTGTTTGCGGTGTACAGTTTGGTTTCGGCATTGCCCGTCCTCTCATCCAGATTCGATACCTCGATGTTCGGGCATTTCAAGGGCAATGCCGTCCTCGTTTCTACGGACTACGGTGAAATATCCGGGCTAGACGGCAGCGAGATACGCCCGCCTTGAATGGGCAGTGGCAGCGTCGTTACCAGCCGCAACGGCTCGACCCATTGCGTCAAATTGCCGTATCCCTTGCGGATGATCTGGCCTGCACTGCCACCACCCGGAATGCCCACGCCGGGCGCACCCATCACGGCCCCCAGTACCGTGACTTCCAGCTCAGGCTCGATAGCCAACACGGTCATGGCCGCGTCGGTTTGGACGATCAGCGTCACGTCCAGATCGTCGGCATCGGTAATGCAGGATGGCATCATGTTCCGGCCCCCAGTGCCAACGTCATGGAAGCCACCAGCGGACTCAAGCGCGACACACCACGCTTGGCCATGATGGTGCCAAACATCGTGCGGTACGGCCTGCCACTGGGGTGAATCAGCAGCAAGTCGTACTCGCAGGTCTTGGCCAACAACATGGCCTCCGTCACCAGCGTGTGCGAGAAGGTCAACACCAGCTCACCACAACGCGGCTCAGACACTTCGATGCCGCCGCCCGTGTGGCCTGGTAAAGCGGGGGTGGATATTTCCGCCAGCAGCTCGGTAGAGGCCGCCGATTTGCGGATTTGCAGCAGCGCGCCCCAGCCGTCCAGCTCAAATTCTGGCAAGCGTAGGGCTTCGTTGGGGGTCTTGGCGGTGCCCGACTTGATGGACAACCGCAGCGTGAGCGTGTCGTTGTCGTACAGCGTTAAATCTAGCTTTTGGGCGGGCATGGGGCATGTTTTTTGTGGGTTGCTGGATTCTCAGGCGGCGGGTATGCGCAACATGGCATTTTTTCCGCCTACACCGCCCACCCCGACAGCGCACCGTCCGTCACGTCCAATTCCGCGCGCCGGTTGCACACATAGCGCACGGTGTAAGGCGGCACGTTCAAGGTGGTTTCGGTGCCCACCACCTCAAACGCCAGCTTGACGGTTTCGGACATCACCAGGTACAGCACGTCGCGCGTTCGCACGTCAAACCACGCCTCCTGCCCGGCCAGCCCCTCTGGTTCGATCAGGAAGCGGCACTCGTCGATGGAGCCGTTGTTCACGTCCCGGTGATCCATCATCGGGGATGGTGCAAAAGCGTCCGCCGGTAAGGCGTAGCCGTTGCCCATGTGCTCGTACTCGATGCTTTCCTCGTCTTCGCTGTCCAGCACCCCCAGCCCGCCCAGCGTGGGCAAGCCGCCCATCGTGTCGGGGGCCACGCGGGTCACACGCTTGCGAAGCAGTTGGCACTCCCATGTGTTGGGGTGGTTGATGATGACGTTGCGGGCCATCCGGTTGACGGCGGTGGGTACATTGGTCAGCATAGGGATTACTTCTTTTTGGCCACCAGCTTGTCAATTTTCGCGTCGGAAAAGCCGTACTCCCTGAAGGTGGCCAAGGCAGCTTCGGTCAATTTTCCAGACAACAACGCGGCCTCAATCCTGCGTGTGGCCAGCGGCTTGCGTGCTGTGGTGGTGCGTTTGGCCTTGCTGGCAGCTTCTTTGATGGCCTTGCGCTCGGCAGCCTTGCGGGCTTCTTCCTTGCGCATGTCGCTGGTTTTGATCTCACGGGTTCGCCCGTTCTCAATCGCGGCTTCAGCGTCCTTTTGCGTTGATTGCGTGCGGGCCTTGTTGCTGACCGACTGGTGCAACTTGGTCAGGTGCCCGGTCAGAAACTTCAGCACCAGATTGGACGATTCCAATTCCGACATCACCCGCAGCACGTGCTTGCACGCCACGCCCTGCAAACCGGGGTTGCGGATTTTGGGGTAGCCCATTTCCGGCCTGCCCGCTGCAAACCCGCCGATGGTGGCCACGTAGCGCAAAAAGTAGCGGTGCCGCCCGCAGTCGCAGTCAAACGCCAGCTTTTGCTTGCGCAGCCAGTTGGCCATCTGCTTCGGGGCCGTGGCATCGTCCAGTTTCTTGGCGGCCAGCTTGCGCACCGCATCGTCAAAGGCGTTGAAGCGCACCACAACATGGTGGCGCGTCACATCGGATTCCGGCCCCGCGTTGGTCAAAAACCGAACCTCGTCGTTCAAAGCCGACACGGCCACGGCCATCGTGATTTCCTTGCGGGCCTTGTCGATGTCGCTGCCATAGCCGTCTGGGTTGGGCTTGTACGTCAGGGGTGCCGACGTGGCCAGATCGATGATTTGGCGTGCTGTAAGTCCTTGCCCCGACTTGCCCAGCTCAAAGCGGCGTTGTGCCGTCTGCATGTTGCGCCGGAACGTGGCGAGGTCATCGGCGGTAATGGGCCGCTTGCCACCCCCTAGCGTCGTGAGTAGCACCTTGCTGGCATCCCACACCCCGCTTTTGAGGTCGCGTTCGGTCAGGATGATGGAGTTTGGCGCTTTCTCAGCCGCCTCCCGCGTGCGCTTGTCGTCGGCAAAGATGGCCTTGGCCTCGCCAACATGCCCTTTGATAGTGCCCAGCCACTTGCTGCTGTTCGTTGCCACGGCTTACTCCTGCGCCCAAATGGGGGCAAAGTTTTCTCGGTAGTCGGGGATCGACTCAAACCCGGTGCGGCGCTTGATGGCCAGCAATTCGGCCTCGTTGGGCAGCACCAGGCGGCGCTGGGTCAGGGGTTGCTCCACGGCATCCAAACCAGCGGCGGCCATGATCGCCAAAAACTCATCGGGTCGCCCGTACACCCGGCGCGATACTTTGGTCAGGTCGTACACCTCATCGGGGCCGGTGTCGTACCAGATCGCGTTGGTGTGCCACGGCTTCACGCCATCCACAAATGTGCGCACCGCCTTGAAAAAAGCCCGTGCTGCGTTGGTGTTGCGCTCCATCATGGCCGGGCCTTCAAATCGTCACCAGACGGTAGTAATGCCGGTTGAATGCCCCTTGCAACTCGGTCATCATGTCCATAGAGTCGCTGATAGCACGCACCTTGCACGTGTATATACAAGTCGCCAGCACAGCCACATGGGCACACGTCACGCCATCGGACACCCGGTAGCGCGGGCCGGTTTCGTCAAAGCCGTCACGCTCAATTGCTTGGTCGGGGTTTGCCCGTACCGCACGCTCAGAAAACACAATGCGCGGGCTTTTGGCGTCGGTGGCCATACCATGTTTCAGCTCGAAAAAGGCATGAATCCCGGCCTGCATTTCGTCGGGGCCAAACCAGTCATCCCATTGGATGGACTTGTCGTTGGACAGCACAATGCACCCGTCACGGCGATCACGCCGGTAGTCCGTTTCGGCACCAATCACCAGCACGTCCGCGCCTTCATCGTAGGCAGAGAAGATGGTGCGAGGCTTGCCCCCATACCCCACAAACGTGGCCTGTATCTGCCTCATGTATGGGCCTCAAGGGCTTCTATGCCCACGTCAAACACCTTCGGGTAGCCCGCCGGATCGTCGGTCTCAGGCGTGCCCTGCCCGTCGTTGGGTTGACCGTAGGCCGGGGCATCAAACAGGGGCACCGTGGCCTTCAGCGTGATGTCGATAGCCAAAATGGTCAGGTTGTTCGACTCGGACTGAATGGACATAGCGGGCGCATCGGGCGTTTCAAGCTGCACAGGCCAGTCCATTGTCTGCCCCGCAAACTCGTAGCGGGCGGTAAAGCGCCGGTTCTGGGTGGCGTCCAAGAACAGCAGGAACTGCGAAGCCAGCGACTTGGCAGTGGGTTCGTCGTGGGCAAAGATGGCGATTTGCGTCCGAATGTCACCCGACACCGTTCTCAGTCCAAACACGCGCTCTTTGGGGTCGGTCGGGATCATCACCAGCTCCCTGTCGGCAATCTGGCGCGTGTAGTCCCGGCCCGTGGGGGTGTAGTCCTTCGCCACGGCCACCAGAATCACAGGCAGCGAGGCAGGCCGGGTTCCAGTGGGTTCGGTGGCGTTCTTTTGCCAGCTGGCCAGCATCTGTTCCGCCGCGTCCACCATGCGACTGGGTGCCCATGCCACGCTCTTGGCGAGTCCGCGCTGGGTGTATTCGTGCAGCGACTTGGTGGTGGGCACAATCTGGCCATAGAAGCGGCCCATGAACTCCCCAAACGCGGCTTTGACCGATTCAAACATGGGGGGCGTCCTTAGCCCGGATATTTCACCATAGCCCGTAGAAATGAGGACGACATTGCCCTTGAAATGCCCGAACATCGAGGTATCGAATCTGGATGAGAGGACGGGCAATGCCGAAACCAAACTGTACACCGCAAACAACTGCCGATGAGGTTGGCGTGATTGATTTTGGCCGACTGGGCCGACGCAAGATCGAGGGCCGCTTCGATGGCGGCAGCA
>NZ_NWBQ01000070.1 GCF_002837135.1 Macromonas bipunctata | reverse complement strand
CGTTGATGTGGTTCCACACCTGATTGACCTCGCGCGCCATCTGGCGCAGCACGCGCGCGTGCTTGTCCTTGATGCGCAGCTGGAGGGTTTTGGTGGTGGTGTTCACGCCGACGATGATACGGGTCGGCTACACAAAAGACTACGGGCCGACCCGGCCCGATCGCTCGAACCTCGGGCTGAACCCCGGGGCTTGCCGCTCAATCTGGGTCATGAAATGCCAATTCAGCCGGTGGCGGGCCACTTCAACCCAGCCTGGCACGCCATCGGCAAAACGTGCGACGTGAGCTTTTGCGGCAGCATGTCGCCCCGGCGCAAGGCCATCGTGGAACAATTGCAGGCGCACGGCCTGACGGTGGAACTGCCCCGCGCCGCCTACGGCGACAGCTTGGTGCCTGCGCTGCTGCGCAGTCGGCTCATCCTCAACGTCCACTACTACGAGACGCGGCTGTTTCCGGTGCTACGCGTGGCGCGGCCCGTGCTGCTGGGGCTGCCGGTGGTGTCCGAAACCTCGGAACACAGCCCATTGAGCGACTGGTCGCAGTCGGGCGTGATGTTCGCCGATTACGACCAGCTGGTGGCCACCTGCCTGGACGTGCTGGCCTTCCCGGAACGGCAACAGGAGAGCATCACCCGCAGCTGGCGCTTTGTACAGCAATTGCCGTTTGAGGCGGCGTTCAACCGGGCGATGGCGACGCTGATAGCTTGATGCTCTACACCATCTTGATCACCAGCCGCTTGCCGCAAGCGTGGGCGTACTTGCGCAGGGTGGCAAACGACGGGGAATGGCTTTCGCTGCGGATCGAAGCCTCCAGACGCGACACGGCGCTCTTGGTCGTGCCCATGCGGGCGGCCACTTCTTCTTGGGTCAGGCCCGCCTGTTTGCGGGCCTGTAACAACTCGCCAAGCGCGGCGTATTCTTCTTCCAACCCGTCCCACGCGGTCTGAAACCCTGGCCGCTGCATGGCGCGGGCCAGCTCTGCCTGGGTGTCCAGGCGCACGGGTTTGAACGATTCACTGTGCATGTTTGACCTCCTTCAACCGTTTGCGGGCAGTCTTCAGTTCCCGGTCGGGCGTTTCCTGCGTTTTTTTGATGAAGCTGTGCAGAATCACGATCTCGCGCCCGACCATCGTGCAGTAAAACGCGCGGCCAATACCTTCCACGCCCTTACAACGCAACTCGAAAAGTCCGTCGCCCACAGCACGCGAGTGCGGCAGGCGCAGATCTGCACCATGCTCCTCCATGAGCAAGATCAGACGCAGGTAATCGGCGTAAATGCCGACGGGCCAAGCGGTGATCTCGCGCTGCACGCGCTCATTGAAGTAACTGACTGTCCAGTGCATGGACAGATGTTAGCAAGTTTGCTAACCCTACGCAACCACACCATCGCCACCTTGCGCGACAATGCGCCCCATGAAAGTCCGCACCCTCTCGGAACTCAAGACGCTGAAAAAAGCGATGGCCGCCCGTGCGGCGCAGCTGGCCGCGCAACGTGCTGCCGAGGCAGCCGCGCGCCAGGCGGCGCAGCAACGCCAGCACAAAGACCGTCTGCTGTTTGAGCGCGTTGTGGGGGCGGTGCAACGCCTGCCCCACCACGGGCGGCACGTGGTGCCGCCGCACCCGGTGCAACCCCTGCCCCAGCAGCGCCAGCGCGACGAACAGGCCGTGATGCAGGAGGCCCTGAGCGACGAGTTCGACGCCGAGACGCTGCTGTTCACCGACGAACACCTGAGCTTTCGTCGCCCCGGCATCGGGCAGGAGGTGGCGCGCCGGCTGCGTCAGGGCGACTGGAGCATCCAGGCCCAGCTCGACTTGCACGGCCTGCGCACCGACGAGGCCCGCCCCGCGCTGAGCGAGTTCATCCGCGAGGCGCACAAGCGCGGCCTGCGTTGCGTGCGCGTGGTGCATGGCAAGGGGCTGGGCTCGCCGGGCAAGACGCCGGTGCTCAAGGGCCGTGTCCACAGCTGGCTGGTGCAAAAAAGCGAGGTGATGGCCTTTGTGCAGGCACGCCCAGCGGAAGGTGGTGCGGGCGCGCTGGTGGTGCTGCTGCGGCCCTCGCCCCGGGTGACGTAGGGCCCGGGGCACACCGGTCGGCATCAGCCGTGCTGGTTGCGCATCCAGTCGGCGGTCTGGAAGAAGCTCTGGTTCAGGCGCGCGCGCAGTTCGTCGGGCACGTGGGTTTCGCGCATGGCCTGATCCATGCAAGTCACCCATTGGTCGCGCTCCACGATGCCAATTTTGAACGGCATGTGGCGCATTTTGAGGCGCGGATGACCAAAACGTTCCACAAAATAGTCCGGCCCACCCAACCAACCGCACAAGAACCAAAACAGCTTTTGGCGGGCGCTGTCGAGCGTACTGCCATGGCTGATGCGCAACTCACGGTAGCTTGGTTCCAGATCCATCAGGTCGTAAAAACGGTCGACCAGCGTTTGAACTGCGGGTTCGCCACCCAGCCATTCAAAGGGCGTCATGGGTTGGCCAGCGTCGTTCTTGGGCGGGGGTTCCTGGATTTGCATGGTGTTGTGGTCTTGTGTCGGTTGGGTTGGGGCCTCAAGCATAACGGCGGAAGACGGCGGTGCTGCCATCCAGCCGCACCAGCAGCACGTCGTAGGGGTCGCGGCGGCCGCCGTACGCCGGGCCGTCCATGCCGGGCGAACCCACCGGCATGCCCGGCACCGCCAGCCCCAGTGCGCGCGGGCGGGTCTGCAGCAGGCGCTGCACCTCGGTGGCGGGCACGTGGCCTTCCAGCACGTAGCCCTGCACGCGCGCGGTGTGGCACGAGCCCAGTTGTTGCGGCAAGCCCAGCCGGGCACGGATGGCGTTGTTGCCGGTGTTGTGCACCTTGACGGCAAAGCCGTTCTGTTCCATGTGCGCGATCCAGTCCTGGCAGCAGCCGCAGTTGGGGTCTTTCCAGACCTCGACCAGCAGGCGGGTGGCGGGTGCGGCAGGGGTGGCCGTGGGTGCGGCGGCCCAGGCGGGGGCTGTCAGGGCGGCCAGGGTGGCGGCGCTGGCTTGCAGCAGCCAGGTGCGGCGCGATGGGTGGGTGGCAATGGGCATGGAGCATCGTCCTTTCGTGTTGCGCGGTACGACACCCCATGCGGCCAGAAGTTTCACACTGTCGCTGCCACGCCCAGGGGCACGGCGGGCGGCAACGCTCAGAGTGCGGCTTGCAACACGCGGCGGCTCAGGGCCAGATCCATGTCGCCGTGTTCGCCCAAAGCGGTCATGCCGTGCTTGTCCAGTTGCGCGATGAGGTGGTCGATGGCCTCGGCGCCCACGCCGTAGTCGCGCAAGCGGGTCTTGACGCCCAGCGATTCAAAGAAGGCGCGGGTCTGCTCTATGGCCTGCGTGACGCGCTCGTCTGCGCTGCCGGTGCGCAGGCCCCAGACGCGCTCGGCGTATTGCAGCAGCTTGTCGTGCTTGGCGGCGCGGCGCACCTCCAGCAACGCGGGCAGCACCACGGCCAGGGTCTGGGCGTGGTCCAGGCCGTGCGCAGCGGTGATTTCGTGCCCCAGCATGTGGGTGGCCCAGTCCTGTGGCACACCCGCGCCAATCAAGCCGTTGAGGGCCAATGTGGCGGCCCACACCAAGTTGGCGCGCACGTCGTAGTCCTGCGGCTGGCTCAGGGCCAGCGGGCCCACTTCCACCAGCGTTTGCAGCAGCCCTTCGGCAAAACGGTCTTGCACACGGGCGTTCACCGGGTAGGTCAGATACTGCTCGACCACGTGGACAAACGCATCCACCACCCCGTTGGCCACTTGGCGCGGCGGCAGCGTGAAGGTCTTGGTCGGATCCAGCACCGAGAACAGCGGAAACACCTTGGCATGGCCAAAAAAGCGTTTGGCTTGCAGCGACTTGCGGCTGATGACGGAGCCGGCGTTCATCTCGGAGCCGGTGGCGGGCAAGGTCAGCACCGTGCCCAGCGGCAGCACATCACCGATGCCCTCGCCGCGCGTTTCCAAAATCTGCCACGGGTCGCCCGTGTAATGCACCGCAGCAGCCACAAATTTGGTGCCATCAATGACGGAACCACCACCCACCGCCAGCAAGAAGTCGAGTCGCTCGCGGCGCGCCAACTCCACCGCTTGCATCAGGGTTTCGTAAGTGGGGTTGGGTTCGATGCCGCCAAAGCGGTGGATGGTGCGGCCGCCCAACGCGGCCTCGACCTCGGCCAGCGTGCCGTGGCGTTCGGCACTGCCGCCGCCGTACAGCACCAACACGCGCGCCTGCGCGGGCACCAGCTCGTCAAGGCGGGCCACGCTGCCCTGGCCAAACACGATGCGGGTGGGGTTCTGGAAATCAAAGTTCAGCATCAACAAACTCCCAAAGGTTGCAACAAAACCGTACAAGCATACTGTGGCGGTTTGACTGTGCTTCAGTCCGCCGCCTGGCGCAACGTGCTGACCACCGGGGTGCGCAACACACCGCGCAGCCCCCACCAGCCCGCCATCAGCGCCAGCCCAGCCCCGGCCAGCGCCCCCAGCAACGGCACCCAAGGCGAGGCGTTCCAATCGAACTCAAACACATAACGCGCCAGCGCCCAACCCACCACCACCGCCACGGCCGATGCCAGCGCCCCCGCCAGCAGGCCCACGCCCACCAGCTCGGCGCGCTGCACCTGGCGCAACAGCGCCGACTGTGCCCCCAGCGCCCGCAGGATGGCAAATTCGCGCTCACGCTCGCGCCGGGTGGCGGTGATGGCGGCAAACAGCACCACCAGCCCCGCCGCCAATGTGAAGGCAAACAGGAACTCCACCGCCCGTATCACCTGCCCCAACACGGCCTGCACCTGCGCCAGCGTGCTGCCCATGTCCACGCTGGTGATGTTGGGGTAGGCGCGCACCAGCGCGTTGTCAAAACCCTTGTCGTTGGGGGCGCGGAAGGCGGTGATGTAGGTACGCGGCACGTCGGGCAATTGCGCCAGCGGGTACATGGCAAAGAAGTTGGCCCGCATCGAGCTCCAGTCCACCTTGCGCAAGCTGGTGATGGTGGAGGTGCGCTGCACGCCCGCCATGTCGAACGTCAGCGTATCGCCCAGTTGGAGACCCAGCGTTTTGGCCAACCCGGTCTCGATGCTGATGGCGTGGGGGTCGTTCTCCGTCCAGCGCCCGGCCTCCACCGGGTTGTGCGCAGGCACGGTGGCGCTGTGCGAGAGGTTGAACTCGCGCCGCACCAAATTCTGCGCGCGTTCGTCGGGGTAGTCCTCCGGGCGCACCGCGCGCTGGTTGATGGCCACCAGCCGGCCCCGGATCATGGGGTACCAGTCGTAGCGTGTCACGCCTTGCGCGCGCAAGGTGGCCTGAAAGGCCTCGGCCTGTTCGGGCTGGATGTTGATGACAAAGCGGTTGGGCGCATCGGCGGGCGTGGCCTGCTGCCAGCTGCGGATGAGGTCGGTGCGCAGCAGCACGAGCAGCACCAGCGCCAGCAACCCCACGGCCAACGCACTCACCTGCACCACCGCGTAGGCAGGCCGGGCACAGAGCTGGCGCGTGGCCAGGCGCAACCAGCGCGGCGCGGTGGCCTCGTTCACCACACGGCGCAGCAAGCGCACCGCCGCATAGGCCAGCGTGGCAAACAGCGCCACCGCCACCGCAAAACCGCCCACGGCAATGCCGCCCAACTTGGCATCGCCACTGGCCAACAGCAGCAACACGGCAAACCCCGCCGCGCCCAGCCCCAGCACCGCCAACGAGGCCGATTTGAGGTTGCCCACCTCGCGCCGAATCACCCGCAGCGGCGGCACCTGCGCCAGTTGCAACACCGGCGGCAGGCCAAACGCCAACATCAGCGTCAGGCCCATGCCCAGCCCCAGCAAGGCGGGCCACGCGCTGGCCGGTGGCATGGGGGTCTTGACCAGATCGGCCAACAACCACACAAAACCGTGGTGAACGGCGTAGCCCAGCGCCACCCCCAACAACCCCGCCAACAGCCCCACCAACGCAAAACCAAAGCTGTAGGCGCGCACCATCGCGCCTTGCGACAAGCCCAACACACGCAGCAAGGCGCAGTCGTCCAGATGCCGCGCCGCGTAGGCGCGTGCCGCCAAGGCCACCGCTACCGCGCTCAGCAGCGCGGCCAGCAGGGCCACCAAGTTCAGGAATTTCTCAGCCCGGCCCAAGGTTTGCTGCATCTCGGGGCGACCGTTTTCCAGCGTGTCCAGCCGCATGCCGTGGTGATTCTCGCGCTTGAGTTCGGCCTCGGCCCAAGCCGTGTAGCGTTGCACGGCGGCATCGTCCCCCGCCACGGCCAAGCGGTAGCTCAAGCGGCTGGCCGGTTGCACCAGGCCAGTAGCGGCCACATCTTGCTCATGCAGCATCACGCGCGGTGCAAAGCTCATGAAGCCCGCGCCCCGGTCGGGCTCTTGCACAATGAGGCGTTCGATGCGGAACGCGGCATCGCCCAGCCACAGGGTCTGCTGCAACTCCAGGCCCAGCGCCAGCAACAGCGGGGCATCCACCCACACGGTACCGGGTGCGGGCACGTCGCGGGTCGGGGTACCACCGGCATCGGCTTGGGCCACGCTGGCCGCCACGCGCAACTGGCCACGCAAGGGGTAGCCCGCTGGCACGGCCTTGAGCGACACCAGCCGCGCCGCACCGCCCAGCTCATCGGGCGCGCGCGCCATCGTCGGAAAACTCACCTGCAACGACGTTTGCAAGCCCCACGCCTGCGCCTGCTGCGCAAATACAGGGGGTGGCGCGTGGTCACTGCGCAGCACAGCATCACCACCGATCAACTGGCGCGCGTCGCGCTGCAGGCCGTTTTGCAGCCGGTCGGCAAAAAAACCCACCGCCGTCAGCGCCGCCACCGCCAGCGCAATGGCCAGCACCAGCACGTGCAGCTCACCGGCACGCCAGTCGCGCCACAAGGCCCGGGCGCCCAAGGCCCAAAAGGAAGGAGGTTGTGGTGGTCGTGGTGGTGGTACAGACATGGCGCAAGCGTAACCCAGCGGCCTTAAACGAGGCCAGATCAAGTGTCTTTCGAAATTTGGATGGTCGGGAATTTGCTGGAAAAGTCCTTGGCCTTGGCTGCCACCGTCAGGGCCACCTGACGCGCCACGCCCTGGTACAACTGCGCGATCTCGCCTTGCGGGTCGGCCACCACGGTGGGGGTGCCGCTGTCGGCCTGCAAGCGTATTTGCAGGTTCAACGGCAACGCACCCAGATAGTCGATGCCAAACTCTGCCGCCATTTTTTTGCCGCCATCGGCACCAAAAATGTGCTCCACATGGCCGCAGTTGCTGCACACATGGACAGCCATGTTCTCCACCACACCCAGAATCGGCACGCCCACTTTTTCGAACATCTTGATGCCCTTACGCGCGTCCAGCAACGCAATGTCCTGCGGCGTGGTCACGATCACCGCCCCCGTGATGGGCACACGCTGGCTCAACGTGAGCTGAATGTCCCCCGTGCCGGGTGGCATGTCCACCAGCAAATAGTCCAGGTCTTGCCAGTGGGTCTGGCGCAACAGTTGGTCCAGCGCCTGAGTGGCCATCGGGCCGCGCCACACCATCGCTTGGTCAGGCTCCACCAGAAAACCTATCGACATCACCTGTACGCCGTGGTTGCGCATCGGCTCCATCGTCTTGCCGTCGGTGCTTTCGGGCCGACCACTGATGCCCAGCATGGTGGGCTGGCTCGGGCCGTAGATGTCGGCATCCAAGATGCCCACACGCGCGCCTTCGGCCGCCAGCGCCAGCGCCAGATTGGCGGTCGTGGTGCTCTTGCCCACGCCACCTTTGCCCGACGCCACGGCCACGATGTTCTTGACCCCCGGCAACAGCGGCACCCCGCGCTGCACCGCGTGGCTGACGATGTTCGTGCGGATCTGCACGTTCACGTGCCGCACGCCGGGCACGGTCTGCGCCGCAGCGGTCAGCGCCGCCTGCAACGCTGCGTGCTGGCTGCGCGCAGGGTAACCCAGCTCCAGCTCAAACGACACCGCATCGCCTTGCACCTGCACATGCTTGATGGCCTTGGTCGATACGAAATCCTGGCCCGTGTACGGGTCGGTCACGGTTTGCAGCGAGCGCAACAGCGCCTGTTGGTCAATGGCCATTCGGTCTCTCCAGCAAAAAACAAAAGCGCGATTGTGGCGGGTGGCCCCTTAAAATTGCCAGCTTGCCCTGAAAGACCCCTTTAACTATGACCGCTGCGCGCCGCTTCTTCGTCACCACCGCCCTGCCCTACGCCAACGGCAACTTCCACATTGGCCACATCATGGAATACATCCAGGCCGACGTCTGGGTGCGCATGCAGCGCATGCAGGGCCACGAGGTGCATTTTGTCGGCGCCGACGACGCCCACGGCGCGCCCATCATGATCGCCGCCGAAAAAGCCGGCATCACGCCGCAGCAGTTTGTGGCCAACATTGCCGCCGGGCGCGCGCAGTACCTGGAGGGCTTTCACGTCCGGTTTGACAACTGGAGCTCCACCGACAGCCCCGAGAACCACGCCCTGGCGCAGCAGATCTACCGCGACCTCAAGGCCAACGGCCTGATCGCTACCCGGACGATCGAACAGTTCTTCGATCCCGAAAAGAACATGTTCCTGCCCGATCGCTTCATCAAAGGCGAATGCCCCAAGTGCGGCGCCAAGGACCAGTACGGCGACAGCTGCGAAAGCTGCGGCGCGGTGTACGCCCCCACCGAGCTGAAGCACCCCTACTCCGCCCTGTCCGGTGCCACGCCGGTGCTGCGCACGTCGGAGCACTACTTTTTCCAGCTCAGCAACCCGCGCTGCATCGAGTTCCTGGAAAACTGGACCGCCGAGCCCGGCCACCTGCAACCCGAGGTGCTCAACAAGATCAAGGAATGGTTCACCAAGGACGAAGAAGGCAACGGCGGCCTGGGCGACTGGGACATCAGCCGCGACGCACCTTACTTTGGCATTGAAATCCCCGACGCACCGGGCAAATACTTCTACGTCTGGCTCGACGCGCCCATCGGCTACCTGGCCAGCCTGAAGAGCCACTTCGACCAGGGCCAAGCCGCCAACCACTGGCACCCGGCCTCGCGCACCACGCAAAGCTTCGACGAATTCGTGGCCGACCCGGCGATGGAGCAGGTCCACTTCATCGGCAAAGACATCACCTACTTCCACACCCTGTTCTGGCCCGCCATGCTGCACTTCAGCGGCCGCAAAACGCCCACGCAAGTCAACGTCCACGGCTTTATCACCGTGAATGGTGGTGAAAAGATGAGCAAAAGCCGGGGCACCGGCATCGACCCGCTCAAGTACCTGCAACTGGGCATGAACCCCGAGTGGCTGCGCTACTACCTGGCCGCCAAACTCAACAGCCGCGTCGAGGACGTGGATTTCAACCCCGACGACTTTGCGGCCCGCGTCAACTCCGATTTGGTGGGCAAATACATCAACATCGCCTCACGCGCAGCGGGCTTCATCGCCAAACGCTTTGGCGGTCGGTTGGGCACCATCTCGCCCGATGGCGACGCGTTGCTCGACCACCTGCAAACCGCCGTGCCCGCCATTGCCGAACTCTACGCCGAACGCGAGTACGGCAAGGCCATCCGCGAGACCATGGCGCTGGCCGACCGCGTCAACGAGTACGTGGATGCCAACAAACCGTGGGAGCTGGCCAAGCAGGCGGGCATGGAAGCGCGCCTGCAAGAAGTGTGTACCACCTGCATCGAAGCCTTCCGCGTGCTGACCGCTTTGCTCAAACCCGTGCTGCCCGCACTGGCGGGCAACGTCGAAGCCTTTTTGCGCTGCGAAGCCCTCACCTTTGCCAATGCCGCCACCCCGCTGGGCGCGGGCCACACCATCGGCGTGTACCAGCACTTGATGCAGCGCGTCGATCCGAAACTGCTCGAAGCCCTGTTTGAGCCGCCCGCCGCGCCGGAACCGGAAAAACCCACCCCCGGCGGCGAGGACATCGCGCCCACCATCTCCATCG
Organism: Macromonas bipunctata; assembly: GCF_002837135.1. Taxonomy (GTDB): domain Bacteria; phylum Pseudomonadota; class Gammaproteobacteria; order Burkholderiales; family Burkholderiaceae_C; genus Macromonas_A; species Macromonas_A bipunctata. Next base: position 1,120 of record NZ_NWBQ01000070.1, on the reverse strand, counting down.
ACGACTTCGCCAAGGTGGATTTGCGCATTGCCCGCATCGACCACTGCGAGCCGGTGGAAGGCTCCACCAAGTTGCTGCGCCTGACGCTGGATGTGGGCGAAGGCCGCACCCGCAACGTTTTTAGCGGCATTGCCAGCATGTACAAGCCCGAGGATCTGATCGGCAAACTCACTGTGGTGGTGGCCAACCTGGCCCCGCGCAAGATGAAGTTTGGCATCAGTGAAGGCATGGTGCTGGCCGCCAGCCACGCCGACGAGAAAGCCCAACCCGGTATCTACGTGCTGCACCCGTGGCCGGGCGCACAACCGGGCATGCGCCTGCACTGAACCAGCACAGCACGCAGGCCACGGACATGCACTCCGCACCTTCCGGCTGGCTCGACATTGAACGCACCCGCCAAGCCAACCTGCGGTTGGGCATCACGCTGGCCATGGTGGCGGGAGCCACCAACGCAGGCGGCTTTTTGGCGGTGGGTGAATACACCTCGCACATGACTGGCATTGTGTCGTCGGTGGCCGACGAACTGGTGCTGGGCCACTGGACACTGGCCATTGGCGGCATGGCCTCGTTCTTGGCCTTCTTGCTGGGGGCCATGACCACCGCTTGGCTGGTCAACTGGGGCTTGCGACGGCAACTGCGCAGCGCCTTTGGCCTGCCCCTGTTGCTCGAAGGCGCAACCTTGCTGCTGTTTGGCCTGTTTGGGGCCGCCATCAACCTGCACGTCACGCTGTTCATGCCGCTGACGGTGTTGCTGCTGTGCTACACCATGGGGCTGCAAAACGCGGTGATTACCAAAATCTCGCGCGCCGAGATCCGCACCACCCACCTCACCGGCCTCGTCACCGACCTGGGCATCGAGCTGGGCAAGGCGCTCTACATCAACCGCCACGCCAGCGAGCTGCCGGTGCAGGCCAACTGGGACAAGCTCGGGCTGCAGGCCAAGCTGATTGGCGGCTTCTTTGGCGGTGCCGTGGCCGGGGCGCTGGGCTTCAAGCACTGGGGCTACGTCACCACCGTGCCGCTGGCGGCGGTGCTGCTGCTGCTGGTGCTGCGCCCGCTGCTGGACGACTGGCGCCGCTGGCAGGCGTGGGCGGGGCGCTAACCCGGATATTTCACCGCA
>NZ_NWBQ01000007.1 GCF_002837135.1 Macromonas bipunctata | reverse complement strand
GGGTTTTGGTGGTGGTGTTCACGCCGACGATGATACGGGTCGGCTACACAAAAGACAACAGGCCGTCCCGGCCTGATCGCTCGAACCTCGGGCTGAACCCCGAGGCTTGCCGCTCAATCTGGGTCATTGGCAACATGGACGCTTCCACCCAGCAAAACGCCGCACTGGTAGAAGAAATGGCCACCGCCGCCGAACGGCTCAAGGAACAGGCCTGCGAACTGGTGACTTCGGTGCAGGTGTTCCGACTGGACGCTACAACCAAAGGTTGAATTCGGCCAAGGGCAACGGTTTGGAGAACAAGTAGCCCTGAAATTCATGGCAACCCTGGCGCGACAAGAAATCAAATTGCGCCTGGGTTTCCACCCCTTCGGCCACCACCGTTTTGTTCAGGCTTTGCCCCAGTGAGACGACCGCACCGGCGATCATGGCCGCGTCCTCTGCGTGCTCCAATCCTGTGACCAAGGAGCGGTCGATCTTGATCACATCCAGCGGCAAACGCCGCAGGTATGACAACGACGAATAACCCGTGCCAAAGTCGTCCATCGACAGGCTCACCCCCAGTTGCTTGAGCTGGTGCAACACCTGAATCACGCGCTCGGTATCATCCACCAACACGCCTTCGGTGATTTCCAGCTCCACGCGGTGCGCCGGCAAACCCGCACACCGCAAAGCCGCGTCGATGCGCTGTACCAAATCGTCGCAACCAAACAGTTGCGGCGACAGGTTGACCGACACCCGAACCGGCTGGCCATGCACATCGGGCCAAGCGGCGGCGGCTTGAAAGGTTTTCTGGAAGATCTGCTCACTCAACGGCACGATGAGCCCGGTTTCTTCGGCCACTGGAATGAAACGGTCGGGCCCCACCCAACCCAGTTGGTCGCTGTGCCAACGCGCCAGCGCCTCCACACCCACCATGCGCCGTTGTGCGTTGACTTTGGGCTGGAAATACACTTGAAATTCGTCTTTTTCCAGCGCCACACGCATGGCACTTTCCAGCGTCAGGCGCTCTTGTGCCATGTGGTTCAACTCGGGGCTGAAGAACTGGAAGTTGTTGCGCCCGCGCTTCTTGGCCGCGTACATGGCCATGTCGGCGTGCTTGAGCAAAGTTTCGGCGTTGTCGTGCCCGTGCTGGTACAAGGCCACGCCCAAGCTGGCCCCAATCTGCAATTCGCGCCCCTGCAATTCGATGGGCTGGCGCACCACGTCCAGAATGCGGTCGAGCAGCGAAATGGTGGTTTCAATGTGTTCGCCACCGTTGAGCACCAACACAAATTCATCGCCCCCCTGACGGGCCACGGTGTCGGAGCTGCGCAAACTGTGGCGCAAACGCTGTGCCACCACCACCAACAACTCGTCACCGGCGGCGTGGCCCAATGTGTCGTTGACGAACTTGAAGCCGTCCAGATCCATGAGCACCACCGCCAAAAAGTCACCCGAACGCTGGACACGTGAAATGGCCTGCTCCAGCCGGTCGGCCAGCAAATTGCGGTTGGGCAAGCCGGTTAAGAAATCGTAGTTGGCCTGCCGTTCGAGTTGCTGCTGGTAATGTTTGCGCTCGGTGATGTCCTGCACGGTGCCTTCGTAGCACACCAGTTGGCCGGTACCATCGCGCACCACATGGGCGTTTTCGGAAATCCAGATGCGCGTGCCGTCGCAGCGGTACACCTCGGACTCAAAATTTAGCACCTTGCCGTGCAAGGCCATGAGCTGGCAAAACTCATGGCGGCGCGAAGCGTCCACGTACAAGCCGTGTTCCAGATTGCTCATGCCCTCCATCAGCGCCTGTGGGGTGGCGTAGCCGTACATTTGCGCCAAAGCCAAGTTGGCGGCCAAATAGAGCCCTTCTTGCGAGGTTTGGAAGATGCCCTCGGAAGCGTGCTCAAAAATGTGCCGGTAACGCTGCTCGGCGTGCTCCAACGCCTGCTGCACCAACCTAATTTGGGTAATGTCTTGCACAAAACCCTCAATCACCCAGCGCCCGGTTTCGTCGGGCACGGCCATGCCTTTCTCCAGCACCCATTTGGCGTCGCCGCTGCGGGTCACGATGCGGTATTCGACCGTAAACCGCTCCCCGGTCGCCAACGCCCGTTCAATGGTGGCGCGCACGTGGGCACGGTCGGCGGGCCAGGTGATTTGCTCCCAGGTCACGCTGCCGTGCAGCAACAAATCTTGGGGCTGGTAACCTGTGAGCGCAAAGCAGCCTTGGCTGACGAACAACATCGTCCACGCGGCATCGTTGTGGCAACGGTAGGCCATGCCGTCCAAATTGTTGATCAGGGTATCAAGCACCCGATCGCGGTTCACCGGCAACGCGGTGTTGAGGCTACAGGTACTGAACTCACACTCGGAAGGGGCGGACATCACAACACAGACATTCTTCATTCAGACGGACAAGCAATTTTTGTACCGGCCAAGCTTTCAAGCGTTGGGCACCGCTGGCGCAACAGGCATGCGCCACGCCGCCACCGCTGCCAATACCGCCGCCAGCGACCCCAGCCAGAACACGGTTTGCAACCCCCAACGGGCGCTGATCCACCCCCCGGCCAACCCACCCAGCACCCCCGACAGACCATAGCCCACCACCGCGTACATGGCTTGGCCACGCCCGCGCAAGCGGCCCGGAAAATACTGCGTCAACAACGCAATGCACACCGAATGGTGCGCCGCAAACGTGATGGCGTGTACCGCCTGTGCCAGCACCAACACCCACCACCAGCTGGCCCAGCCCGCCGTCACGGCCATGCGCAACGCCATCAGCACCGCCGCCAGCAGCAGCCAGCGTTGCAGGCGCAGCATCGGCATCCAGCGGCCTTGGGTGAAGAACCAGCCTATCTCCACCACCACCGAGGCGGCCCACAGCAGGCCAATCACGGTCTTGCTGTAACCCAGGCTGTCGAGGTAGAGCGAGAAAAAAATATAAACAAAAATGTGCGCCAGGATGTGGAAGAACACCGACACCAGAAACCAGCGCACCACCGGCTGGCGCAACACCGGCCCCAGCGGCACCGACGGGCTGGCGTGGTGGGCGGCGTCGCGCTGATCCGCCATCCACCACACACTGAGCGTGACCAGCAGCAGCGTGCCCGCCGTCCAGTGCGGAAAACTGCCCATGCCGTAACGCTCGAACCAAGCCCCGGCCAGCATCACCGTGACCAAAAAACCCAGCGATCCCCACAGCCGGATACGCCCATAGCGTTTGGCATCAAACCCGCCCTCGCCGTGGCTGACAATTTGCGCCAACGCGGCCTCGCTCATCGGCATCATGGCACTGGTGTGGGTAAACATGACCAGCAACACCACCACCACGCCTGCCACGCCCCACGGCATGGCCAACGCCAACGAGGCCAGCAGCGCCACCGTGGCGCAAAAGCGCATCAGCCAGACCCGGTGCCCGGTGTGGTCGCTCAACCAGCCCCACAAATAAGGCGCAAACAACCGGGTGCCGGACTGCAACGCCGTCAGGGCGCTGATGACGACCAGGCTGTAACCCAGCTCCTTGAGCCACAGCGGCAGGTACGGGTTAAAAAACCCAATGTGCGCAAAATAGCTGGCCGACAACGCGGCAAAGGGCCACAGTTGTCGGCGCTGCGCGGGCATGGCGCTCAAGCGGCCCTTCAGCCGCGCTGGGCCGCAGCAATGTCGGGCGTGTGAACGCGCACATCGGCGCACTGCGCGCGGTGTTGCAAGGCGTGCTCCATCACCACCAGCGCCAGCATGGCCTCAGCAATCGGGGTGGCACGGATGCCCACGCACGGATCGTGGCGGCCTTTGGTGATGACTTCGGTCGGCGCGCCTGCCACGTCGATGGAGTCGCGCGGCACCAAAATCGAGCTGGTCGGCTTGATAGCGATGCTGACTTCCAGATCTTGCCCGGTGCTGATGCCCCCCAACACCCCCCCCGAGTGGTTGGTGGCGAAGCCTGCGGGGGTCAACGCATCGCCGTGCGTGCTGCCGCGCTGGGCCACGCTGGCAAAACCGGTTCCAATTTCCACGCCCTTGACGGCGTTGATGCCCATCATGGCGTAGGCGATGTCGGCATCCAGCTTGTCAAACAGCGGCTGGCCCAAACCCACCGGCATGTGCTGCGCTGTCACGCGCAAGCGCGCACCGCACGAATCGCCGCTCTTGCGCAACCCGTTCATGTAGGCTTCCAGCGCCGACACATCGGCCACTGGCGCAAAAAACGGGTTGTTGGGCACGTGCTCCCAGCTCTCGAACGGGATGGCGAGGTCGCCAATCTGCGTCATGCAACCTTGGAAGGTGGTGCCATATTGCTGGAACAACCACTTTTTGGCCACCGCACCGGCAGCCACCATCGGCGCGGTCAGGCGGGCCGAGCTGCGGCCCCCCCCGCGCGGGTCGCGGATACCGTACTTGTGCCAATAAGCGTAGTCGGCGTGACCAGGGCGGAAGGTTTGCAGGATATTGCCGTAATCCTTGCTGCGCTGGTCGGTGTTTTGGATCAGCAAGCAAATGGGCGTGCCGGTGGTGTGGCCGTCGTACACACCACTGAGGATTTGCACCGCATCGGGTTCGTTGCGTTGCGTGACGAACTTGCTGGTACCGGGCCGCCGCCGGTCCAAATCGGGCTGGATGTCGGCTTCGGTCAACGGCAAGCCCGGCGGGCAGCCGTCGATCACGCAGCCAATGGCCGGGCCGTGGGATTCACCAAAGTTGGTGACAGCGAATAGGGTTCCAAAGGTGTTGCCGCTCATGCGCGCATTATCCCCCAGCCCGCTGCTGCCACGCAGGCGGCACCAGCGTCAGATGGCGGTGTCGATGTTGCCGTCCTCGTCGGCCTTGGGCCAGTCGCGGATATAGGCCTTGAGCAGCTTGTTCTCGAAGTTCTGTGCGTCCACCACCGCCTTGGCCACGTCGTAGAAGCTGATCACGCCCATCAGCATCTTGCCGTCCATCACCGGCATGTAGCGGGTGTGTTTTTCCAGCATCATGGGGCGCACTTGCTCCAGTTCGGTGTCGGGGCTGCAGGCGGTGGGGCTGGCGTCCATCACGTCGCGCACGCTGCATTCGCGCACTTGGCCGCCATTCTGGGCCACGGTGTGGATGACCTCGCGGAACGTGAGCATGCCCGCCAGGGTGCCGCCCTCCATCACCACCAGCGAGCCGATGTCGAACTGCGACATGGTCTCGATGGCGTGCACCAGGGTCTCGTTGGGCGACACGGTGTACAAGGTACCGCCCTTGACGCGCAAAATGTCGATCACTTTCATCAATCTGCGCGGGAAACCCCGGCATTCATGCCGGGGAGGGATAGCGCGGCTTGCACAGCAAGCCCCTGTTTCCGCTCCTTTTTAGGTTGGCTATCTTCTGGGTGGATGGGATGGTTTTCGTGTAAATTGCGCGCATGGACATCAAGCGCGCGTACCGCTTCCGGTTTTACCCAACGCCTGAGCAAGAAATCCTCTTGGCCCAGACGTTTGGTTGCGTGCGCGTGGTCTACAACCACATGCTGCGGCTGCGCAGTGAGGCATGGGAGCAGCGGCAAGAGCGCATGGGATACAACGCCACGTCTGCCGCGTTGACCTTGCTCAAAAAGCAGCCCGAATATGCGTGGCTCAACGACGTGTCCAGCGTGCCGTTGCAGCAGGCGCTGCGGCATTTGCAAACAGCATTCGGCAACTTCTTTGCCAAACGTGGGCGTTACCCACAGTTCAAGCGCAAGGGCGGCCACCAGTCGGCGGAATACACCGCCAGCGCGTTCCGCTGGGATGGAGAGTCGCTGAAGTTGGCGAAGATGGACGCACCGCTGGATGTGCGCTGGTCGCGTCAGATTCCGCCAGCGGCCAAAGTCACGACGGTGACGGTCAGCAAAGACGCGGCGGGCCGCTACTTCGTCAGCCTGCTGTGCGACGACGTGGTGAGCGCCAAACCCGAGGTGGCGGAAAAAATTGGCATTGATCTGGGCCTGACTCATTTCGCCATCCTTTCCGACGGCGAAAAAATCCCAGCGCCCAACGCTTTCCGAAAACATGAAAAGAAGCTGGCCAAATTGCAACGCAAG
>NZ_NWBQ01000069.1 GCF_002837135.1 Macromonas bipunctata | reverse complement strand
AGCACGCGCGCGTGCTTGTCCTTGATGCGCAGCTGGAGGGTTTTGGTGGTGGTGTTCACGCCGACGATGATACGGGTCGGCTACACAAAAGACAACAGGCCGTCCCGGCCTGATCGCTCGAACCTCGGGTTGAACCCCGAGGCTTGCCGCTCAGTCTGGGTCAATACCCCGGCTTGGCACCGGAGCGGCGTTGCGCAAACAGACCGGCTTGGCGCGCACCCTGGCGGTTGAAGCGCTCGCGCCGCGCCACCTTCGGATCCACGCGCAAGGCGCGGTAGCACTCCAGCCGGTCGTGCGGGCGCAGTATGGCATCAGGTTGTATCGGTTTGCCCCAGATGCCCAACGTGACCTCGTTGCTGGCCAGCTCCGGAAAGCGTTGCAGCCAGCCGCTCAGGTGCAGCGCCTGCGCCACCGTACTGCCGCTGGGCAGTTGCAGCTGCAGCTCGTGCACCTGGCGCGGCTGCGGGGCGTAGCACAACGTGACGTGCAGTTCAGCTGCCATAGACCTGCTCGGCGCGCTTGACGAAGGCATCGACAAAGGTGCTGGCGATCTTGTCGAACACCGGCCCCACCAGCGCGGCCAGCGTGCTGCTGGCAAAGGCGTAGTTGAGCCGGAATTCGATCTTGCAGGCTTTCTGGCTGCCATCGCCCACGGGCTTGAAGTCCCAGGTACCGTCCAGGTGCGAGAACGGCCCGTCCACCAGCTCCAGGTGGATGCGCCGGTCGGGCACATGGGTGTTGCGGGTGCTGAAGGTTTTCTTGAAGCCACCAATCGACATGCCGATGCGCGCGAGCATGCCGTCGGGTGTGTGCTCGAGCACCACGCCCTCGTTGCACCACGGCAGGAACTGCGGGTACTGGGTCACGTCCGACACCAGGGCAAACATTTCGGCGGGGCTGTGCCAGATAAGAACAGATTTGTGAACGCTTTTCATACAATGCCAATCGCTGCGGCATTGTAGGGCCGCAGCATGGCCTTATATCTTGCACCATGTCTCAAAACAAAAAAACCACCAAACCCCAAGCCCGCGACGCGCGCATCGCCGACAACAAAAAAGCGGTGTTCAACTACGCGATCGAAGAACGCTACGAGTGCGGCATGGTGCTGGAGGGCTGGGAGGTCAAGGCCCTGCGCGAAGGTAAGGTGCAGCTGACCGATGGCTACGTCATCGTGCGCGAGGGCGAGCTGTTCCTGATCGGGTGCCAGATCAACCCGTTGCGCACCGCCTCCACCCACATCCGCGCCGACAGCGCACGCACCAAGAAGCTGCTGATGCACCGCGAGGAGATCCGCCGCCTGGTGGGCAAGGTGGAGCAAAAAGGCTACACGCTGGTGCCACTCAACCTGCATTGGAAGAATGGGCGCGTCAAGTGCGAGGTGGGCCTGGGCAAGGGCAAGGCCGAGCACGACAAGCGCGATACCATCAAGGACCGCGAAGGCAAGCGCGAGGTGGAACGCGCCATGAAGAGCCGCCAACGCTGACGGCCCGGCCAAAAAAACACCCGCACGGGGCGGGTGTTTCGGCAAACCGGAACAAGCGCCGGCTTAGCCCGGATATTTCACCGCAGTCCACCCCGTCGTCTCTTTTGTCACTTTGATGCCTGAAGAGGGGTCGCTACGGGTCATTGCCGTGAGCCAAAGGCACGCACCCGCGCGCATCGGCCCTGTCAGGACGCAGCGACCCCCACCCCGGCTTGGGTTGCGGGCCAGTTTTGTGTCATCGCGCCGGCCAGGCGCTGTCGCGGCGTTCAGGGCGAGCGCAGCTGGCTCATGGCGTGCGCGAAGATCGGTGCGCTGGGCCAGTGCGAGGCCAAGTACAGCCGGATGCGCCGTGTGTTGCGCGTGACCACTGCAGCCACCTTGAGCAGTCTGATGCGCAGGGTATCGACCTGAGCTGTTGCCAGTGCGGTGCCCTGCAGGGCCAAGGCGCGCAGCCGCTCGATGAGCACGTAACCCAGCGCCGACAGCAGCATGCGCAGTTGGTTGGAGTGCAACAC
>NZ_NWBQ01000068.1:830-1337 GCF_002837135.1 Macromonas bipunctata | reverse complement strand
TGACCCAGATTGAGCGGCAAGCCTCGGGGTTCAGCCCGAGGTTCGAGCGATCAGGCCGGGACGGCCTGTTGTTGCTCAATGTACTGCCGCAGTATTTCAATCGGGGCACCGCCGCATGATGCCGCAAAGTAGCTGGGCGACCACAGCACGCCGCGCCGTTTGAGCCACGGGTGAAAATCGCCAAACTCCTTGCGCATCAAGCGGCTCGACACACCTTTGAGGCTGTTCACCAGCTTGGACAAGGGTGTTTTTGGCGGGTAGTTCACCAACAGGTGAACGTGGTCGGCCTCGCCATTGAACTCCACCAGTTCAGCCTCGAAATCTTGGCACACCGATCGGAAGATGCGTTCCAAGGCGGGCATATGCTCTTGCCGAAACACGCCACGCCGGTACTTTGTCACAAAGACCAAATGTGCATGAAGCGCAAAAATACAGTGCCTTCCTGTGCGTAAATCTTGATTTGTCGTCATAGACCAATTATGATTCAAGCCGTGAACACCACCACCA
>NZ_NWBQ01000068.1:0-749 GCF_002837135.1 Macromonas bipunctata | reverse complement strand
GGCGGCCCGCCCGTACTTCGGGCCGCCCAAGTACTTGTCGGGGTACGACCTGCAAAAGCTCACCGCTGGGTACAGCAAGTGCGAGGGCGTGGCAGTCGGCAGCGGCACTGTGCAACTGGTGTGCGTCGAGTACGCCACGCGGCGCAAGCAATTCAAGAAGATGCGGCTGAATTGGCGCGTCTCGAATCCCAAATCGGCCAAGTATTCGCTGGGTTGGATTCCGTTCAAGATCGGGCATGCCAAATACAAGGCTGGGCAAATCCATTTTGCGGGGTACCACTTCAGCTTGTGGGACAGCTACGGTCTCTCGAAGTACGAATTGCGTTCCGGTTCGTTCAGCGAGGACAGCCGGGGCCGCTGGTACTTCAACGTCGCGGTGGAAGTGCAGTGCCAGCCAACACAAGGCACGGCAGCGGTCGGCATCGACTTGGGCCTGAAAGAGTGCGCCACCCCCAGCGCAGGCGACAAGCTGGAAGGGCGCTGGTACCGCAACCACGAGCTGGAACTGGCCAAGGCGCAGCGCGCCCGAAAGAAAAAACGGGTCAAGGCGATCCACGCCAAGATCAAAAATCAGCGTAAAGACGCGCTGCACAAATTCAGCACCGAGATGGTGCGACAAAACGCCGCCATCTTCGTGGGCGACGTGGCCAGCGCCAAGCTGGTCAAGACCACCATGGCCAAAAGCACGTTGGACGCGGGCTGGGCCATGCTGAAAACCATGTTGGAACAAAAGAGCCATCAGGCCGGTG
>NZ_NWBQ01000067.1 GCF_002837135.1 Macromonas bipunctata | reverse complement strand
CTTTTGATGGTCAACTTAGTGACACAGTAGTTACTGATGACTGGATTCTTGCTCTGAGATTAGCAGCTTATTCTCGCATCAATATTGGGACTGTAACCGCTTTAAGTAACAATTCCGGTGTCTTTTCATTCCCTGAGCCCGGAAAGCACAACAGTTTAAAAAGTGGAATGACCTTTGATGAGCATGCAAATATAATACTTCAGGCGACTTCAAGTGAGCAGAATATTTTTCTGCCTACAGGGAACGGGTTTTGCATGCTAATTAAAAGAGATTTGATATCAAAAATAGGATATTTTGATGAAAATAATTTTCCCAGAGGTTATGGAGAAGAAAATGACTTTTGCATGAGAGCAAATCATGCTGGTTTTGAAAATATTTTAACACCTTCAGCCTTTGTTTTTCATGTTAAATCTGCGAGCTTTAAAAACGAACGAGAAAAATTAGTTAAACAGGGAGAAGCGAATCTAGCTAAGCTTCATCCTACCTACTTCAATGAAGTCGCTAAGGCGTTTGGCGGCGATCAATTAAAAAATTTGCGGTGCATAATTAGGAAGTCCCTGAGCTTCGAATAAGAAAAATGCATATCAATATTAAGTTGGCTGCAGGAAGTTTTTTTCATAAATTGAGTGACTTGCATACCTATCCTCACAGATAAGTAGATTGCACTTAAGGAAAAAACTTCTGGCGGTCAACTTATGATTTTCGCAATAAAAAATTCTCCAGTAAAAGATTAAAACTTATAAATGAAAATTTCGATAGCAGGCCTTGGCTACGTGGGCCTCTCCAATGCCGTGCTCCTCGCACAGCATCACCAAGTCATTGCGCTGGACATCGACCCTGCCAAGGTCGAACTCATCAACAACCGCCATTCCCCCATCGCCGATGCCGAAATTGAGGACTACCTCGCGCACAAGCCGCTGAACTTGCGCGCAACGCTCGACAAGCAGGCCGCCTACGCGGGTGCCGATTTCGTGGTGATCGCCACGCCCACCGACTACGACCCCCAGACCAACCGCTTCAACACGCGCTCGGTCGAAGCGGTGGTGCGCGACGTGATGGCGATCAACCCCTCGGCGGTGATGGTGATCAAGTCCACTGTGCCGGTGGGTTTTACCGAGCGCATCAAGCGCGAATTGGGTTGTGACAACCTGATTTTCTCGCCCGAGTTTTTGCGCGAAGGCAAGGCCCTGTACGACAACCTGCACCCGTCCCGCATCCTAGTGGGCGAGCGTTCTGCGCGCGGGCAGGCGTTTGCCGACCTGCTGCGCGAAGGCGCGCTGCGCCAGGACGTGCCGGTGCTGCTGACCGACAACACCGAGGCCGAGGCCATCAAGCTGTTCGCCAATACCTTTCTGGCGATGCGGGTGGCGTACTTCAACGAGCTGGACACCTATGCCGCCGTGCATGGGCTGGACACCCGGCAGATCATCGACGGCGTGTGTTTAGATCCGCGCATTGGCGCGCATTACAACAACCCATCTTTTGGTTACGGGGGTTATTGCCTGCCCAAGGATACGAAGCAGCTGCTCGCCAATTACCAGAACGTGCCACAGGAGCTGATGCACGCCATCGTTGAATCCAACCGCACACGCAAGGATTTCATCGCCGACAGCGTGCTGGCCCGCCAGCCCAATGTGGTGGGCGTGTACCGTTTGGTGATGAAAGCCGGCTCGGACAATTTCCGCGCTTCCAGCATCCAGGGGATCATGAAACGCATCAAGGCCAAGGGCATTGAGGTGATTGTGTATGAGCCAGCACTGCACGAGCCCAGTTTCTACCGCTCGCGCGTGGTCAATGACTTAGCGGCGTTCAAGCGTGAGGCGGATGTGATCATCGCCAACCGGTTTACCGAAGACCTGCAAGATGTGGCAGACAAAGTTTATACACGAGATTTATTCGGCGGTGACAGCTAGAACTGCTAAGTTTTATGTTTGAACCGCCGAGAAGTTAGGGCTAGAAAAATGTCGCTGATTGTTTTGCTTGGAATGCACCGTAGTGGTACATCTGCTACCGCAGGGCTTATCACGCATTTTGATTATTTCCCCGGACATCAGTTAATCTTGGGAGATGAATTTAACAAAAAAGGATATTTTGAAGACAAGAAAATTGTTGCTCACAATAAAAATCTACTTCAGGCAATGGATTTGGTGGGTTGGCAAGATGCTGGCCCTGCAAAAAAAATAGAAGAAAATAATGGCTGCTTAAATTTAATAAAGCAAACTAAAAAAGTTTTCCTTGACCAGTATAGTGAAAAAAGCAATAAAGTACTTAAGGATCCACGTGTTTGTAGAACACTGCCTTTTTGGTTAAAAACATTTGATGAGATTAAAGAAAGAGCACTGTATATTTTTACGTTACGAAATCCGGATGATATAATTAAATCTTTGTTGCGAAGAAGCAGAGTGCATCCAAATCATTCGGCTTTGCTGTATGCTGCTTATTTGATTGATGCAGAACGCCACTCACGTGGACAAGTGAGAGCACTTGTCAGGTACGAAGATCTGCTGAATAAAACCCGTGATGTTCTTGGGGAGTTAGATAATCGATTAGGTACGGCATTTTTGGCAGCGGATCCTAAAACATTATCTGATGCTTGTTCTTTTCTTGCTCTAGAACTTAACCACAAATCTGATGCGCTTTCAATAGAAAGTTCTATATTTATTGATTTTGCCCACGAGGTGTATAAAGCGTTCGATCGTCATTTTTATGACGCTTCGCCGGCTGTGTTTGATCAACTGCAAGACAAACTTGATACGCTGCGGGCTATGCTGGAGCCTTGGTTAGCGAAGTCTGCACGCATCGAGGCGATGGAATCTCAGATTTTTGTACCGGGCCAAGCCATCTACGACGCTGCCAGTCAAAATGCGTATGCAACGGTTTACTGGAAAACGCCAAGTCTTAATTACCTCCAATCCCGAAGTTTGGTTCAGCCTTGCAAATTTGGGGGGGATGAGCAAACATTGGTATTTTCGCTGCCTGCCACGCCAGACCGTTTTCTTTCCTTGCGTCTTGATCTGACAGATCGACCCGCACTGTGCGAAGTAAGGGAAATTTCACTAAACGATGCGATGGGCGGCGTTCGATGGACGGCCAAGGATAGGCATGATTTTGTAAATATTTCTGCTGACATGCGGCTATTTTTCGATGAAGGCGATAGATCTGGTTTTACAGTTATTTCGACTGGATTTGATCCTAAGGCTGAGCTGGCGATACCCGAAGCAATTTTGACCGAAGCAGGTGAAGGCTGGACCCTGACTGCTAAGGTCAAATTTCGATTGTTGAGCGAAGGTGTACCTGGTGTTGTGAACCGTTTGCAATCATCCATCCGGCAGGCGGATAACGCACAGCAAGCGTTGAAGACATCAATCGCTGAGGTTTCATCGTTGAAAATGGAGTTGGCTGAAAAAAATAGCGCATTGCAAAAGCAGGCTTCTGAGTCTGATGCTTTGCGCGTTCAGTTGTTACGGGCTGAAGCACAGCTTGAATTGCTCAAGGATTTGATGATTTCAGGTTCAGAGCTAGATCGTCTTTAATTTTGCAAGGTTTCAAATTTGAAGTGCAATTTTCCTTAAAGTAAAAGAATTGACCAAAATTGAGCGGCAATCCTCAGATTTCATCTGTAAAAGTCAACAGCTTGCTGTGGGGTGTGTAATCTGATGCCTTGGACGCTGAGTACCGGTATGGCGAGTGAACGGTTGCAGGCTGTCTTGGCCCAATACGAGCCATTGGATTTTGCTGTGTTGGTGGGCAGCCGCGCCAGTGGGCAGGCAAATGCCCACAGCGACTGGGACATTGCTGTGCGCTGGGCCTATGGTCTGGACTTTTGGACAGTTTTGGGCCAAACCGAAACCTTGCGCCACCAGTTGGCCCAAGCGTTGGGTACCATGCCTGAAAAAGTTGATCTCATCGACCTGCGGCAAGCCAATTTGGCCATGCGTGCCACCGTGGCCCAGGACGGTGTGGTGCTGCACGGTGAGCATACCTTGGCTTGGATACACTTCTTGCAGCGCACGTGGCGTGAACTGGAAGATTGGGAATGGGAGCAGCGCCATGCAGCTTGAGTTGTACCAGCAGGAGACCGCCCGTATTGCGGCCGACAACCGGGCGCTGTTGCGTTCGGCTGTGGAAATTTTGCAGCAGCGCGCCCTCACCCCGCTGGAGGAAGGTGGTGTCCTGCACGCTTTGCAGGTGTTGATCGAAAACGCCATCGGAAAGTCCAAGCAATGGCTCAAGCATTGCCAAGCTCCAGTGCCCGTTTCAGCCTACGATGCCTTCCGTTCACTGGCTTTGCTGGGCAAAATTCGGCACGAGGATTTGTCTGTCTGGAACGCTGTGGTCGGCCTGCGCAACCGCATCGTGCACGACTACATGAATATCGATATGCAGCAAGTGCTGGGTCTAGTGACCAGCCAAAAGTTCGAGTTTATTGTGAACTTTTTACTTGAACCAATTTTGAAAAAGTAAGTATTTTTAAATCAAAAATGCTTTTTATAAATTTCTAAATTTTTAAAGGAGATAAAGCAATGAAAGTTACCAAAGCCGTCTTTCCCGTTGCGGGTCTGGGCACCCGTTTTTTGCCCGCCACCAAGGCCAGCCCCAAGGAGATGTTGCCGGTGGTGGACAAGCCGCTGATCCAGTACGCGGTGGAAGAGGCGGTGGCCGCTGGCATCACCGACATGATTTTTGTGACGGGGCGCAGCAAGCGTGCGATCGAGGACCACTTCGACAAGGCCTACGAGTTGGAAACCGAACTGGAGCGGCGCGGCAAGACCGAGATGCTGGCGTTTGTGCGTTCGCTGCTGCCGTCGCACATTAAATGTATTTATATTCGGCAAGCCGAGGCGCTGGGGTTGGGCCATGCGGTGCTGTGTGCGCAGCCGGTGGTGGGCAACGAGCCGTTTGCGGTGCTGCTGGCCGATGATTTGCTCGACGGTCAGGGCCACCAGCCCGTGATGCGCCAGATGGTGGACGTGTACGACTACTACAAGTGCTCGGTATTGGGTGTGCAGCAAGTGCCGCTGGCCGACACCAAGAGCTACGGCATTGTGGACAGCCGCCCGGTGGCCGACGATCTGGAGGCGGTGCGCCGTATCGTGGAAAAGCCCCAGCCGGAGCAGGCACCTTCCACGCTGGCGGTGGTGGGGCGCTATGTGCTCACGCCGCGCATCTTCCACCACCTGGCCCATATCGGCAAGGGCGCGGGGGGTGAGATCCAGCTGACCGACGGCATTGCCGCCTTGCTGGCCGAGGAGCAGGTGCTGGCCTACCGCTACCAGGGCAAGCGTTACGATTGCGGTTCCAAGCTGGGTTACCTAGACGCCACGCTGGCGCTGGCCCTCAAGCATCCTGAAGTCGGGGCCGACTTTGCCCGCTTGCTGCAAACCTACACTGCCGAACATGCCGCCGCACAGCCCAATGAATCCTGACTTGCACACCGCCGGGGCCACTACCGCCGCTACGCCATCGATGCGTGCAAGTCAGCACGGTTGAAACGCCCAACGGCTTGAGCATGCCACCATGCGCCTGAACCCAGAACAGATTGAAGCCATCAAGCAAACCGCCTGTGCGGTGTTGGGCGATGGTGCCAGAGTGATTCTGTTTGGCTCGCGTGTGGACGACGCAAAAAAAGGCGGAGACATTGACCTGCTGTTCGAAACCGACCAGCGGGTGGCCAACCGTGCCGCCACCCTCGGGGTCATCTATGTGGCACTGATTCGCCAGTTGGGCGACCGCAAGATCGACATCCTGCTCAAGGACAGCGCCACCCCGCCAGCCCCCGTGCTGGACATTGCACGACAGACCGGTATCCAGCTATGAGCCTCAAATACCTGCCCGAACACGCACAACCCGCGCTGCTGGCGCTCGACTTGGCGCGCAAGGAGGCTGGACACCTGCGCTACAGCCAAACCACCTTGTTTGCGTTGCCCATCGACCTGGCTTGGGTGCAAGGCCTGGGCGACCAGCCTGAGGTGGCTGAAAAAGTCGAGGCCTTCGTCAGCCGCTTTGGCAGACTGCAAGACCATCTGGGCGAAAAACTGCTGCCACGCATGGCGGCCTTGGTCGGTGAAAGGAGCAAGACGTTGCTCGATACACTGGCCATTGCCGAAAGACTGGATCTGCTGGCCTGTGCCGATGCGTTCATTGCCGCGCGCAGACTGCGCAACGCCTTGGTGCACGAGTACATGCACGATGCCCAGACTTTCTTGGACAGCTTGTTGGCCGCACAACAAGCGTGCGACATGCTGTTTCAAGTCGTTGAAAAGGCGCACGCCGAAGCTGTGCGCCTGGGGCTGGCAAATTGAATATCTGCACGCAAGGCCGGAAGGCGATCCCTGAAGCATCCTGAAGTCGAGGCCGACTTTGCCCGCTTGCTGCAAACGTATACTGCCGAACATGCCGCTGTACACCCCAATGAGTCCTGACTTTTATACCGCCAGTGCTACGCCGCTCGCACATTCTGGGGCCATTGTGCCCAAGGTGGCGGTGGTGGTGCATGTGTACTACCCGGCGTTGTGGCCCGAGATCGCTGCACGCTTGCGTGCTCTCTCGCATCCCTTCGATCTCTGGATCACCACCACCACCGATCGGCAAGAGTCGGTCACAGCACAGGTGCGGGCCGATTTTGCCGAAGCACGCATCCACGCTCGCCCCAACGCAGGCATGGATGTGCTGCCGCTGTTGCATTTGGTGCCCGAACTGGTGCGGCATGGCTATGTGGCGGTCTGCAAGCTGCACACCAAACAGGGCGATGGCGAGTTGGCCGAGGTGTGGCGTGGCGTGATGCTGGACGCTTTGGTCGGGGACGATGCCTTGTTCCACCAGACCGCGCAGGCGTTCGCCAGCAACCCGGCGTTGCACTTGGCAGGCCCGTCCAGTGTGTACCAGTCGGTGCGCAAATTGATGCTGGACAACGCGCCGGAGCTGGAGCGGTTCTGGTCGTTGTGGACGGGTCAGCCTTGGCCGCAGGACGGTACTTTCGATTGGGGTTTTTTTGCGGGTACGATGTTCTGGGTGCGCCCCGAAACCTTGCAACCTCTGGCCACGGCGTTGTTGGAACATGCTGGGGCCTGGTGGGAGGCGGGTTACCAGCAAGACGGCCAAGCGGTACACGCCATTGAGCGCCTGTTGGGCTATTTGCCGGTGTGGCAGCGGGGGCAGGTGGGGTTGATCTACGAGGAAGCGTTGGGCGGTGTGTTGCACACCGTGGCAGCGCCTGGCCCAATGGGGCAAGCTGGCGTGGGCGATGTGATGCGTCAGTACCGCACCTTGGCGCAGGAATTGCCGCACTGGCACAGCACAGGCTTGCTGGAAGTTCCACACTACTTGGCCCAGTGCCCTGAACTGGCGGGTACGCCGGTGGACTTGGCCGCGCATTACCTGTTGATAGGCAGGTTTCAGGGCCGTACCCCCAGCCCAAATTTTGACGCGGCATTGTATGCGCCCGTGCTGGCCGCTGAGCCGGTGGACTGGATGGCCGAGCAGCAACGTTTGCGCACGCCCGGTCTGGTGTCGGTGGTGGTGCCAGTGTTGAACCAGCCGGAACTGACGCGGGCCTGTGTGGTGGCGGTGTGCCAGCACACACAGCAGCCTTTTGAGCTGCTGCTGGTGGACAACGGCAGCGATGCCACCACCCAGATGGTTTTGCAAGAACTGGCCGATCAACACCCGCAGGTGCGCGTATTGCGCCAGCCACACAACTGCAACTTCGCTTGGGGTTGCAACCTGGGTTTTGCTGCCAGCAGCGGGCAACACGTGGTGTTCCTCAACAACGATACGGTGGTCACGCCCAACTGGTTACCACCCTTGGTGCAACCCTTGGCCCGCCCCGACGTGGTGGCGGTACAGCCCCGCTTGTTGTACCCCAATGGAACAGTGCAAAGCATGGGCGTGGTGTTTGCACCCGATCAGCCGGTGGGGTACGCGTTGTACGCGGGTTTGCGCCCCGATGAGCGTTGGGCTGGGCGCAGCCGCCGTTTGCAGGCGGTCACGGGCGCTTGCATGGCGGTGCGTGCCACCGACTTTGCCGCTGTGCGTGGTTTCGATCCGGTGTACCTCAATGGGCAGGAAGACATTGACCTGTGCCTGCGCTTGAGCCGTGCGCACGGTGGAGCCAGTGGCTGGTACGCTGCCGACAGCACTGTGCTGCACCACGAATCGGCCACGCCCAAGCGTACGCAGCACATTGCCCGCAACCGGGCGGTGTTTGTCCGTCGTTGGGCTGGTGGGGTGCGCGCTGACGATACACGCCACTATGCACTGGATGGTTTTGATGTGGTCGCCCGCCCCCCGGAAGGCGGTGCCCCGCGCTTGCAGCCGCGCCCCATGCCGCAGGTGCGCCCCGTGCACGATTTGGAGCCCATCACCGGCATGGCACACGGCTGGCGTGCCACGGGTGACGATCCTTACTTTGGCATGGACTGGCCACCTTACCGCCAACCGCGCGATGGTTGGCACAAACTGGACGTGCGCATCGAGTCCGCCACCCGCAAGGGTTGCGCCAAGCTGTATTTCGATTTGGGCGAGGGTTTCAACGAAGCGCACGCCATCCCATTGCCTTTCGACAGCAACCGCCCGGCCAGCCGCGTGTTTCATCTGCCCGTTACGCCGTTGGCGTGGCGGTTTGACCCGCTGGACAAGGATGGGCAGTTGGTGCTGCGCGATTTCAACGTCACGCCGCTGTCGCAGCGCGAGGCCCAAGAGTGGATGCAGCAGGCCACAGGCCTGTGGGGCAGTGATGTGCGCTTGGCGGCCTTGCAGGCTCAGTACGCCGAGTTGTTTGAACTCAAACCGGGGGGCTATGGCCTACCACGACTGGATCGACCAGGTGGAAACGCCCAGCCTGCCCACGCTGCAACAGGTCGATGCCGTCATGGCCAACTTGGCGCAGCACCGGCCATTGATTTCGGTGGTGATGCCCACCTACAACACGCCCGAAGTGTATTTGCGGGCTTGTATCGATTCGGTGCTGGCGCAGGTGTACCCACATTGGGAACTGTGCATTGCCGACGACCATTCACCCGATGAGCGGGTGCGTGAGGTGTTGCGGGAATACGCTGCGCGCGACGCACGTATCCGTGTGGTGTACCGTGCCGAGAACGGTCACATTTCGCGGGCTTCCAACAGTGCGCTGGAGTTGGCGCAGGGCGAATTTGTGGCCTTGCTGGACCACGATGATGCCTTGCCCTCGCACGCGCTGTATTTCATGGCCTTGGCCATGAACGAACATCCTGATACGCAGATTCTCTACAGTGACGAAGACAAGATCGATGCCAAGGGGCAACGCTCGGAGCCGCATTTCAAAAGCGACTGGAACCCCGACTTGTTCTATTCGCAGAACTACGTCTCGCACTTGGGGGTGTACCGGCGTGATCTGTTGCAACGCATTGGCGGCTTCCGCTCCGGCGTGGAGGGCAGCCAAGACCAGGATTTGCTGTTGCGTTGCCTGCCCCACGTGACAGCAGCGCAGGTGGTGCATGTGCCCCGTGTGCTCTACCACTGGCGTGCCTTGGAAGGCTCCACCGCCCGTGCGGCAGGCGAAAAAAGCTACACCACCGATGCCGGGCTCAAGGCTTTGCGTGATCATTTTGATACCCATGGCCCAGCGGGTACCACAGTGGAAGCCGGGCTGGTGCCCAACACCTACCACGTGTGCTGGCCCTTGCCCGAACCACCGCCTTTGGTCAGCTTGCTGATACCGACGCGCGATCGCAAAACCATCACCGAGTTGGCGGTGCGCAGTATCTTGGACAAAACCACGTACCCGCACTACGAAATCCTGATTCTGGACAATGGCAGCGTCGAGCCCGAAACGCTGGCTTGGTTTGCGGATATTCAAGCCGAAGACGCGCGCGTCAAGGTGCTGCGTTACGACCGCCCGTTCAATTATTCGGCCATCAACAACTTTGGGGTGCAGCACGCGCGCGGCAGCATCGTTGGGTTGGTCAACAACGACGTGGAAGTCATCAGCCCCGACTGGCTGACCGAAATGGTGCGCCACGCCAGCCGCCCCGATATTGGCTGTGTGGGGGCCAAACTGTATTACAGCAACGGTACCCTGCAACACGCTGGCGTGGTGATGGGGCTGGGGGGCGTGGCGGGTCATTCCCATAAGCACTTCCCACGTGCGCATCCGGGGTATTTTCACCGGCTGGTGTTGGTGCAAAACCTTTCAGGTGTGACCGCTGCTTGCTTGTTGGTGCGCCGCGAGGTGTACGAAGCCGCTGGCGGCCTGGACGAGGACAACCTGCACGTGGCGTTCAACGATGTGGACTTTTGCCTCAAGGTGCGCCAAGCTGGGTACCGCAACCTATGGACACCGTACGCCGAGTTGTACCACCACGAATCCATCAGCCGGGGCCACGAAGACACCTCGGAAAAACAGGCCCGCTTCAACAAGGAAGTGGCCTTCATGAAAAACAAGTGGGCCGACCAGTTGTTGGTTGACCCATGCTACAACCCGCACCTAACCAAAGACCGGGAAGATTTCTCGATTGGTAGCTGTTGACTGGAACTTGTGTGAAGAAGAAATACCTTTTTGTCCACATTGCAAAAGCTGCGGGCAGTTCCGTCAACAAGTTCTTCATGGATGCCTTGGGACGTGAGCGCTGTGCCGTACATCTGGAGAGCAATCCTCAGTGGCAGACTGAGGAAGGTCGGGCAAAGATTTTAGCGAAGCACGATTACCTGTCTGGTCATCTGGTCTATTGGGATTTCAAGTCCAAGGTTGATTTAAGTCAATTCAATGTGTTCACGTTCCTGCGCGACCCACGCGAGCATGTGATTTCTCATCTGGCGTGGATTCGGCACATTGCCGATCCTGGGCAAGAAAAAAGATTTGATGCTCATCCTGAATATATCCAGCGCCTTGCTAAAAAATTGAGTCAGGTTGATTTTTTAGATAGACAAAGTGTGTCCAGCTTTGTGGACAACCTAACACCAGTCGAACTTGCTTTGTTGGACAATCCACAAACGCGCTATCTGCGTTCTGGCCGTAACCGTGGTGCCGTTAACGCTGACGATGTATCTGATGCTGTTCAAGCCTTGCAAGAGATAGATGCTTTTGGTTTGGTGGATAGAATAAATTCGGATCTGGATCATGTTGCCAAATTAGGCGGTGTTGCTGCTAACATTTTTTCCTTGAAAGAAAATGTGCTGACTGAAAAGTACGGCATGTCTTTGCAAGATGCAGGATTGTTTAATGCTTTGAATCAGTTGATACGATTTGATCTTGCATTGTACGAGAAAGCAATCGGTTTAAAAAGCGCGGAAATTGTTGAAAAAACTTTATTAAATAATAAAAATCAGGATTTTGTATATCGGTTGGATAAGTTGCATTCTGATATTGTCGCTGGTTGGATTAAAACAGCATCTAATCAGCCAACCTCTGATTTTTTCGATGTGCTTGTAAATGGTCTTTATGTGGGCCAAGTGTGTCCAAACAAGTCAAGGCCAGATTTGATAATGGCATTTGGTTTTGGTTGCGCATTCAATCATAAATTTAAAAAAGATGTTGTGCTAAAAGATGGAGATTTATTGTCTTTTGTGAATGCTAGGACGCATGTTGTACTGTTTGAAAAGAATATTAAGTTATGAAAAAAGAAGTGTTTTTGCATATTGGCATGCACAAGACAGGATCTTCGTCTATTCAGGCATCGCTTAACAAATACCATGCACACGGCATCCGTTATGCAGATCTTGGGCCTGCCAATCATTCTGAGCCGCTGTTAACTGCTTTTTTACAGCATCCGGAAAAATACCATATCCATATTAAAAATGGACGATCCAAAGATCAGATACGTGATATTAAAGAAAAAGCATTGTTGTTGCTGGTGCGGGAGTTAAGCCGATCTGATTGTGAAAGACTTATTATCTCCGGTGAGGGACTTTCTTCTTTGTCCTTTAAAGAGTTAATTGTATTTAAAGAAGTCCTGTCCAGATTTTCTGAAAAAATAACAGTAATTGCTTACATTCGTGATCCTGTATCTTATATGTCTTCGGACTTTCAGGAGGCAGTGAAAGGAGGTTACTCTGGATCTGAATTGCCATTGCCCTGCTATCGAGAAAAGTTTGAAAAATTTTTCCGAGTGTTTGGGCGGAAAAATATAAATTTTAGACTGTTTAACAAGAAATCATTGGTTAACGGTTCTGTAGTTTCTGATTTTTGTGAATTAATAAATATCCCGCATACTTCTGTTGTTGAAAAATCCTCTAATGAATCTATTTCTTTGGATGCAGTTAAATTAATGTACCTTTTTAATAAAAAAGGGGTTATGTCATTGGGGGAAGAAAAAATTTTAAGGGCTCGAAAAAAAATGGTGATGTTAATTTCAGATATTTCTGATGAAAAATTCTTAATACCAGAAAACATCTGTCAAGCATATATTGATGTGCCAGATCTTCAGTGGATGGAGCAGCAAACTGGCTTTTCCTTATATAAATACGCCGCCACTCCGGATTCTGTTGCAAAACAATCTGTGTTTGAATGGTTTGAAGCCTTTATGAGTTCTTATTCGGAGCATGCCGTAAATTTTTTGAAAGATTTATTGCAAAAAAACCAGTGGAGCGTGGGTTTAAATGATAATATTTTGATTTTGATGAATAAACTTTACTACCATTCTCTAACTTCAGGGAGTGTTTTTGTTTTGGATAGCTATGTGGGTAAGTTGGTTAAAATTTTTGATTCATTGAGGGGGTCGCCCGATATTCATCATGAGAGTATGATGGCTTTGCTTGATTTAGCCCTTTGTATTCGGCCTGAGGGTAAAATTTTACAAAATAAAAGAGCTGATTTTTTGAAAAAAGGAATTCGATAATGTCTATGAGTTGCTATGTATTATTGAACAAAAAACTGGTATTTTTCTTTTCTTTTAAGTCTGGAAATACCAGTTTGGCGTACTGGATTTACGATTATCTAAAATCTAGGAATGATTTCATCATCAGTGATAAAAATATTCCTGTGTATTTAAATAATCCAAATATGCATGTTAGTGCAGGAATGGGTTGGTCGTTGATTAAAAATAATAATTTTAAAGGTGTAGTTCTTTCTAGAGATCCTTATGCACGCATAGTGTCCGCATTTGTCAATAAATTTGTTGTGGATGGTGGTCGTTGGATAAAAAATTATGATAATTTGGAGCATTTTTCGAAGAATTTTCTAGGTGATGCTGCTAAAGATGGAGTTAGCTTTATAGAATTTCTTAATTTGATAGATGCTTATCATATAAGTGGCCAAGAATTAAATAGGCATTTTGCCCCTCAGATCCCGGATAAATTTCTGAATAAAAAATTTTTTACATATCAAATTAAGTTGGAGTCTGTTGATGATGATTTAAAAAAAATGTGTGAAATTGAAAATTTGGTTTGGAGGCCATTTCCTAAATTACGTACAACAAAAACTAATTTAAGGTTATTTGATGGCGATGCATCGGAAATAAATTGTTTTGATTTGGCAAGTAAAGAAATTTTGCCAAAGCAAAAAAACTTACTAAATGCTGATACAGTTTCTTTAATAAACAAAATATATGAGAAAGATTTTTCTGTTTTTGGGTATGATAAATTGTAAATTTATCAACAATTGAAATTTAAAACTTTGATGTAAAATGAAAATAAATAAAACTCAAGCAAAAATAGATACACCTTTTGCTTTATTTAAAAATTTTTCTGTAAACAAAATTCATGGAGTTGAAGTTTTTTGTGTCTCTCCGCCAGAGGATGTTGTTGTTTCCCCTTTTGTTTTCATAAATGGAAATCAAAGCATCAAAAAATCTTTGGAATCAAAAGTAAAAAATTCTCCTCCGGTATTTATATATTCTGCGGATGAAGTAAAGCTTTTTGGTCACGGCCTTATAGTTGATTCTGACGAGAATCGTATTTTTGATCATCGTGCGATACCTGAAGTGGGTAGATTGGATCACGGATTCAACAAAAGAATATTGATAGAAAAAGATAGAAGCTTTGAATTTAAATCTGGATTGGTTAAAAAAAATCTTGATGAAGAAGTAGATTATGCTATATTATCCCAAGCTGGACAAGGGGTGTATGGCCACTGGTTGGTCGACATTCTTCCTAGACTTGCTTTGATGGAAAGTTGCGGTTTTGATGGTAGATATATTTTGCATGAACCGATTCCGCGTTTCGGATGGGATCTTATTGATGAGTTTGGCGTAAAAAGAAATAGATTTATTTCATTTGATCCGGAAAATCAATTTATCTCTACTCAGAAAGCATGGATTCCCGGTAGTGTTCGATCTGGAAATTCTTTTTCTAGAGTTTCTTTATTTGCTTTTCAAAGAATGAGAAAATATAGTATCAATTATTCTTTGCGAAAAAAAATTTATGTGTCTAGGGCGAATTTTCGTGGAAAAAATCAAATTATAGAAAATAGATCTTTATTGGAAAGTTTGGCTGTAAAAAATGGTTTTGATATAATTCACCCGGAGACAAAATCTATTTCTGAGCAAATAGAGATATTTTCCTCTGCTCAGTTTGTTGCGGGCGAGTACGGATCTGCCATGCATAACTCAATTTTTAGTCCATCTTTTTGTAAAGTTTTGGTTTTTCAGTCTTCTGAGCATCCACATTTCATCCAGGCTGGATTGTGTAATGTGGTTGGCCAATCGATTGGATTTGTTTTTGGAGATGCTGAAAAAAACTCAAGGAATTTTTCTGTGAACTTGTCTGATGCTGAAGCTGCTTTTGATTTAATGAAATAAGTCATGTCTGATAAGTGCCGAGATAAGTACTGGGGAAATTTCTTATCTTTTCGTACGCTCAAAACTCAAGATCCGCAACGGGCACTGTTGCAGCGCGATTTGCTCAAGCAGCGCCAGGCCATGCTGGCCAGTCTGGCTGAGCGTTGTCTGTTGGCATGGGTGCAAGATCCATCGCCGATGCTGGGGCCGAGTGCCCAGACCTGGTTCTGGTTCAACCACTTCAACGTGCATGCGGCCAAAGGGCAGGTGGGGGTGTTGCTGGCATCGTACTGGCACGAGGCATTGCAGCCACAGGTGCAAGGCCGTTTTGCCGATATGTTGCAGGCGGCAACGTTGCACCCGGCCATGCTGGTGTATCTGGACAATGCCAGCAATGTGCGTGGGCGTGGCAACGAAAACCATGCCCGCGAATTGCTGGAATTGCACACGCTGGGCGTGCAGGGCGGTTACACCCAGGCGGACGTGCAAGCGTTGGCCCGGGCCATGACGGGGTGGGGCGTGGATTTTGCATCCTTTGCATCGGGTCAGCCAGAACGCGCCGTGTTTTTTTCCAAACGCCACGATCCAGAGCAGGTACAGGTATTGGGGCAGTCGGCGCAGGGGGCTGGGGCTCAAGTCTTGCCTGCGGTGTTGCAGCGTTTGGCCGCTCATCCACGTACCGCGCAGCATATCGCGCAGCGGATGTGTGTCTGGGCCGTGACCGATGAGCCACCTGTCGCTTGGGTACAGCATGTGGCTACGGTGTTTACGGAGTCGGGTGGTTCGTTGCCGTCGGTGTGGGCCGAGGTACAGGTGCTGCGCCAACGGTGGCGGCAGCAAGGCGGGGCGTTGTCGTTTACCGATCCATTGCGTTACACGGTGGCAGCCTTGCAACTGTTGTGCAATGGGCAGCCGTTGCACCATCCCAAGCCCGTGTTGCGCTGGTTGCAGTTGCTGGGGCAGCCGTGGTTTGGTCGCTCCACCCCGGATGGCTATCCATTGCGGGGGGACGCGTGGCTCAACACTGGGCAGTTGACCCAGCGTGTGGAACTGGCCCGTGAGATGGTCGCCAGTTTGCCCACTTTGCTGGGGTGGCCCGATGCAGCTGCTCGGGCAGAACACGCCCAAACGGTGCTCGACAGTGACCGTGGGCGTGCATTGCAGGCATGGTTGCCCCCGTCAGCGCGGGCTGTGTTGCAGCGCACCCGTCAGCCGCACGAAGCGCTGGCCCTGTTGCTGGCCAGCCCGGCGTGCATGTTCCATTGAATGGCCCACAAGGATTCCAGATGTCCCATCAAGCAGCATGGCAACGGCGTGAAGTGTTGCGGACGTGGCTGGCGGCTGCGGCGGCTTTGGCGTTGCCTGCGACACGCTTGTGGGCCGTTCCCACAATTGGTGGCGACCCCACCCGTTTGTTGGTGGTGCTGCTGCGTGGGGCTTACGATGGCTTGAGCGCGGTGGTGCCGTACAGCGAGCCGTTTTATTACGAGGCGCGCCCGAACATTGCCATCCCGGCACCGCAAGCAGGTGATCCTTGGGCCGCGATCCGGCTAGATGGACGTTGGGGACTGCACCCCATGCTGGCCGATTCAGCGGGCGATTTGTTTGCACAAAAACAGTTGGCGTTTGTGCCATTTTGTGGAACAGGGTTTGTGTCGCGCAGCCACTTTCAGGCGCAAGATTGGTTGGAAGCGGGCAAGTTGCCAGAGCAGAGGCCTTCTGCCGACGATGGCTTCTTGAACCGTTTGGTGCAGCAACTCGGCGGTGATCCCCACGCGGCCATGGGTTTTACGCAAGCCTTGCCGCTGGCCTTGCGTGGCCCGGTGAAGGTGCCCAACACGCCGGTGGTGCAGCGCCGGGCGCGGCCCTTGTCAGCGGCTTATGAATCGCAGGTGTTGGCGATGTACCAAGGGCACGCACTGGAGCCGGTGTTGCGTGAAGGCTTGGGACTCAAGCGTGCGTTGAACATGGAGCTGGCCGAGGAAATGGATGCCAGTGGCCGCGATGCGGTGTCTGCCAGCGGTTTTGCGCTGGAAGCCCAGCGCGTGGCACGTTACATGCGCGACCAGCCAGCGTTGAACATCGGCTTTATGGACGTGGGTGGTTGGGATACCCACATTGGTCAGGGGGCAGCGCAGGGTTTGCTGGCCACCCGTTTGGCGGCCTTGGGCCGTGGCATTGAGATTTTTGCGCAGGAGTTGGGACCGCAGTGGCGTAACACGGTGGTGGTGGTGCTGTCCGAGTTTGGTCGCACCTTCCGCGAAAATGGCAGCCGGGGCACCGACCACGGGCACGGCAATCTGCTGTGGCTGGCGGGCGGTGCGGTAGCGGGCGGTAAGATGGTGGGCGAGCAAACCAATTTGACCGCTGCCAGCCTGCACCAGCAGCGCGACATGCCGGTGCTCAACGAATACCGGGCCGTGCTCGCGGAGGTGATGGTGCGCATGTACGGCTTGAGTGCCAATGCCTTGCAAGCGGTGTTTCCGGGGGTACGCCCCACTGCGCTGGGTTTGCTGTAGCAGCGGTTGCGCCGGGTGGTCGGCAGTTCAGTTCTTTTTCCATTCAACAGGATACTTTGCACATGCGCGGTACGCATTTTTCCCATCCGCTGGTACAGCGTTTTTTGGCCGTGGCCCAGGCCGATGCAGCAGGTGCCAGCGCCGCCTTGCGTTTGCCGTTGCAGCATGTGGGGCAAGGCGATCTGGCCACCCGCTGCGGGATGGGGACATTGGCCGCTGGTACCGTACAAGCTGGTGATGCGGTGCGCGTGTTGCCCGCCGGGGTGCAAACCCGTGTGCAAACGGTGCAGGTGGCGGGCGATACCGTGACCGTGACATTGGCCGATGATGTGGCGTTGCAACCGGGGGCCATGCTGGTGGCGGCAGAAGCTCCGCCAGAGGTGGCTGACCAGTTTGCTGCACGTTTGCTGTGGCGCAGTGAGCGTGCCATGACACCGGGTCGCCAGTACCTCATGCAGATGGCCTGTCAGGAGGTGACGGCGACCATCACCGACATCAAATACCGCGAAGATGGATGCAATGGCATCCAAATACCTGCCAAGGTACTGGCGCAGGACGAGACCGCGTTCGTTAACTTGGCCACCAGTACGCCGGTGGTGTTTGAGCCGTATGAAGTCAACCAGGTGCTGGGTGGCTTTGTGTTGCTCGACAAGCAAACGCACGAACTGGTTGGAGTGGGGCGCATCGAGTTTGCCCTGCGCCGTGCCAGCAATGTGCATTGGCAGGCGCTGGAGGTCAACAAGGCGGCCCGCGCCGCGCACAAGCAGCAGCGGCCACGGTGTATCTGGTTTACCGGCTTGTCGGGGTCGGGCAAATCCACCATTGCCAATTTGCTGGAAAAGCGTCTGCACGCTGAAGGTCGGCACACGTATTTGCTGGATGGCGACAATGTGCGCCACGGCCTCAACCGCGATCTGGGCTTTACCGAGGCCGACCGGGTGGAAAACATCCGGCGCGTGGCCGAAGTGGCCAGGTTGATGGTGGATGCCGGGCTGGTGGTGCTGGTGAGCTTTATTTCACCATTCCGCAGCGAGCGGCGCATGGCGCGCGAGCTGTTCGCCGAGGGCGAGTTTGTCGAGGTGTTTGTCGATACACCGTTGGAAGAATGTGAGCGCCGCGATGTGAAGGGACTGTACGCCAAGGCGCGTCAGGGGGCGCTGAAGAACTTTACCGGCATTGACAGCCCCTACGAAGCCCCGCAAGCGCCCGAGGTGCATGTACGCACCACGCACCTGTCGCCCGCCGAGGCTGCAGAGGAGGTGCTGCAGCGGCTGGAGCGGCGTTGATGGCGACTGCCGTCACGCCAGCGGCGCTGGGCGTGCTGTTGTCGGTGCTGCTGTTGCTGGGGCTGCTGCTGCATGGCCGCGTGGCCACGGCGGTGCTGTTCACCACCTGGGCGGCGGCGTATTTTTTGCTGGGTCTGGTGCCCGAGGCCACGTTTCTGGCCGGTTACACCAACTCCGCGCTGGTCACGTTGCTGGTGTTGATGCTGGTGTCGCTGGCGCTGGAGCGTTCGCCGCTGGTGGCCAGCCTGTCGCGGTTTGTGACGCGCGACGGGGGTGACCGGCGGGCGGTGTGGCGGTTGTCGGCGGTGGCGGCGGGGTTGTCGTCCTTCCTGAACAACACGGCGGTGGTGGGCGGCTTGCTGGGGGTGGTGACGCAGCAGACCCGGGTGCCGGCCTCGCGGTTGCTGATTCCGCTGAGTTATGCCTCCATTCTGGGCGGGGTGGTGACGCTGGTGGGCACCAGCACCAATCTGGTGGTCAATTCGCTGGCGGTGCGGGCGGGCTTGCCCGCGCTGGGCATGTTCCAGTTCACGCCCGTGGGGTTGCCGGTGGCGCTGGTGTGCATGGTGGTGCTGATGCTGACCGCGCATTGGTTGCCGGTGAACGAGGCCCAGAACCGGCAGGCCGGTGCGCCGTATTTTCTGGAGGCGCAGGTCATGCCTGGTTCGCCCTTGGCCGGGCGCAGCATTGAAGCCAATGGCTTGCGCAGCCTGGACGGGTTGTACCTGATGGAGATTGTGCGCGCAGGCCGGCTGCTGTCGCCGGTGGGGCCGGACGAGGTGTTGCAGGCGCAGGACGGGCTGATCTTTACCGGCGAAGTGAACAAGGTGCAGGCCTTGCGGGCTTTTGCCGGGCTGGAGGTGTTTGGCGGCACCGCCCATGATGTGCTGACCTCCAACCTGGTGGAAGTGGTGTTGACCTACCAGTCGGAACTGGTGAACAGCACCTTGCGCGAGGTGGATTTCCGCACTTTGTTCGATGCCGGTGTGGTGGGCATTCGCCGCGGCGAGCGGCGTTTGACCGGCCAGCTGGGGCACATCGAGCTGCGCGTGGGCGATTGCCTGCTGCTGGCGGTCGGGCCGGACTTCTGGCAGCGCAAGAACCTGGAGCGCAACTTCCATGTGCTCAGCGACGTACCGCTGCGCCCCAAGCTGTCGGCGCAGGAAAACCGCCTGGTGCTGGGGGGCTTTGCGCTGGTGATTGCGTTGTCCACTTTGGCGGTGTTGCCGTTGTTGCAGGGCTTGCTGCTGCTGCTGGGGGCGCTGCTGGCCACCAGGGTGTTGACGCCGGGCGAGTTGCGGCGGCGTTTTCCGTTCGAGTTGTGGCTGGTGGTGGGGTCGTCGTTGACGATTGCCGCCGCGCTGGACGCTTCGGGCGCGTCGGCGTTGATCGCGCAGACACTGCACGCGCTGTTCAGTGGCCATGGGGTGTGGGGCGCGCTGGTGGGTGTGTATGTGCTGACTTGGATCTTGACCGAACTGGTGACGAACAACGCCGCTGCAGCGTTGGCGTTTCCGATTGGGTTGTCCACCGCACAGGCTTTTGGGGTCAACCCCATGCCGTTTGTGATGGTGGTGGCCTATGCCGCCAGCGCGTCTTTTTTGTTGCCGTTTGGTTACCAGACGCACCTGATGGTGTATTCGCCCGGGCGTTACCGCACTGTCGATTTTCTGCGCATGGGCTGGCCGGTGGCGCTGGCGTATGCGGTGGTGGTGCTGGCGTTGGTGCCGGTGTTTTTTCCCTTTTAGTTGGGCCGCATAGGCCGGAGACCACAAGCCATGTCATTCACTTTGCAACAACTGCATACCCTGTGTGCCATTGCCGAGGCAGCGGGGCACGAGATCATGGCCGTCTATGAAAACGGCGGAGCCACTTGGCACAAAGACGATGCCTCACCTTTGACGGAGGCGGATGTGCGTGCCGATGCCGTCATCCGCGCTGGGCTGGAGGCCGCCTTTCCGGGCGCATTCATTTGGTCGGAGGAGTCGCGCTCTGCCGAGGCGGGGGCAGCGGCGGATGGCTTCTTTTTGGTCGATCCGCTGGACGGCACCAAAGAGTTTCTCAAGCGCAATGGTGAATTCACCGTCAACATTGCTTGGATTGAGGAGGGCTACCCGGTGGCTGCCGTGGTGTTGGCCCCTGCGCTGGGGGCGTTGTTTTACGCCTTGCAGGGGCAAGGGGCTTGGGTACGCGATCTGGCGACCTCGCAGGAAGCGGCTTTGGTGGTGCAACCAGCGGCTGCCGATCAGCCGTTGCGGGTGATGGGCAGCCGCAGCCACGGTGGCGATGCTTTGGCGGCGTGGCTGGGCCGTTTGCCCCGCTCACACAGTTTTGTGGCGGCGGGCAGTTCGCTCAAGTTTTGCCGGATTGCGCAGGGACAGGCCGACATGTATCCCCGCTTTGGCCCCACCAGCCAGTGGGACACTGCCGCAGCCCAATGTGTGTTGGAAGCCGCAGGCGGTGCCGTGTTGGATTTGCAAGGCCAGCGTTTGCGCTACGGCTTGGAGCGCCCGGTGCTGAACCCCGAATTTGTAGCCACAGCCGACCCGGCGCTGGTGGTACAGTATTTCCAGTTTTAACGGTACAAGCCAGAGAGGTTTTTTCGCATGACGCAACGCAAAGGCATCATTCTGGCCGGGGGCTCCGGCACCCGGCTGCACCCGGCCACGCTGGCCATCAGCAAGCAATTGCTGCCGGTGTACGACAAGCCAATGATCTACTACCCTTTGAGCACGCTGATGCTGGCGGGCATGCGCGACGTGCTCATCATCAGCACACCGCAGGACACGCCGCGTTTCCAGCAGCTGCTGGGCGATGGCAGCCAGTGGGGCATGAACCTGCAATACGCGGTGCAGCCCAGCCCGGACGGGTTGGCGCAGGCGTTCATCATTGGCGAGGACTTTATTGGCAACGCCCCCAGTGCGCTGGTGCTGGGCGACAACATCTACCACGGCCACGATTTTCAGCCGCTGTTGCACGCCGCTGATGCACAAAGCGATGGTGCGACGGTGTTTGCGTACCGCGTTCACGACCCGGAGCGTTACGGTGTGGTGGAGTTTGATGTGGCGGGCAAGGCCATCAGCATTGAAGAAAAACCCGCCCAGCCCAAGAGCCACTACGCGGTAACGGGCTTGTATTTTTACGACCAGCAGGTGGTGGACATTGCCAAGGCCGTCAAGCCCAGTGCGCGCGGTGAGTTGGAAATCACCAGCGTGAATCAGACGTATTTGGCGCAAGGCCAGTTGACGGTGCAGACCATGGGCCGGGGCTACGCCTGGCTGGACACGGGCACGCACGACAGCTTGCTGGAGGCCAGCCAGTTCATTGCCACGTTGCAGCACCGCCAAGGCTTGAAGATCGCTTGCCCGGAGGAGATTGCCTGGCGTGCGGGCTGGATTGACGATGCCCGACTGGAGCAACTGGCCGCGCCGCTGGCCAAGAACGGCTATGGCCAATACCTGAAAAACCTGTTGACCGACAAGGCCCTGTGATGCAATTTGAAAAACTGGCCATCCCTGAAGTGGTGCTGTTCACGCCCAAGGTGTTTGGCGACGAGCGCGGCTTCTTCTTCGAGAGCTTCAACCAGAACGTGTTTGAGCAAGCGACCGGCACCGCCCTGGCGTTTGTGCAGGACAACCACAGCAAGTCGGTGCGCGGCGTGCTGCGTGGCCTGCATTACCAGTTGCCACCGCACGCCCAAGGCAAGCTGGTGCGCGTGGTGCAGGGGGCGGTGTTCGATGTGGCGGTGGACATCCGCCGTTCGTCCCCGACGTTTGGCCGCTGGGTGGGCGCGTTGCTGAGTGCCGACAACCAGCAGCAGTTGTGGATACCGCCGGGTTTTGCGCATGGCTTTGTCACCCTGAGCGACACCGCCGAGTTCCTGTACAAGACCACCGATTTTTACGCCCCGGGTGCCGAGCGGGCCATCATCTGGAACGACCCGACCATTGGCGTGGACTGGGGCTACGATGGCACGCCGGTGTTGTCGGGCAAGGACCAGCAGGCGCTGCCTCTGGCACAGGCCGAAGTGTTTGGTTGAGGCGGTGGGCAGATGATCTACGTTTCCGTGGCCGCCTTTTGCGAGCCGTTTCTGGAACACACGTTGCAGGATGCGGTGGCCAAGGCACGCTGGCCGCAGCGGCTGGTGTTTGGCGTCATCGACCAGACGCTGGAACCACGCCGCGCAGCATTGGCAGCGTTGTGCCAACCCGCCAGGTTGCGTTACCTGCACATCCATCCGGTGGAAAGCCGGGGCGTGTGCTGGGCGCGGGCGTTGGCGTTCTCGCTGTACCAAGGTGAAGATCATCTGCTGCAAATCGACTCGCACATGCTGTTCGAGCCCGGCTGGGACGAACAGTTGTTGCAGCAGTGGCAGGCCTTGCTGGCGCAGTCGGCCCAGCCAATCGTGAGCACCTACCCCTACGGCTTCGAGTTTGAGGCCGGCCAGCCGGTGGTCAAGATCAACGTCAGCGGCAAGACGACGCTGGTGTTGCGGCCCCACCCCGACACCGATTTGAGCGACACCAGTGCCACGCTGCGCTTCCGGGCCGAGCACGTGTTCACGCGCGAGCCGGTGCGCGGTTGCCACGTGGCGGGGGGGTTCTTGTTCACCGCTGGGCGTTTTGTGGACGAAGTGCCTTACGACCCACATTTGTATTTTCATGGCGAGGAGCAAAGCTTGGCGGTGCGGGCTTACACCAAGGGCTGGGACATTTTTCACCCGCCGCACATTCCGCTGTTCCACCTCTACAAGATGCCCAACATGGCGCACAGCACCCACCACTGGCACGCCGAGTGGGAGCAGCAGCGCGATTTCAAGTACACCGAGCTGACGCGCCTGGCCAAGGAGCGGCTGATGGACTTGCTGTACCAGCGCCGCGACCTGGGCGCCTACGGCCTGGGCAAGGAGCGCAGCCTGGCCGACTACGCGCGCTTGTCGGGCGTGAATTACGCCAAGCGCCAACTGGTGCGGCCCCACCAGTCCAGTTACGGCGACGATGCGGCCAAAAAAAATCCCGACCCTAAAGGGGCCGGGATGGGAAGCCCGGCGCAATAAGGCACCTGGGCACCCGCTCAGGGAGGAAAAGCGGGGAGCCGTGTAAACGGCCCGGCGCTATTGTAAGACTTTGGACAGCACAACACCCGGCCACACGGGGGAAAGCTCTGAAAAAAACGGTTTTTCTGCTGTTGGCTTAGCATATTCATGGGGTGGGCCAGTGCGCCTGGCATGCGATGCCATGCACCTGTTGCAGGCGCGGGCGCAGCGTCAGCACGGCGCGGTCCTTGCTCAGCAGCGTGGCCTGGTGCTGTACCGCCAGGTCGATGAAGATCTGGTCGTCGGCGTCGCGGCAGCGCACGGGGCAGGGCGGTGCGGGCGGCAGCAGCGTGGCGTGCTGGTCGAAGGCCTGCAGCACCGCCGTGGCGGCCACGTTGCGCGCCAGCAGGCCGCGCTGCACCAGCGGGTAGGTGAGCACGCGCTCCAGCTCCACGCGCATGGCGGCGCAGGCCAGCCAGCGCACTTCACCCCGCTGCAGCGCCTGTTGCCAGGCGTGGGTGAGCGGGTCGTTGAACAGCCACACGTCCAGCACCCAGTTGGTGTCGAGCACCACGCCCGTTGGTAGGTGGGGTGCGTCGGCGTGCGGGAGGAGGGCGCTCTGGCTCACTGCGGCGCGGTCGAGGGCTGGGCGATGGCGGTGCCGGGTGCAGCGTTGGGTGTGGCGCTGGTGTCACCGCCGCTGGCGGCCTGGCCCGGTTTGGGCGTGCGGGCGGAGCCGGCCATGAGGTCAAAGCGGAACAGGCGGCATTCGATGGGGCCGTTCCACATGGGCACGCGGCGCGATTCCTTGAAGCGCATCTTGCTGGGCAGTTTCAGGTCGGGGGTGAGCAGCCAGGCGCTCCAGCCGGCGTAGTGTTTTTTCCAGTGGCTGGCCAGTTGCGCGAAGAAGTCGTTGTTCTCGCTGCCATCGCTGTGCTGGGCGGTTTCGCGCCCGCGCAGGTGGGTAGGGGCCGGGGCGCGGTCGTCGCTGTGCTGGTGGATGCGGCTGTCGGCACGGCTGCCTGCCCGGGTGTCGGCGCGCTGGCCGGCCACGCCGGCGGCGGCAATGCGTTCACCGTAGGGGGGGTTGAGCAGCATCACGCCGGGGGTGGCGCTGGGCGGGGTGCGTTGCAGCGCGTCGCCGCCGCGCAGTTCGATGGCGTGCGCCACGCCAGCGCGTTCGGCGTTGCGGCGGGCAAAGTCCACCATGCGGAAGGCTACGTCGGAGCCGAAGATGAAGGGTGCGCCGCCCGTTGGCAGGCTGCGTTCGGCGGCCAGGGCTTCCTGGCGCAGGGCTTGCCAGACGTGGCCCTGGTAGGGCAGCAGTTTTTCAAAGCCAAAGCGGCGTTGGCCACCGGGGGCGATGTTGAGCGCGAGTTGCGCCGCTTCAATCAGCACGGTGCCGCTGCCGCAGCAGGGGTCGTACAGGGGCACCGGGGCACTGCCGTCGGGGCCGGGCTGGCCTGTCCAGCCGGTGGCGGCGATCATGGCGGCGGCCAGGGTTTCTTTCAGTGGTGCGTCCCCTTTGTCCTCGCGCCAGCCGCGTTTGAACAGGGGCTGGCCCGAGGTGTCGATGTAGAGACTGAGGTGTTCAGCGGTGAGGTGGGCGAACACGCGCACGTCGGGGCGGGTGGTGTCGATGCTGGGGCGGGTGCCGCGCTTGTCGCGCAGGCGGTCGCAGATGGCATCTTTGACGCGCAGGGCGGCAAAGTTCAGGCTCTTGAGTGGGCTGTGCTGGGCCGTGATTTCAACTTTGAGGGTTTGCTGCGGCGTGAACCAGATTTCCCACGCCACGTCGTGCGCGGCGGTGTAGATGTCGTGTTCGTCGCGGTAGGGTTGTTGTGCCACGCGCACCAGCACGCGCTGCGCCAGGCGGCTGTGCAGGTTGAGCTTCATGGCGTCGCGCCAGCTGCCGGGCAGCTCGATGCCGCCGCGCGAGGTGTGCAGCCGCGCCAAGGGCACGCCGGTGATGCGCGCCACTTCGGCGGCCAGAAAGTCTTCCACGCCAGCGGCGCAGGGCAGGAACAGGGTCAGGGCGTTCATTTTTTAGGGAGATAAGGGTTTGTTTTTGCGCAAGCTGGCCGGTGCGATGCGCAGGGCTTCGCGGTATTTGGCCACGGTGCGCCGCGCGCAGTCTATGCCTTGCGCCTTGAGCAGGTCGGACAGTTGCTGGTCGCTCAGGGGGTGGGTGGGTGGCTCGCTGGCGATGAGTTGCCGGATGAGGGCGCGCACGGCGGTGCTGGAAGTGTGGGTGCCGCTGTCGGTGCCCAGGCCAGAGCCGAAGAAGTATTTGAGTTCGTAGGTGCCCCAGGGGGTGGCCATGTATTTGGCGCTGGTGACACGGCTGATGGTGGATTCGTGCAGTCCCAATTCGTCGGCAATCTCGCGCAGCACCAGTGGGCGCATGGCCAGTTCGCCCTGCACAAAGAAGCCGCGCTGGCGCTCCACGATCGCGCGCGAGACGCGCAGGATGGTGTCAAAGCGTTGCTGGATGTTTTTGATGAACCAGCGTGCTTCCTGCAGGCGTTGTGGCAGGCCGCTGGCACTGTCGCCCTTGTGGCCGCGCAGGGCGCTGGCGTAGCGGTCGTGCAGGTGCAGGCGCGGCACCACGTCGGGGTTGAGTTCGACCATGAAGCCGCTGCCGCTGCGGCGCACCACCACGTCGGGCACGATGGCGTTGCGTTCGACCTGGGCAAAGCGGCGGCCGGGTTTGGGCTCGAGCCGGGCGATGACGGCCAGGCCCGCGCGCACGCTGGCTTCGTCGCAGCCGCACAGGGCGCTCAGGCGTTTGGTGTCGCGCCGGGCCAGCAGGTCCAGCGGTTGCTCGCACAGCGCCAGCGCGGCGCGGGCGGCGGGGCTGTTGCGCAGTTCCAGCACTTGCAGGCGCAGGCATTCGGCCAAATTGCGTGCGCCCACGCCGGTGGGGTCCATCTGTTGCAGGTGGGGCAGGGCGCTGGCCAGGAGCTGTTCGAGTTCGGCTTGCTGCGCCTGGCGCTGGGCGGGGGTGCCAGGGTGGCCTTGGCTGGCGTGCGGTGGTGCGACGAGGGCGGCGGCCAGTTCGGGCAGCGCCTCGCTGAGGTAGCCGTCGTCGTCCAGGGATTCGATCAGGGCGTACAGCGCGGCCTGTTGGGTGGGTGGCAGGCGCAGGCCCAGCGCCTGCTGGTGCAGGTGGGCTTGCAGCGTCAGCGGGGCGCTGTTCCAGTCGGCGGGGTCGCTGTGGTCGGGCTCGCCGTGGCTGCCGCTGCTGTGCATGGTGGCGGCGGGGGCGTCGTTGCCCCATTCGCTGTCGTGCGGGGCGATGTCCACGCTGCCGTCGCCGTCCCAGTCGAGTGCGGGGCTGTCGGGGTGGGGTTCCTCGGCATGGCCGTCGTGGAGTGCGGCATCGCCAGGGTTCTCGCTGTGGCCGTCGCTGTCTTGGCGGCTGGCTGGGACGGGTAGGTCGGCGGCGATGCCGGCGGCGGCCTCGCTCAGGCGGTCGCCCAGACTGACAGGGGTGTCGGCGTGCGGCAGGCCGGGCGCGTCGTCCTCGGCGGGGTCGGAGTCGCGTTCCAGAAAGGGGTTGTCGGCCAGTTGCTGTTCCACCTCCTGTGCCAGTTCCAGCGTGGAGAGTTGCAGCAGCCGGATGGATTGCTGCAGCTGTGGCGTCAGCGCCAGGTGCTGGGAGGTGCGTAAGGACAGGCCCTGGTGCATGGGCATCACATGCGGAAGTGTTCGCCCAGGTAGACGCGGCGCACGTCGGGGTTGTCCACGATCTCGGCGGGCGTGCCTTGGGCGAGCACGCGGCCATCGCTGATGATGCAGGCGTGGTCGCAGATGCCCAGCGTCTCGCGCACGTTGTGGTCGGTGATGAGCACACCGATGCCGCGCGACTTGAGAAAGCCGATGATGCGCTGGATTTCGATCACCGCAATCGGGTCGATGCCGGCAAACGGTTCGTCCAGCAAAATGAAGCGCGGGTTGGTGGCCAGGGCGCGCGCAATCTCGACCCGGCGCCGCTCGCCGCCCGAGAGCGCCGGGGCGGGCGCGTCGCGCAAATGGTCCACGTGCAGGTCTTCCAGCAGGGCGTCGAGCCGCTGCTCGATCTCGGCCTTGGGCAGGGGCTTGCCGTGGGCGTCGGTCTGCAGCTCCAGTACGGCGCGGATGTTGTCCTGCACGTTGAGCTTGCGAAAGATGGACGCTTCCTGCGGCAGGTAGCCCAGGCCCAGGCCCGCGCGGCGGTGGATGGGCAGGTTCTCGAGCCGTTGCCCGTTGAGCCAGATTTCGCCGGCATCGGCGCGCACCAGGCCCACGATCATGTAGAACGAGGTGGTCTTGCCCGCGCCGTTGGGGCCCAGCAGCCCGACGACTTCGCCCGCGTTGACGCTCAGCGACACATCCTTGACCACCAGGCGCTTGCCGTAGGCCTTCTTCAGGCCCTTGGCCTCGAGGCGGGCCGGGGCGGTGCCGGAGGCGTCGGCAGGGCCGGGAGCGGCAGCGGAGGCGTTCACCGGCGGGGCTCCAGCGCGGTGCTGGGTTGCAGCGTGGTGGGGGCTGCGTCCGCTGGCGTGGCGTGGCTGGCTGGCGTGGCGCTGTTGCGGCTGGGGCTGAGCATGGTGCGCACGCGCCCCGAGGGGTTGCTGGCGCTGCGGTTGGCGTTGCCGCCGTCTACGGTGAAGACGTCGGTGGCGTTGTTGTAGACGATGGTGCTGCCCCGGGTCTCGTCGCTCAGGGTGGCGCCCTGGTAGCGGCGCAGCACGGCCTGGCCGCTGAACTTGACGGTGTCGGCCTGGCTGTTGTATTCGATGCGTTGGGCCTCGCCCTCGATGAATTCGTTGACGCCGTCGCGCTTTTGCCGGAAGAACGCAGGCTGGCCCGCGCTGCCCTGCACCAGCCCGAACTGGTGGCCTTGCGCGTCCTGGCGCACCTCGAGCTGCTGGCCCCGGATGGCGATGCTGCCCTTGCTGACCACCACGCGCCCGGTGAACACGCTGGTCTGGCGCGCGTCGTCGTAGCGCAGGCTGTCGGCCTCGATGTTCATGGGCTGTTGGCGGTCGGCGCGTTCGGCGTGGGCCAGCGGTGCCAGCAGCAGCGTGGCCAGCGCCAGGCCGCGCCACAGGGTCAGGGGGGGCAGCATCGTCATGGTGGGGGCAGCGGGGCGTCAGCCTTTGCGGAGTTGGGCGATGAGGGCGTTGGCCACCACCAGGGTCTTGGCGGCCTGGCCAGGCACGTAGTAGCGCCCGGCAATGCCCAGCGCGGGCGTGCCCTCGACCTCGTAGGCGTTTTGCAGCTGCACGGCGCGCTTCATCTTGCCGGCGGTGCCAAAGGCGTTGTAGGCGGCGCTGAACTTGGCCTTGTCCACGCCTTGCTTGACGGCCCAGTCGATAACGGCGTCGGCGTTGCGCAGCGGTTGCTTGTCGACGTGGAAGGCGCGGAATGCCTTCTCGTGCAGTGTGTCGAGCAGGCCCAGGGCTTCGAGCGCGTAGTACAGGCGCTGTTGTGGCTCAAAGGCGGCGTTGAAGGCCACGGGTGTGCGGCGCACCACCACGTTGGCGGGCAGTTGCTTGGCCCAGTCGCGCAGCAGGGGCTCGAAGTTGTAGCAGTGGATGCAGCTGTAGGAGAAGAATTCCACCACCTCGATCTGGCCAGCGGGCGCATCGACCGGCGCCAGGGTGGACAGGGCGCGGTAGTCGCTGCCCGCCTTCAGGCCGGGCACAGGCGCAGTGGCTTGCGCCCACGCGCTGCTGCCCAGCACGGTGCCGGCGCTCAGGACGCTGGCGCTGGCCAGCACACGGGAAAAATCACGACGTTGCATGGGGAAAATCTTTCGCGGTCAAGGGTTGGGAACACAGCGGTTTGGGGGCGTGCGCCGGTTGCAAAGTTCCGGTGTGGCCGCGCAACAGGGTGTAACCACCTCAGCGTTGCACCCGCACCAGCGCACTGTCCACGCCCTGGGCGTTGAGGCGTTCGGTGGCGGAGTCGGCGTCGCCCTTCTTGCGGAAGGGGTCCAGGCGCACGCGGAACACGGTGCGCCCGGCCTGGTCGCGTTCGCTGACCTTGGCGTCCAGGCC
Organism: Macromonas bipunctata; assembly: GCF_002837135.1. GTDB lineage: Bacteria > Pseudomonadota > Gammaproteobacteria > Burkholderiales > Burkholderiaceae_C > Macromonas_A > Macromonas_A bipunctata. Next base: position 3,584 of record NZ_NWBQ01000067.1, on the reverse strand, counting down.
CAGCATCATGAGCTTGGTGCGCTGGCGCTCGGCCTCGCCGGGCGAGCTGAAGGCGCCGGCCTGCACGAAGTACAGGAAGGGGTCGGCACCGCTGGCGTCGGGGCTGGTGGCGGGCTTGGCCGCAGCCGGGGCGCTGGCGCCCATGCGCTGGCGGATCAGCTCGTCCAGCGCGTCGCCACTGGCGGGCTTGGTTGTAGCGGGTGGGGCGGAAGGCTTGGCCGCCGGTGCCGGTGCTGCCGTGGCTTCAGGCGTTGGTTTGGGGGCCGCTGGCTTGCTGGCGGGGGCTGCCGGTGTGGCTGCAGCGGAGGCGCTGGCTGGTGCAGCGGCTGGCAGCATGGCGGGCGCCATGCCCGGGCTGGCGGGTATGGGCAGGCTGGGTGGCAGGGCGGCGTTGTTCACGCTGCCGCCCATGCTGCCAGCGCTGGTGTCCACCGGCGCGGGCAGGGTGGGGGGTGGGGGGGGGCTTTCCAGGCCGCCCACGGCGCTGGGCAGGGTGGGGCTGGACCAGCCCGCGTTGGGGTTCCAGCTCTTGTTGCGTTCCTGCTCCAGCGCGTCCTGTTCCGGCTTGCCTTGCACGCCCCGGTCCACCAGCGGGATCGGGGTCTTGGTGACGTACATGGCCACCAGCAGCGCCGCCGCCAGCCCCACCAGCAGCCCGATGGTGACGCCCAGAAAGGTTCCGCCCGCTTGTTTTTTCATATCAATTACATTTTTTGTGGCGCGCTCACGCCGAGCACGGCCAGGCCATTGTGCAACACCTGCGCCGTGGCGGCCACCAGTGCCAAACGTGCCAGTTTGGTGGCTTCGTCGTCCACCAGAATGCGTTCGGCATCGTAGTAGCTGTGGTAGGCCGATGCCAGCTCGCGCAGGTAGAACGTCACGTCGTGCGGGGCAAAGTCCTGTGCGGCGGCGGTGAGCATTTCGGGGTATTTGGCCAGTTGCAGCATCAGCGCCTGGGCTTGCGGGCCTTGCAGCGCACTCAAGTCCACGCCTCGCAGCGTGGCCACATCACCGCCCCAGCTGGTCAGCACCGAGCAGATGCGCGCATGCGCGTACTGCACGTAGAACACCGGGTTGTCGTTGTTTTGCTGGATGGCCAAGTCCACGTCGAAGGTGTATTCGGTGTCGGGCTTGCGGCTGAGCAGGAAGAAGCGCACCGCGTCCTTGCTGGTCCACTCGATCAGGTCGCGCAACGTGACGTAGCTGCCCGCGCGTTTGCTGATCTTGACCTCTTGCCCGCCACGCACCACGCGCACCATGGTGTGCAGCACGTAGTCGGGGTAGCCTTGCGGGATGCCGACGTTGGCGGCTTGCAGCCCGGCGCGCACGCGCGCGATGGTGCCGTGATGGTCGGTGCCCTGGATGTTGATGACCTTGCCAAAGCCGCGCTCGAACTTGGTGATGTGGTAGGCCACATCGGGCACAAAGTAGGTGTAGCCGCCGTCGCTCTTGCGCATCACGCGGTCTTTGTCGTCGCCGTAGTCGGTGGACTTGAGCCACAGCGCGCCGTCTTGTTCGTAGGTTTTGCCCGCATCGATGAGTTTTTGCACCGTTTGCGCCACGCGGCCACTGGTGTAGAGGCTGGATTCGAGGTAGTACTGGTCAAACCGCACCTGAAAGGCTTGCAGGTCGAGGTCTTGCTCGTGGCGCAGGTAGGCCACGGCAAACTGGCGGATGCCGTCGAGGTCGTTCACATCGCCGCTGGCGGTGAATGCGCGGTCGTCGGCTTGGACGGTTTTGCGGGCCAGAAAGTCGTTGGCGATGTCTTGGATGTAGTCGCCGTTGTAGGCGGCTTCGGGCCACTCGGCATCGCCGGGCTTGAAGCCCTTGGCACGCAGTTGGGTGGAGTTGGCCAAGGTTTCAATTTGCACGCCCGCATCGTTGTAATAGAACTCGCGGTGGACGTTCCAGCCTTGGGTCTCGAACAGGTTGCAGATGGCATCGCCCAGCGCGGCTTGGCGGCCATGCCCCACGTGCAGCGGCCCGGTCGGGTTGGCCGAGACGAATTCGACCAGCACACGTTGGCCGTTGCTGGCCTGTTGCCCGAAGGTGGCCCCTGCGCCCAACACCTCGCGCACCACTTCTTGCTTGGCGGCGGGCTTGAGGCGGATATTGATGAAGCCGGGGCCAGCGATGTCGAGCGCCTCGACCCAGCGTTGGTAGGGGGCGCTGGCTTGCAGCAGCTCCACCAGTTGTTGCGCCAACTGGCGCGGGTTGGCCTTGAGCGGTTTGGCCAGCTGCATGGCGGCGGTGCAGGCCAGGTCGCCGTGTGCGGCGGCCTTGGGGTTTTCAAACGCGGCCTTGGCCCCAGCGCCGGGGTGCAGTTGTTCGAGGGCGGCGGCCAGCGCCGTGAGCAATTCGGTTTTGACGTTGAGCATGGGGTGCGATTTTAGGCGGCGTTGGTGGCAGGGCCCCAATGGGCTTGTACCCAGGCGCTGATGGTGCGTGCATCGTTGGTGGTGCGCAGGGCTTGGTAGGCGGCTTCGGCCTGTGGGTGGCGGCGGCGCAGGTAGTTGAGCCATTGCTTGAGCCGCCCGGCGCGGTGGCGGGGCTCGACCCGGGGCTCCACCAATTGCCAGAAGCGGTGCAGCAGCGGGGTCAGCGTGGCCCAGTCCGGTGTGGGCGTGGCGGGGGGGTGGCCCTGGTCGAGCAAGATGTCCAGCGCCAAGCCGGGGTCGCTGACCATGCCACGGCCCAACATCAGGTCGGTGCAACCGGATTCGGCGAGGCAGCGCCGCGCATCGGCCACCGTCCAGATTTCGCCGTTGGCGACCACTGGAATGTGGACTGCCGCCCGAATGTCGGCAATGCGCGCCCAGTAGGCGGGTGGACGGTAGCCGTGGGCCTTGGTGCGCCCATGCACCACCAAGGTGCTGGCACCGCCCTCGGCAATGGCTTGGGCGCAGGCCTCGGCCAGGCGGTCGTCGTCGTAGCCCAGCCGCATCTTGGCCGATACCGGCATGGCGGCGGGCACGGCTTGGCGCACCGCCCGCACGATGCGGTGCAGCAGTTCGGGGTCTTGCAGCAGCGACGCACCCCCGCCGTGGCGGTTGACCACCTTGGCCGGGCAGCCAAAATTCAGGTCGATGCCCGCTGGCCCCAATGTGGCCAGACGCGCGGCGTTGTCGGCCAGACAGGCGGGGTCGGAACCCAGCAGCTGCGCCCGCACCGGCACCCCAGCGGACGTGCGCCCACCCTGCAACAGCTCGGGCACGATGCGGGTGAAGACCCGCGCGGGTAGCAGTTGGTCGGTGATGCGGATGAATTCCGACACACACAGGCTCACGCCGCCAACGCGGGTCAGCACATCGCGCAGTGTGCAGTCGAGTAAGCCCTCCATCGGGGCCAGCAGAATGTTCATTATTTTGGAGAATCTTGAAAAATATTGACGCTTGATGTAGGCTGTAACCTTGTGCCTAACGTATTAAATTAACTTTTATGCAAAAAATTTTGATGAATTCAGCACAAAATCAAGCTGTGCCTCGCGTGTTGATTGATCCACCGCTCACAACATCTTTCAGCGAGGTTTACCAAGCACTTCAGCGTCAGCCTTCTGCGCGCAGCCCTAACCCGGATATTTCACC
>NZ_NWBQ01000066.1 GCF_002837135.1 Macromonas bipunctata | reverse complement strand
CCGCTGGATGTGCGCTGGTCGCGTCAGATTCCGCCAGCGGCCAAAGTCACGACGGTGACGGTCAGCAAAGACGCGGCGGGCCGCTACTTCGTCAGCCTGCTGTGCGACGACGTGGTGAGCGCCAAACCCGAGGTGGCGGAAAAAATTGGCATTGATCTGGGCCTGACTCATTTCGCCATCCTTTCCGACGGCGAAAAAATCCCAGCGCCCAACGCTTTCCGAAAACATGAAAAGAAGCTGGCCAAATTGCAACGCAAGCTGGCCAAGAAAAAGAAAGGTTCCAAAAACCGCACCAAAGCGCGGCTCAAAGTCGCCAAGCTGCACGCCAAGATGGCCGACATCCGCCAGGATTTCATGCACAAGCTCTCGACCCGGTTGATCCACGAAAACCAAGTGATCGCCATCGAGACGCTGGCCGTCAAGAATATGCAGAAAAACCGCAAGCTTGCCAAGTCCATCGGTGATGCGGGCTGGGCCGAATTCGTGCGCCAACTCGAATACAAGGCCAAGTGGTCCGGGCGCGAGGTGGTCAAGATTGACCGTTGGTACCCGTCGTCCAAGCGTTGTAGCGACTGCGGGCACACGGTAGAGAAAATGCCTTTGAACGTGCGGCAATGGACGTGCCCCAACTGTGGTGCCAACCACGACCGGGACGTGAATGCCGCGCGCAACATATTGGCCGCTGGATTGGCGGTGTCAGCCCGTGGAGAAGCTGTCAGTCCTGTGTCTCGTTGAGGCATGGGCAGGGTTCTGTGAAGCGGGAATCCTCGCCATTCATGGCGAGGAGGATGTCAAGGATGGCATGATAGCGGCATGGCTTTGTTTTCTGCTTCATCCCGCGCGCGTTTTCCGTGGCGCACCACTTGGCACGTCCTGCGCACCCGCTTTCACGAGGACCGGCTCGGCGCAGCGGCGGGCAGTCTGACGTTCACCACCGTGATCTCGCTGGTGCCACTGCTCACGGTGGGGCTGGCCATTTTCAGCGCCTTTCCGGTGTTCAGTCGGCTGGAGGCCACGTTGCAGAAGTGGCTGCTGCAAAGCCTGGTGCCAGACCACATTGCGCGCCAGGTGTCGAACTACCTGCTGCAGTTTGCCAGCAAGGCGGGCCAGATTGGCTGGGTGGGGGCGCTGTTCCTGCTGCTCACGGCGCTGGCGATGGTGCTGACCATCGACCGCAAGCTTAACGAGATCTGGCGCGTGCGCACGCCGCGTCCGCTGGGGCAGCGCCTGCTGGTGTATTGGGCCAGCCTGACGCTGGGGCCGCTGCTGCTGGCCGTGAGCCTGACGCTGAGCTCCTACGCCGTGTCGGCCTCGCGCGGCTGGGTCAGTGCGGTGCCGGGCGGGCTGTGGCTGGCGCTCAACATCACCGAATTTGCGGTGGTGGTGCTGGGCGTGGCGGCGCTGTACCGCTACGTGCCCAACGCCCGGGTGCGTTTTTCGCACGCCCTGCTGGGTGGCCTGCTGGTGGCGCTGGGGCTGGAAGGGGCCAAGAACCTGCTGGGCTGGTACCTGGCGCTGGTGCCCACGTATTCGGTGGTGTACGGCACCTTTGCCACGGTGCCCATCTTTCTGGTCTGGATCCACCTGGTGTGGATGATTGTGCTGCTGGGCGCGGTGGTGGTGGCGTGCCTGCCCACGCTGCAGGAGGGCGTGGAGCGCCAGGGCGGCTCGCCGGGCTGGACGTTGCAGCTGGCGCTGGAGGTGCTGGCCGAGCTGCACACCCTGCAGGACGAACCCGAGCGCGGCCTGGACACCGGCGTCCTGCTGGCGCGGCTGCGGGTCGATCCGCAACAGCTGGCCGATGCGCTGGCCGCGCTGCAGGCGCTGGACTGGGTGGGCCAGCTGGCCGAGGAGCAGGGCCGCCACGTGCTGCTGGTGCGCCTGGCGCACACGCCGCTGTCGCCGCTGTTGCAGCACTGCCTGCTGGCGCAGACCCCCGCCACCCAGGCCTTGTGGCACCGCAGCCACTGGCACCAGCTGCAAGTGGCCGACGTGCTGCCCGGCGCCGATACCGCCGCTGCCCCTGACGCCGATCTTGCGCCCGATCCGCACCATCTGGGTGCATTGAGCCCGCTGGCGTGATGGCGGGTGAGGTTTGTCGGCTATATTTGCGTTCCACAGTTTCCAACCGGCCCCACAGGAGCAGCATCCCTTGACATCCTCCTCGCCATGAATGGCGAGGATTCCCGCTTCACAGAACCCCGCCCATGCCTCAACGAGACACAGGACTTACAGCTTCTCCACGGGCTGACACCGCCCGTCCGGCGGCCAGTACGTTGCGTGCGGCATTCACGTCCCGGTCGTGGTTCGCACCACATTCGGGGCACGTCCATTGCCGCACGTTCAAAGGCATTTTCTCTACCGTGTGCCCGCAGTCGCTACAACGCTTGGACGACGGGTACCAACGGTCGATCTTGACCACCTCGCGCCCGGACCACTTGGCCTTGTATTCGAGTTGGCGCACGAATTCGGCCCAGCCCGCATCACCGATGGATTTGGCCAGCTTGCCGTTCTTTTTCATGTTGCTGACGGCCAGCGTCTCAATGGCGATCACTTGGTTTTCGTGGATCAGCCGGGTCGAGAGCTTGTGCGTGAAATCCTTGCGGATGTCGGCGATCTTGGCGTGCAGTTTGGCGACTTTGAGCCGCGCTTTGGTGCGGTTCTTGGAGCCTTTCTTTTTCCTGGCCAACTTGCGTTGCAATTTGGCCAG
>NZ_NWBQ01000065.1 GCF_002837135.1 Macromonas bipunctata | reverse complement strand
GGTGGCCGGTTTTGGCGCGCCGCCGCCGCTGCACCAGCAGTCGGCCCCGGTGCCGCAGGCTGGCCCCGCTGTGTGGGGTCCGCGCACGGGCCGCACGCCCATGGGCGGGCGCGTCGACCCGATGGGCGGCAGCAACATGGAAGAGTACGAAATCCCGACCTACCTGCGCCGCCAGTCCAGCGACAAGTGACACCTCGCCCCGACCGCCCCTCCGTGTGGCGCTGGTTCGAGCAGCGCGTCAACCCCTACCCGCGGGCGGTGCCGGTGCCGCCGCCGCGCGGCTTCTGGGCCTTCGTGTGGGCGGGCACCGCCGGGCTGCGGCCCTACGTGGTGGGCATGACGCTGCTGACGGCCACCATTGGCGCGCTGGAGGCGCTGCTGTTTGCCCTGCTGGGCCGCCTGGTGGACTGGCTGGGCCAAGTGCAGCCCAGCCGCTTGTGGATCGAGGAAGGCCACACCCTGCTGGCGCTGGGCGGCGTGATGCTGGGCAGCGTGGCGCTGGTGGCGCTGCAAACCTTGCTCAAGCACCAGACGCTGGCGGGCAGCTTTCCGATGCGCTTGCGCTGGAACTTCCACCGCCTGATGCTGGGCCAGAGCATGGCCTTCTACCAGGACGAGTTTGCCGGGCGCGTGGCCGCCAAGGTGATGCAGACCGCGCTGGCGGTGCGCGACACCGTGTTCATCCTGGCCGATATCCTGGTCTTTGTTTCCATCTACTTCATCACCATGGTGGCGGTGCTGGGCGGCTTTGACGCCTGGATGCTGCTGCCCTTCCTGGGCTGGCTGGGGCTGTACGCGCTGGCGCTGCGCTGGTTCATCCCGCGCCTGTCGCGGGTGTCCAAGGACCAGGCCGGGGCGCGCGCCCTGATGACGGGCCGCATCACCGACGCCTACACCAACATCGCCACCGTCAAACTGTTCTCGCACGCCGGGCGCGAGGCTGGTTACGCCCAAAGCGCGATGCGCGAATTCATGGCCACCGTGCACGCGCAGATGCGGCTGGTCAGCGGCATCGAGATCATCAACCACACCCTGAGCATGACGCTGATTGCCAGCACCGCCGGCGTGGCGCTGTGGCTGTGGAGCCAGGGCCAGGTCGGCATCGGGGCCGTGGCCGCCGCCACCGCCATGGCGTTGCGCCTCAACGGCATGTCGCACTGGGTGATGTGGGAAATGGCTTCGCTGTTCGAGCACGTGGGCACGGTGCAGGACGGCATCAACACCCTGGCGCAGCCCCAGCGCGTGCTGGACGCGCCCGACGCCCAGCCGCTGCAGGTGCCGCGCGGCGAGGTGCGCTTCGACAACGTCAGCTTTGCCTACGGCCAGCCGGGGCAGCCAGCCCAGCCGGGCCAGCCTGAGGCCGCGCCGCGCTGGGTCATCCGTGATTTGAACTTGACTATCCGCCCGGGCGAGAAAATCGGCCTGGTCGGGCGTTCTGGCGCGGGCAAGTCCACCATCGTCAACCTGCTGCTGCGCTTTTACGACCTGGAGCATGGCCGCATCACCATCGACGGCCAGGACATTGCCCGGGTGACGCAAGACAGCCTGCGCCAGCACATTGGCATGGTGACGCAGGACACCTCGCTGCTGCACCGCTCGGTGCGCGACAACCTGCTCTACGGCCGCCCCGACGCCAGCGAGGCCGACATGCTGGCCGCCGCCCAGCGCGCCGAGGCGCACGGCTTCATCCAGACCCTGAGCGACGCCACCGGCCGCACCGGCTACGACGCCCACGTGGGCGAGCGCGGGGTCAAGCTCTCGGGCGGGCAGCGCCAGCGCATTGCCATTGCGCGCGTCATGATCAAGGACGCGCCCATTTTGCTGCTGGACGAGGCCACCAGCGCGCTGGATTCCGAAGTCGAGGCCGCCATCCAGACCAGCCTGTACCGCCTGATGGAAGGCAAGACCGTGGTGGCGATTGCGCACCGCCTCTCCACCATTGCCGCGATGGACCGCTTGCTGGTGCTCGATCAGGGCCGTGTGGTGGAGCAGGGCAGCCATGCCGAACTGCTGGCGCAAGGCGGGTTGTATGCGCGCTTGTGGGCGCACCAGAGCGGTGGTTTTTTGGGCGAAGAAGCGTGACCTGACCGGGCGTCTGCCGTGACGCGGCCCGGCCCGCTGCACGGAGATACCCCATCCCGCATAATGCCGGCCATGATCGCGCAACGTACCCTCAAGACCCTGACCCGTGCCGTGGGCATGGGCCTGCACAGCGGCCAGCGCGTGGAGCTGACGCTGCGCCCGGCGCCGCCCGACACCGGCATCGTGTTCCGGCGGGTCGATCTGCCCATGCCGGTGCAGATTCCCGTCCACGCGCAGGCCGTGACCGACACGCGGCTGGCCTCCACCATCTCCAACGGCGGCGCCAAGGTACACACCATCGAGCACATCATGAGCGCCTGCGCCGGACTGGGCATCGACAATCTCATCATCGACATCACCGCCGAGGAGGTGCCGATCCTGGACGGCTCGGCGGCGTCGTTCGTGTACCTGCTGCAAAGCGCGGGCATCGAGCTGCAGTCCGAACCCCGGCGCTTCATCCGTGTGCTGCAGCCGGTGGAGGTGCGCGAGGGCGAGGGCCGCAGCCTGAAGTGGGCGCGCCTGGAGCCCTACCACGGCTACAAGCTCAGCTTCGAGATCGAGTTTGACCACCCCGCCGTCAGCGCCAGTGGCCAGACCGTGACGTTTGACTTGGGCAGCGGCCAGTACGCGCGTGAAATTGCCCGTGCCCGCACTTTCGGTTTTACGCGCGATGTGGAGATGATGCGTGCCAACGGCTTGGCCTTGGGCGGTGGGCTGGACAACGCCATTGTGCTGGACGACAACAAAGTGCTCAACGCCGACGGCCTGCGCTACCAAGACGAATTTGCCAAGCACAAAATTCTGGACGCGATGGGCGATCTCTACATCATTGGCCGCCCGTTGCTGGCGGCGTACAGCGCGTTCCGCAGCGGCCACGCCATGAACAACCAACTGCTGCGCGCGTTGTTGGCCCAGCCTGAAGCTTACGATTTGGTGACTTTCCCGCGCGACAGCCAGGCACCGGCCGGTTTTGCCGAGCTGGGCCAGTACCACTGAGCCGGGTAGTGCTTCTTCAGTAACTGCGTCCGGCTTTGTACGCGGCGTGGATGCGCGCCTGCGTGGGTGCCACCTTGTGGATGGCCTGCGTGTGGCGCGCCACCTGCGCGTGCGTGATGCACAGGCCCAGCGCGTCGGCGGCGTCCTTGCCGGGCAGGCCGGGCAGTTGCAGCAGGCGTTTGACCATCTCCTGCACTTGGGCCTTGGCCGCCTTGCCGTGGCCCGTCACAGCTTTCTTGAGTTGCAGCGCGGTGTATTCGCTCACGCTCAGGCCGTTGGCCACCAGCGCGGTCAGGCAGCAGCCGCGCGCCTGACCCAGAATCAGCGTGGCTTGCGGGTTGACGTTGACGAACACAATTTCGCACGCGGCCACGTCGGGTTGGTAGCGGCCCACCACCTCGCTGATGCCGTCAAAGATGACCTTGAGCCTTTCGGGCAACAGCGCGCCCTCACTGGGGCTGGTGCGGATGGTGCCGCTGGCCACGTATGCCATGCGGGGGCCATCGGTGTCGATGACACCAAAGCCGGTGGCTTGCAGGCCGGGGTCAATGCCCAAGATGCGCATGGTGGTGGGGTCTTTCCAAAGGGGTTCAGGGCGGTGTGACCGCGTTCATGCGTGCTGCAATGGTGCTGGCCCGGTTGTTGAGGTAGCGCGAGTTGACGCGTTGTTCAAAGCGTTTGGGCGCGGGCAGCATCACCGCCAGCCGGGCCGCCTCGCGTGCGCTGAGTTGCCGCGCCGACTTGCCAAAGTAGCGTTGCGCCGCCGCTTCGGCACCAAAAATGCCTTCGCCCCATTCCACGTTGTTGAGGTAGATTTCCAGGATGCGCCGCTTGCTCAAGAACGCTTCCAGCGTCATGGTCAGCACCAGCTCCTGGCCCTTGCGCAGCAGGCTGCGTTCGCCCGACAGCAGCAGGTTCTTGGCCAGCTGCTGCGTGATGGTGGAGCCGCCCACCACCTTGGGCGGCTTGACTTGTGCGGGATCCTTGCCCTGGGCTACTTGGGCCTCGGCACGGGCGGCGCTGCGCTCGTTGCGTTCCCAGGCGGCTTCCAGTGCGTCCCAGTCCACGCCGTCGTGCTGGTTGAAGCCGGAATCCTCCGCCGCCAGCACCGCGCGCTTGAGGTGCGGCGAGATGGCGTCGTAGTCGCGCCACTGCTGGCGCCAGGTGAATGCGGGCCGCTCGCGCGCAATGCGCCAGGCCTCGGAACGCTGGAACGCCGTGCTCTGCGGGTCAACCACCGCCATCAGCGCAATGCGGCCTACAAAAAACAGCTGCAACGCCAATCCGGCCAGCAGCACCCACAGCAGCCAGCGCACCACACCCCTCATGCCCACGCCCCTTGCCACTCAGCCGCCATTGCTCAACTGTTGCGTCTGCAGCGTGGCGTCGCTGGTGAAGCGAAAGCGCGACACCACCACAATTTGGTCGGCGGCCACGCGCATGTCGGGGTTGAAGCGGCCAAAGGTGAGGCTGTGCACGATGCTTTGTGCGTGGCGATCCAGCACCGCCTGGCCCGAGGCCTGCAGCACTTCGGTGCTGAGCACCTGGCCGTCGTGGTTGACGGTGATGAGCATGGTCAGCTCACCGTACAGCTTGCGTCCACCCGCTTGCGGAAAGTGGCTGGTGCCGCGCTCCTCGATCTTGCGGCGCAGGTCGTCGTAGTACAGCGCGTAGCTGGCCTCGCGCGTGGAGGGGCCAACGTAGCGTTTGCGCGGGCGGGCGTTTTCTTCGTTGATGCGGCGCTCGATTTCGGCCAGCAGTTTGAGCAGCAACTCGCGTTGCTGTTCGGGTGCGGTGCCGTCGGTGGGCGGCGGCGTGTGTTGGGGCCGGTCGGGCGTGCGTTCGGGTTGCTGCTCGGGCAGGCTGGCCAGTTGCTGGCGCAGTTGCGTCAGCAGGCGCTGCTGCTGCTGTTGCAGGCGCTCGATGCGCTGGTCCTGGTCTTGCAGCGCATCGCCCAATTGGGTGTGCATGGACGGCGGCAGCGGCGAGGTGGCGCGGCCCTGCGCGGCATCACCGCCCCCGGCCAGGTGGGCCTGGGCGATGGCCTGGGGCGCATCGGGCGCTTCGTCGCTGCGCGCGTTGACGAGGATCACCTCCAGCGGGGTGTCCTGGAATACGCGGTTGAATTGCTCGGGTGCGGCAAAGCGCAGCGTCAGCAGCAGCGCGTGCAGCGCCACCGAGATGGCCAGCGCCACCTGCAGCGTGCTCAACCGTTGCCACACCTTCACGTTGCGCCACCGTGCCGCGTTCAGGCCTGGGCCGCCGCCGGGCTGGCGGCGCCGGTGGCGGGCGGGGCCGCGTCGCCGTTGCTGTCGTCGTCGGCCATGTCCAGCGCCAGCGTGAGCGGTGCGGCAAGCTCGGCGTCCTCTTCGGCTTCGGCCTCCAGCGCGTCGGCGGAGAGGGCTGGGGTGTCGAGCCGCTCGATCACGGTGCCCGTCACTTCCAGCGAGATGTCGTCCAGCAACCCCAGGCGCACGCGCACCTGCGCGCCACGCGGCAGGCCGTCGGCGCCCAGCACGCCCAGCACCAGCGGCAGCTCGTCGGCGCGCACCAGGTTGTCCTTGATGACGGTGGCGGTCAACTCGGTGATGCCGTGTTGGCGGATGTAATGCAGTGTCCAGTAACGCTCCATGCCGTTCTGGAACTGGTTGTAGGCGGTGTACGCGGCGTCAAAGGCGCTGATGACCGAGAACAAATCGGCATCTTTGGGCTTGAACGGGGCCACCAGCGCGGCGGTGGCGCCGTGGCGCGCGCAGGCAATGATCTGCCACTGGTTGACCAGATCGGTGTAACGGCGCAGCGGCGAGGTGCTCCAGGCGTAGCTGGGCACGCCTATGCCCGCGTGCGGCAGCGCCTTGGTGCCCATGCGCACCTTTACGCCCGGCGCCAGACTGGCCTGGCTGCGGTAGATGCCCGGCACGCCACTGCTGGCCAGCAACTGGCCCCAAGTGCTGTTGGCCAGGATCATGGCCTCGGCCACCATCAAGTCCAGCGGCGCACCGCGCGAACGGGTACCGATGACCACGGTTTCATCGCCCGCCGGGGCGTCGCCCTCCACGCCTTCGAGCTTGAAGGTGTAGTCGGGGCGGGTGAAGGTCTCGGGTTTGCCACGCACCACCTCGCGCCGTGTTTTGCACACCAACGCCAGCCGGTACAGGAACGACAGTTCCGGGCGCAGCGCGGCCACTTCGTCGCTCAATGGTGCGCCGGTGGGGGCTTGCGGGTCTTGCAGCCAGTCGGCGGTGATGGCCTGGTCGAGCTGATCGTGGCGCAGGTTGTGCGCAATCGGCACCAGTTCCAATTTGGTCTCGCTGCGCTGCACGGTCAGTTCGGTTTCGTCGAACGTGAGGTACAGCGACAGCGCAGGGCGGTTGCCACCCGCGTCCAGCGTGTAGGTTTGCACCACCGCGTCGGGCAGCATGGTGATTTTGTGGCCCGGCATGTAGACCGTGCTCAGGCGGTTGCGCGCCACCTGGTCGATAGCACTGCCGGGCTGGATGGCCAGGCCCGGGGCCGCAATGTGGATGCCCAATGTCACGCTGCCCGTGCCCAGGCCCTGCACGCTCAGCGCATCGTCGATTTCGGTGGTGGTGGAATCGTCGATGGAGAACGCCTGCACGCTGGCCAGCGGCAGCTCGTCGGCCACCGGCGGCGCCTGCAAGGCCGGAAAGCCCGTGCCCTTGGGAAAGTGCTCGAACAGGAAACGCTGCCAATGGAACTGGTAGGCGTTGCGGATGGCGCCCGCCTTTTGCAGCAGCGTCAGCGGCGCCAGGTGCGTGACGTGGGCCGCGTGCACCACCGCCTTGTACTCGGGCGCGTTCTTGTCGGGCTTGAACAGGATCTTGTACAGCTGCTCCTGGATCGGGGCCGGGCACTGGCCCGCGGCCAGCTCGGCGGTCCACGCCTCGATCTGGGCGTTGATCTGCTGCTTTTTCTCCAGCGCCGCCAGCGCCTGTTGCAGCACCTCGGGGCTGGCCTTCTTGAAGCGGCCCTTGCCCGCACGGCGGAAGTAGTGCGGCGCTTCGCTCAGGCGCAGCAGCGCGGCCACTTGCTGCTCCAGCGTGGCCTGGGCGCTGAAGTAGTCGCGCGCCAGGTCGGCGTAGCCGAACTCGTCTTCCGGCGCAAATTCCCACGCCAGGTCGAGCTCGATCTCGTGTGCCAGCGCCTGCGCACCGGCCATCAGCACGGCGGGCGCGGGCTTGTCGAACTTGAGCAGCACATGGGCGGCCTTGACCTTGACGCGCTTGCCGCTGTCCAGCTCCACTTGCAGGGAGCTGTCGGCCTCGGACATCACGCGGCCGGTCTGGAACTTGCCGGCGTCATCAAACAGTGCAAACAAAATGGGGCTTTCGGTGGGGTCGGCGGTGGCGCTGCACAGGGGCGGCAGCACAAAGGGTGCAAGTTTAGCGGGTGGCGGGGTGGGCGTGATGGTGTTGTTACCCCTGGCAGCGCCGGCTTGCCTCAAAAAAATCATGATTTACATGACATCATGTATGTCATAAGCTGCCCTATTTTGGTATGATACTGGTTATGTCATGTTAGTCACATAAGGAGTGAGTAGTGTCGTTTTCAAAAGCAGAAATGCAAGCAGAGTTGTTGCGGTTCCTCTCCCTGTTGGGGCGGCAGACCAGCCAGCTGTATGGGTTGGATGAGGCAAGCCTGACGCAGCGGGAAGCTATCGAGGCCTCCCCGATCTGGATGGGGGTGGAGGAGATGTACGACTACGGCATCATGGGGATGCCGAACAAGATCCTGTTTCCGGGGAGAAGACTTGAAGGCATCCACGCCAGTGTTGAACGGTTCTTTCATGGCATCCACACTGTGGCCATGAGGCCTTTTTTGGAGGAGCTGGACAACGCCGTACCTCGGCTGGCGTTGCGTGCGGTGCAGACTGCGGTGGCGCGGATGGTGCTGGATGGTGGCCGTCGCGCCACCGACTACGGCATGGACGAATATGGCTTTGGCAACAGCACCTGGGATCACCTGACCTTGGCCGAAGTGGCCTTGTTGGCCAACATGGACGAACGCAGCGTACGCAACGCCGCCAACCCGAAATTGGCAGCCCCGCTAAAAACAACACAAGTTGGGAAACGTTCGCTGGTCACCCCTGAAGAAGCGCGCCGTTGGCTTGCGGGCCGAAAAGGCTTTGTTCCGACGCAAAGTGTTGATTTTGAGCCTTTGGCACCTGCTCCTGAAAGAAATTTTTTACTGGATTTGGAGTTTGTAAAGGATCTTCATCGCAAAGCTGAAGAGCATGGAATGTCCTTGAACCATTACTTGAATACTATTTTAGGTGGAGATAATTTCTGGAAACTTGCTCAAGAAATGATGGACGAAGAGGAGGGTAAAAAATGAAATTCACAGACCATGCGGCCACCAGAAGTCAGCAGCGCGGCATTCCGCCTTTGATGGTGGATCTCCTGCTCAAGTTTGGTTGCCGTGAACACGACCACGCAGGAGCTGAAGTGTGTTTTTTTGATCGGCGCTCAAAAAAACGTCTCGAAAGCTACGCTGGCAGCCTTGCTGGAAAATTGAGTGAACACTTGGACAGTTACATCGTGGTGGCTGGTGACTCGATTGTGACTGTCGGACATCGTTACAAGAGAATCAATCGAATTTGAGTTAAGTTTTTTTAAATTAAGGTTGTTATGAATGATTATATTTTAAATGCAATTAATTGTGGTTTTTTGAATAAAGACAATATTTCTTTTTCTTTGATGCACTCTGAATTTAAAAAGCAAAAGCAAGGTGTGCATGACCAGTTAAAATGGGGCCGCGCAATTATTAGTAGTGTCGATCAACTTAATCAATATTTGCACTCTTACGGAGATATGACTAAAAAGCAGTGGAAAGAAATTTTCGGTAAGTTTTTGTTTAAACCTGATTTTTTGCAGATCATCGATTATGGCTGTGGTCAGGGATTGGCATCTGCATCGTTATTTGATGAGTATGGTAAGGATCTTCGGGTCAATACTAAGAGCGTTACATTGATAGAGCCGTCTGCGCTCGCATTAAGAAGGGCAGAGGCAATTGTTCGTTGTTATTGCCCTGAGTCTTCTGTTTTTTCTTTGAATGATTTTGTTGGTAGGGTTAAATTTGAAAATTTAAATTTAATTCCTGGCGTTGAATTTGCACATATTTTTTCCAATGTGTTGGATATTCCTGGGTTTGATGGTTTGTCTATTTTTAGAAAAATATTAAAAACTAGGGGAGTTCATAATATTTTTGCAGTTAGTCATGATAGAAATTTTTTTGGCGGCTCTCGGGTGTTTGATGAAATTATTAAAATAATTGATGATTCTTTTCATGTTGGAGTGGATTATAAAGATATTTACAAATTTAAAATTATTGTGAGTGGGAAAGATGCTGATATGATTGGATTGTTTTGTCAGCTGGAGGTGTTGGGTGAATAGTTTATTTGAGAATCATGAAGTTGATTTGCCTTTTCAGATTTCACTGAAATCTGAGTGGATTGTGCAGTCAATTAATGGATGGGAAGGATATAGCATAACCGTTCCGAATGGTTGTTTGATTTATATAAAAAACTTTTTTGATAAAAAAGTAAGTGGTAGAGCTTTGGAGTATTTTCAAGAGGCTGAACTACTGGATTGGCATCGTGCTGATTGGAAAAATGCTTTGGCTTTGGGGGTGGATAACATTCAGTTTAAAAATATAAAGTGGAAACAAGATTTCATAAAAATTTATGGAAAAAAAATTCCTCTGCCCAGATTAACGTCTTGGTATGGCGATAGCAATAAGATGTATACTTATTCCGGTATTACATCTGTTCCAAATGAATGGAATGCTGGGCTTTTGTATATGAAAAAAGAAATCGAAAAATTTTCACAGATTGACTTTAATAGCGTCCTGCTAAATTGGTATCGTGATGGAGAGGATTGTTTGGGGTGGCATGCTGATGATGAAAAGGAGCTTGGTAAAAACCCTGTAATCGCTTCTGCAAATTTTGGAGAAGAAAGAGATTTCTTAATAAGAAGAAATGATGATCATTCGCAAAAAATAAAAATTTTTCTTGGGCATGGTAGTCTGCTCATAATGAAAGGAGAGCTTCAGCATTTCTGGCAACATTCTGTTCCAAAAAGAAAAAAGGTAGAGGGATCAAGGTTCAACTTGACATTCAGAAGGATTGGTGTTGATTCTTGAGTTTTTAGAGTGAAATAATCTTCAGATTTTTTGTTCCGACAGCCGCAACTGCCAGGCCAGGTATTCCGAACGGCGTAGGCGGTAGCGCGCCACGCTGCCTTCGTGCAGCTGTTGCAGCGCGCTGGCCAGCAGTTCGGCAAAGGCGGGGCTGCTGCGCCAACTGGGCGGTGGCGCAGCAGTCAAGGTATTCTGGTGCCATGTACACCCCCGACCCCACCGCCAGCGCCCACTTTTACCGCGATCTGCCCGCTTTGCCGTCGCTGGAGGCCGCGCTGGCGCCCCGTGCGCAGGCCGATGTGCCCGATGACTGGTACTGCGTGGTGGCCGACGTGGTGCAATCGACCCAGGCCATTGCCGCCGGGGCCTACAAGCAGGTCAACACCGTGGGCGTGGCCTGCATTGCGGCGCTGGTCAACATGGACCGCAGCCTGCAACTGCCCTTTGTGTTTGGCGGCGATGGGGCCACCTTTGCCGTGCCCGACAGCCACATCGAGCCGACCTTGCGCGCCTTGCGTGGCACGCAGCAGCTGGCGGCGCAGCAGTTTGGCCTGCAACTGCGCGCCGGGCTGGTGCCGGTGGGTGAGCTGCGCGCTGCTGGCCATGGGGTGAAGGTGGCCAAGGTGCAGTTGTCAACGCACGTGGGGCAGGCGGTGCTGGCTGGATCGGGCTGGGCCGAGGCCGAGCGGCGCGTCAAGGCCGGGTGGCCCGATGCGGGCGTGCTGCACGTCCAGCCCGACGACGGCCCCGCCGAGGCCAGCTTCGAGGGCTTTGAATGCCGCTGGCAAGAGGTGCCCAGCTTCCAGGGTCACAAGCTGGCGCTGATTGTGCTGGCACGTGCCAGCGACCCGGCGCAGGCGCAGCACACCTACCAGCGCGTGCTGGCGCAGCTGCGCGCCGCGCTGGGCGACGACCTGAGCGCCCACCACCCGCTGCGCGCCGAACGCATGCGCCTGAGCTTCTCGCCCCGCCAGCTGATGGGCGAGTGGATGGTGCGCACCGCCGGGCTGCGTTTCACCGGCAAACTGGCCTACGCGGCCCGGCTGCTGCTGCACAACGTGGCGGGCAGCTACCTGTTTGCGCGCCGCATCGACACTGCCAGTGTGGCTTGGAGCCACTACCGCGACGATCTGGTGCGCCAGACCGACTTCCGCAAGTTCGACGCCGCCTTGCGCATGGTGCTGGACGTGACCGATGCCCAGTACCAGGCGTTGCAGGCCTGGCTGGACGCGCAGCAGGCCCAGGGTGCGCTGGTGTATGGCCTGCACCTGTCCGACCATGCGCTGGTGACGTGTCTGGTGGAATCGCACGCCGACAAGCACCTGCACTTTGTGGATGGCAGCGACGGCGGCTATGCCCTGGCCGCGCGCCAGCTCAAGCGGCACCTGCTGCAGGTGCCGCCCCAGCCCCAGCCCCAGCATCCGTAGCCGGTGCGGGCAGCAGTTGTGCCACCAGCTGCCGCACCTGGTGCTGCAGTGCGGCCAGGCTGGCGCCGTTGTGCAGGCGGTGGTGCGCCACGGGCCAATCGGGCGGGATGGGTTCGGCGTGGGCCAACTGGGCGGCCAGCACCTCGGGCGTGGCGTCGGAGGCATCGTTCTGCTGCTGTTGCCGGGCCACGATGCGCGCGCGCAGCAGCGCCGGGTCGGCCACGCATTCCACCAGCGCACACCCGGCCTTGGCCTGTTGCGCGGCGGTGTGCAGCTGGGCGCGTTCGCGCTGGCGCAGGCAGGCGGCATCCAGCACCACCCAGTACCCCAGTTGTAGCAGGGCGCGGGCCTGTTGTTGCAGGTGGGTGTAGGTGCGGGCGGTGGTGGCAGGGGCGTACAGGGTGGCGTGGTCGGCGGGGCGCTCGGTGGCGGCCAGGCCATGCAGGCGCTTGCGTTCCACGTCGGAGCGCAGGCGTACCGCGCCAATGCCGCGTTCGGCCAGTGCCTCCACCAGCAGCCCGGCCACGGTGGATTTGCCCGACCCGCTCAGGCCGGTGGTCAGCAGCAGCCGGGGTGGGGTGGCGGGCGTGGCCAGGCAGCGTTCGGCCAGTGCCCAGTAGTGTTCCACCACGGCGGGTGCGTCGCCACTGAGCAGCGCCACCTTGGCCCGCACCAGTGCGCGGTAGGCGGCAAACAGCGGCAGGCCGCGCAGGCCGTCCAAGTCGCCGGTGCGCTCGATGTAGGCGTTGATGAAGCGCCACGCCAGCGCGGGCTGCCCGCGTGCCAGCAAGTCCATGAAGGCGAAGGCGGCATCGTTCATCACGTCGATGCAGCGCAGGTCGGCGTTGAATTCGAGGGCATCGAACGCCACCACCGCACCCTGCCACAGCACCAGGTTGCCCAGGTGCAGGTCGCCGTGGCATTCGCGCACGTGGCCGCTGCGCTGGCGTTGTTGGCACCACGGGGCCAGTTGTTGCAGTTGCAGTTGCAGCTGGGTGCGCAGGCGGGCCAGCCGTGCGGGTGTCAGGCTGGCGGGGCGCGCCGGGTGGCTGGCGATCTCGTCACAACTTTCCAGCATCCAGGCGGCCAGCGGCTGGTGCGGATGCCAGTCGGGCGGCAGGGCGGGCAGGCGCTGGTGGAACGCAGCCACGTGCGCGGCCAGCGCATCAATGTGCTGGGTTTGCAGCGCGCCGCTGTCGGCCAGCGTGGCCAGCACGTCCTGGGTCGGAAAGCGGCGCATGTGCAGCACCCAGTCGATGGCTTGGTGTGCATGGGCGGCAGTGCCCAGCGTGGCGGTGTCGGTATTCCCCAGCACCGGCAGCACGTCCAGGTACAGCCCCGGTGCGGTGCGCTGGTTCAGGCGCAGCTCTTCCGCCACAAAGTGGCGCCGCTGCGCCAGCGTGGAAAAGTCCAGGAACGGCAACCGCACCGGCTTTTTGAGCTTGTAGGCATCTTGGCCCACCAGCAGCACGGTGGAGATGTGGGTGTCGATGCGCTCGATGGTGGTGCCGGGGTACAGCGCGACCAGGTGGCGCAGCAGCGCGGGCAGGCAGGGGTTGTCGTGCATCACAGCCCCCGCACCACGTCCATCGCTTCCTCGATGCGCTCCACCGGGTGCAGAGTCATGCCTTCCAGTGCCTTGGCCAGGGCGGTGTCGCCTTTTTTGGGCATATTGGCCTTGGGCACGATGGCGACGCTGAAGCCCAGTTTGGCCGCTTCCTTCAGGCGCTCTTGTCCGCGTGGGGCGGGGCGCACCTCGCCCGCCAGGCCAATCTCGCCAAACGCCAGAAAACCCTGTGGCAGTGCCTTGCCGCGCAGGCTGCTGGTGATGGCCAGCAGCACGGCCAGATCGGCAGCCGGTTCACCAATGCGCACGCCGCCCACCGCGTTGACGAACACATCTTGGTCGGCGCACGACACGCCCGCGTGCCGGTGCAGCACCGCCAGCAGCATGGCCAGCCGGTCGCGGTCCAGGCCCACGCTCAGGCGGCGCGGGCTGGGGCCGCCGCTGTCCACCAGCGCCTGGATTTCCACCAGCATGGGGCGTGTGCCTTCCAGCGTCACCAGCACGCAACTGCCGGGCACGGGCTGGCTGTGCTGGCTCAAAAAGATGGCGCTGGGGTTGTTCACCCCTTTGAGGCCGCGCTCGGTCATGGCAAACACGCCAATTTCGTTCACTGCGCCAAAGCGGTTCTTGATGGCGCGGATCAAGCGGTAGCTGCTGTGCGTGTCGCCCTCAAAATACAGCACCGTGTCCACCATGTGCTCCAGCACACGCGGCCCGGCCAGCGCGCCTTCCTTGGTCACATGGCCCACCAGCACAATCGCCACCCCGCTGGCCTTGGCGGCGCGCGTCAGGTGCGCCGCGCATTCGCGCACCTGTGACACCGACCCCGGCGCGGCACTGAGCTGGTCGGAATACACGGTCTGGATCGAGTCGATCACCGCAATGGCGGGCTTGTGGCTGTCCAGCGTGGCCAGGATTTTTTCCAGCTGAATTTCGGCCAGCACCTTGACTTGACTCTGCTCCAGCCCCAGCCGGCGTGAGCGCAACGCCACCTGTGCCCCGCTTTCCTCGCCCGTCACGTACAGCGTGGACAAGCCCGTGCGTTGCAGCGCGTCCACCGCTTGCAGCAGCAGTGTCGATTTGCCGATGCCGGGATCGCCACCAATCAGCACCACACCGCCCTCCACAATGCCACCGCCCAGCACGCGGTCCAGCTCGCCCAACCCGGTGGGGGTGCGCTCCACGTCGGCGGCCTGGATTTCGCTCAACACCGTCAACGCCGCGCTGGGGGCCAGCCCCTTGGCTTGGCTCAGGCGGTTTTTGCCACCGCCGCTGGCGGGCTCGGCCACGCTTTCTACCAGGCTGTTCCAGGCGTTGCAGTGCGGGCACTTGCCCAGCCAACGCGGTGTGGTGCCGCCGCATTCGTTGCAGGTGTAAGTGGTTTTGTCTTTGGTGGCCATAGCCGCAAAGGATAATCCACGCCCATGTCTCCTGTTGTGATCCAGAAACCGCCCTTGTGGCAACGCCTGCGCCCGGTGTGGGGTGGCTTTGATGGCTGGCTGGCGCTGGCCGTGCTGATACTGGCCTGCATGGGGCTGGTGGTGATGTACTCGGTGGGTTACGACCACGGCACCCGCTTTGCCGACCATGGCCGCAACATGCTGCTGGCGTTGTTCGTGCTGCTGTTGATTTCGCAAATCCCGCCCCAACGCCTCATGCTGTTGGCGGTGCCGCTCTACACCACCGGCGTGCTGCTGTTGTTGGGGGTGGAGTTGTTTGGCATCACCAAAAAGGGGGCCACGCGCTGGATCGACCTCGGCTTCGTCGTCATCCAGCCCAGCGAGCTGATGAAAATTGCTATGCCCATGATGCTGGCCTGGTGGTTCCAGAAGCGCGAGGGCAGCCTGCGCCCGCTGGACTTTGCCGTGGCCGGGCTGATCCTGGCCGTGCCCTCCGCGCTCATCCTCAAGCAGCCCGACCTGGGCACCACGCTGCTGGTGATGGCCTCGGGCTTGTTCGTCATCTTTTTTGCGGGCCTGAGTTGGCGCCTGATTGTGCCGCCGCTGCTGCTGGCGGTGGCGGGCATCGTCACGCTGGTGGTGATGGAGCCGCAATGGTGCGCGCCCGATGTGGACTGGAAAATACTGCACGAGTACCAGCGCCAGCGCGTGTGTACCTTGCTCGACCCGACCAAAGACCCGCTGGGCAAGGGCTTTCACATCATCCAAGGCATGATCGCCATTGGCTCGGGCGGCGTGTGGGGCAAGGGCTTCATGCGCGGCACCCAGACCCACCTCGAATTCATCCCCGAGCGCACCACCGACTTCATCTTTGCCGCCCTCTCTGAGGAATTCGGCTTTGTGGGCGTGCTCACGCTGCTGGCGGCGTTCTTGTTCCTCATCTACCGGGGCCTGATGGTGGCGCTGGAAGGCATCACCCTGTTCGACCGCCTGCTGGCCGGGGCCGTGACGCTCAACTTTTTTGTCTATGCTTTTGTCAACATGGGCATGGTCAGCGGCATTCTGCCGGTGGTGGGCGTGCCGTTGCCGTTCATCAGCTACGGCGGCACCGCCATGGTGACGCTGGGCGCAGGGTTGGGCATTTTGATGTCGGTGGCCAAGGCGCGGCGGCTGTTACAAAGTTGAGTTGCTTGAACGTTGTTGCCATTGCCAAGCGTGCTGCACCATGTCGTGCAGCCTGGGGTAGCGTTGCACCCAGCCCAGTTCCTGCTGGGCCCGGGTGGCATCCGCTACCAGGCGGGCCGGGTCGCCGGAACGGCGTGGAGCGTCCTGTACCGGCACCGAGCGGCCCGTCACGCGCTGCACGGTGTCCAGCACTTGCTGCACTGAAAACCCTTGCCCGTTGCCCAAGTTGTAGCAGCGGCTGCCACCACCGGCCAGCAAGTGCTGCAAGGCCAGCCAGTGCGCCTCGCACAAATCGCTCACGTGGATGTAGTCGCGGATGCAGGTGCCGTCGGGCGTGTCGTAGTCGCGTCCAAACACGCTCATGTGCGCGCGCTGTCCTGCCGCCGCTTGCAATGCCAGAGGAATCAGGTGCGTTTCTGGTTCGTGGCGCTCGCCCAGACGGCCTTCAGGGTCGGCTCCGGCGGCATTGAAGTAGCGCAAGCACATCGACCGCAACCCGTAGGCCGCCTCGTAATCGGGCAACACCTGCTCCACCATCCACTTGCTGCGGCCATACGGGTTGATGGGGCGCTGTGGGTGCAACTCGTCGATGGGCGAGTACAACGGCTCGCCAAACGTGGCGGCGGTGGACGAAAAAATGAACCTCGCTACCCCCGCAGCGCGCATGGCATCCAGCAGTTGCAGCGTGTGGCCCAAGTTGTTTTGGTAATACTTGGCGGGGTGCTGTACCGATTCGCCCACTTGGATCAGCGACGCAAAGTGCATCACCGCATCAAAGCGGTGTTGGGTCAGCAAGTCGTCCAGCAACTGCCGGTCGGCCACATCGCCCTGCACCAATTCGCCGTACAGTACGGCATTGCGGTGCCCGTTGCTCAGGTTGTCCAGCGTGGTCACGCGGCAGCCCGCCTGCCCCAAACGCTGCACCATGTGCGAGCCAATGTAACCCGCACCACCCACCACCAGAATGTGCGGTAATTTTGAATTGCCATTTATTGTGCGTCGATCACAGTGTTGTATGCCAATGACCCAAATTGAGCGGCAAGCCTCGGGG
>NZ_NWBQ01000064.1 GCF_002837135.1 Macromonas bipunctata | reverse complement strand
TGCTGCCGCCATCGAAGCGGCCCTCGATCTTGCGTCGGCCCAGTCGGCCAAAATCAATCACGCCAACCTCATCGGCAGTTGTTTGCGGTGTACAGTTTGGTTTCGGCATTGCCCGTCCTCTCATCCAGATTCGATACCTCGATGTTCGGGCATTTCAAGGGCAATGTCGTCCTCATTTCTACGGGCTATGGTGAAATATCCGGGCTAACCTGGCAACAACGGGCGGCGTGCCGTTTTCGGCTGAAGCAAAAGTTACTGGTGATGGCCGACTGTTCATCTCGCTGCCCCACAACAACCGGATTTATGAAGGTGACTGGGGATACAAAACGAACAGCATGGGACGGAAGGGTGGTCAGAGGATCGCGCAGTATTCCGTGCCGTTACATCGTTGGGTGGTTTCACTTTAAGCTGGTCGTTACAGCTGCCTCAAATGTAGTTTGATGTCATGTGCTGTCGGAAGCCCGCACGTTTGTTTTTGAATCTGTGCATGGCAGTGTTTTGATCGGAACTTCGTCGGCGGCTGTGCTTCTTGCCAGTGCATCGCACCACGCCATTGCTTCAGCTTCGCGCGTTTGGTTTGCTGCCATGGCGCGGTAGCCGTTGTTCAGTCCAGCGGTTGCGTCTTCGTGCATTTCAGGCCCTTGATGCGTTGTTGTACGTGCCGTTTTCATGGTGTGAATGAGTTCAGTTTGCACCTGAGCGCGACCAAAAATCGGGCTGGCCGTAACGGGTTTTCAGGAAGTCGATCCACAGCCGCACCCGCAGGGGCAGGTGCTGGCGCTGTGCAAACACGGCGTAGATGCCGTTGGGCGGGGCGGCAAAGTCGTCCAGTACCGTGACCAGACGGCCTGCGGCCACATCGGCTTCCACCTCCCAAGTGCTGCGCCACGCAATGCCGTGCCCAGCCAAGCACCATTCGTACAGCACTTGGCCGTCGGTGCAGTCCATGGGGCCGTGGGGGCGCAGGTGGATCAGCTCGCCCGGCTTGCCGGGGTGGGCTGCGGGCAGCAGAAAGGCCCAGCCCCGGGTTTGCGAGGCATCGGACGACAACGTGAGGCAGCGAAAGCGCACCAAATCGCGCGGGTGCTGGGGCCGCCCGTGCTGTTGCAGGTAGCGCGGCGTGGCCACGCACAGGCGACGGTTGTCGGCCAGCCGCACGCTGACCAGGCTGGAATCGGGCAGATCGCCCACCCGCACCGCGCAGTCGTAGCCTTCGGCGGCCAGGTCGATCACGCGGTCGCTCAGGTTGAGCGAGACCGTGACCTCCGGGTGCAGCTCGTGAAAGTGCGGTACCAGCGGTGCCACGTGGCGGCGGCCAAAACCGGCGGGTGCGGTCAGGCGCAGGTGCCCGGTGGCGCGCCGCCCGCCCGCGCTCACGCTGGCCTCGGTGTTGGCAATGTCGGCCAGCAGGCGCTGGCAGTCTTCCAGATAGGCGCTGCCTTCGTGCGTGAGGGTGATGCGCCGGGTGGTGCGGACCATGAGTTTGACACCCAAGGCGGCTTCCAGCGCGTCCAGGCGGCGCCCAATGATGGCGGGCGCCACGCTTTCTGCCCGTGCGACAGCGACCAGGCTGCCGCGCGTGGCCACGGCGGCAAATGTGGCCATGGCTTTGAGTTTGTCCATGCAGGGGGACTCAGCGCAAAAAGCCGAGGCTGAATACCTGCGGGCGCAGTTTGTCGCTCAGGGTTTGGTAGGCTTGCTCGAAAGGCCCAAAGGCCACGGGGCGGACGTCGCCGCTGGCGTTGCGCTTTTCCAGGGCTTTGCGGACTTGGTACCACCCCACGTCGGGGCGGTTGAGCTTGAGTTCGTCGCGCACGGTGCGCACATCGGTGTGGGCGAAGTAGGCTTTCCACAACACGCGCCCGGCGTTCAGCACGGCTTGGGCCTCGGGCGACAGGGTCTTGTCGGCCAGGTACTGCACCATGAAGTCGGACTCGAAGCGATCGGGCGCGTCCACCTCGGCCTCGGTGAAGGGGATGAAGTGGTTGACCAGCGACCATTTCTTGCCGTTCCATTCGATGTCGTTGGCGCTGGCCGTGAGATTTTTGCCGTGGAAGAGCATCCACAGCAAGCAATCGGTTTTGAACTCGCCCGTCAATTCCCCAGTGGGTTGCAGAAACTGATCGCTGTGGTTGATCCATGTGTGTTTGACAAGAAGACGCATAGTGAACACGACCGCCGCTTGCCATAAATTCTCAGCCTTGATGTACAAGCCACCACCGTTGCCACCCGTAAAAATGGACGAGGTGATACAGGTTTCTTGTCCGGCATGTTGCAAGTCGTTGTTGCTGGCGTACAGGTAGGCCAGCATGTTGTCGCAGGCCTTTTTCAGCCGAGGGTTGCTGGACACCTTCAAAGCGTTGGAAAGTGGCAGGGCCAGTTCGTCGTTGGTGGCGGGCTTGTCCATCCAGACGTTGAGATAGCTGGTGCTGGGCAGGTGGTAGAACTTCTTTTCCCCGATTTGCTCGGCTTTCTTGTTCAAGACTTCGACCGTGATTTCTGCAATGGGCATTCGCTTTTTTGCATCCTGGTCAGTCTTCCAAATCAGAAAACCGATGGGGAAGTCGCCATTCAATCCGTCAAAGGATTTGCTATGCACGATGAAGCCACCCAGATACGCGGCGTTCCATGTGTGGCGAAATTTCTCAAAGTTGGGCGCATTTACATATTTCAGCGTGCTGAACATGGCCAAGGTAGCCGTTGGCAACTCCTTGGCAATACGCACCAGAAATTGCACGAAAAGCTCCTTGCTGGCATACCCGGTGCGGGTCATGCTGGCGTTGATGCGCGTTTGCTCAACACCTTTCTTGTTCATGCCCCCCTTGCCAATGCCTGACCCCGTTTCGCCATACGGCGGATTGATCAATACCAAAATTTTCTTGCCCGCTGCAATCGCCTCTCGCAGCCCCTGCGGCACCTTGTTGCTCAGGCTGTAGTCGATCTGCCCATCATCGGCGATGTCGTCATTCAGGTAGTCGTACTGGAAGCGTTGCGCGGCCACGCAGGTCTTGGTGGCCTTCATGACGTCGATGTCGGCCTGGTCCAGCGTGCTCATGTAGAGGTTGCGCGGGTTGCTGTGCTTGACTTCCAGGTTGCCCACGCCGCAGCACATGTCCCACACGATGTACTCGCGCTGCCAGTTCTTGCCCAGCGTTTCGGCCAGCTTGTCGTAGGCCTTGTCCACCACATGCAGCGGCGTGTAATACGCGCCCTTGAAGCTGCGTTCGTCCAGCGGAATCAGGCTGTCGCGGCGCTCCAGCAGGTAGTCGCGGTATTCCGACTTGGGCGGTTTGTGGTAAATGGCCCAGAACTGGCGGTAGCCCTCCTTGTTGCCAAGCTCGTACATTTTCCCGGCCAGGCTGAACACCGGGGCACCGTTCTTGTGCAGCAGCTCGGCGGGCAGGTTGGCGTGGGTGGATACCGTGCCGTCGTGCATGATGTCCGCGAAGAACAGCAGGGCGTAGTCTTCTTCGGCCACGCCCCCAATTTCGCGCCCGATCATGGCCACCCATTTGTCAAACACCTGCTTGAGGTTGTCGGGCGTGATCTGCGTGCGGATGATGTCGCCAGACTTGATCGCTGCCTTCACGGTGCCGAGGAATTCGTCCTCGTGCGTCGAAATCCTGAACGAAACGAAGTGCGTGCCGATGTGGGCCGAGATCTCGTCCAACGCCTCCTGGGTGTACTGGCTGGCGGACTTGCCCCATTTGACGGTCTTCCTGGCCAGGAAGGGCAGCACGTCGGCGGTCTTCATGATCGCTGCCTTCTCGGTGTCGATCACCGCCAGCAAGGCTGGCACATGGTCGCCCTTGTCCAGCGCGACCTGCACATAGTGCAGCAGTTGCGTGAACATGGCGTAGGTGGAGTTCTTGCCGCTGTCCTTGGCTTCAAACCAGATTTCTTTGGTCTGGATGTCGATCAAGCCCTTGGTAAAGCCCTTGAGGCCGAGGGCTTTGATGTAAGCGTCTTTGACGTCTTCTTCGCTTTTGACGGTTTGGAGTTGGGTGTACAGGGTCACGGTGGGTATTGGGTCGGGTAGGGGGGAGCCTGATACCCGCAGAATACCTACGGAGTTCAGTTGATTATGGGTGAATTATGTGTAAAAAAGTCACGACTGATGGTGTGCTGGGGTGAACAATTTCGGGCCCGACCTCGCATACAGTAGAGCCATGTCACCGTGCTGCTGCGGCTGCCCGGTTCTGGATTTTTGTATTGACCTTGTTGGAGATGTCATGACCGCACGCACCCCCGTCCACCGCCTGCAAGTGGCAACCGAGTTGTTCCGTTTTGTTGAAGACCAAGTGCTGCCCGGCACAGGCGTGGAGAGTGCCCATTTTTGGGCGGGTTTTGATGCCATCGTGGCCGATCTGGCCCCCAAAAACATCGCTTTGTTGGCCGAGCGCGACCGCCTGCAAACCGAAATGGACGCTTGGCACACCGCCCACCCCGGCCCGATTGCCGACATGGACGCTTACCGCGCTTTCCTTGAGCAGATTGGCTACTTGGTGCCGGTGCCCGAGCAAGCCCAAGTCACCACCGCCAACGTGGACGACGAACTGGCCACGATGGCCGGCCCGCAATTGGTGGTGCCTATCCTCAACGCCCGCTACGCACTCAATGCCGCCAACGCGCGTTGGGGCAGCCTGTACGATGCGCTGTACGGCACCGATGCCATCCCCGAAACCGATGGCGCTGAAAAAGGCACCGGTTACAACCCCGTGCGCGGTGCCAAGGTAATCGAATTTGCCCGCAACGTGCTGGATCAAGCCGCGCCGCTGGCCAACGCCTCGCACAAAGACGCAACCGGTTACAGCGTGGTCAACGGCCAACTGCAAGTGGCACTGGCCAACGGCGGCAGCACCGGCCTGTGCAACCCGGCCCAATTCGTGGGCTACAAGGGTGATGCGGCCAGTCCCAGCTCGGTGCTGCTGCAAAACAACGGCATCCACATCGATGTCGTCATCAACCGCGACACCACCATCGGGGCCAGCGACGCAGCTGGCATCAGCGACATGGTGATGGAAGCCGCCCTGTCCACCATTCTGGACTTGGAAGATTCCGTGGCCGCCGTGGACGCGCAAGACAAAGTGCTGGGCTACCACAACTGGTTGGGCATCCTCAAGGGCACGCTGACCGAATCGTTTGAAAAAGGCGGCAAGACCCTGACCCGTGGCCTCAACGCCGACCGCATCTACACCGCCGCCAACGGCGCAGGTGAGGTGCGCCTGCATGGCCGCAGCCTGATGTTCGTGCGCAACGTTGGCCACCTGATGACCAACCCGGCCATCCTCTACACCGCCGCCGACGGCAGCGTCAAGGAAATCCCCGAAGGTGTGATGGACGCGGTCGTGACCACCACCATCGCGCTGCACGACTTGCAAGGCCACGGTGCCAACGGCATTCGCAACAGCCGCAAGGGCAGCGTTTACATCGTCAAGCCCAAGATGCACGGCCCGGCGGAAGTGGCCTTTGCCAACGAACTGTTTGGCCGCGTGGAGCAGCTGCTGGGCTTGCCCGACAGCACCGTCAAGCTCGGCATCATGGACGAAGAGCGCCGCACCTCGGTCAACCTCAAGGCCTGCATTGCCGCCGCCGCCAGCCGCGTGGCGTTCATCAACACCGGCTTCCTGGATCGCACCGGCGACGAAATGCACACCGCCATGTTGGCCGGCCCCATGATGCGCAAGGGCGACATCAAGGGCAGCGCCTGGATTGCCGCCTACGAGCGCCGCAACGTGCTGATTGGCCTGCAATGCGGCCTGCGTGGCAAGGCCCAGATCGGTAAAGGCATGTGGGCCATGCCCGACCTGATGGCCGAAATGCTCAAGCAAAAAGTGGTTCATCCCAAGGCCGGCGCCAACACCGCTTGGGTCCCCAGCCCGACCGGAGCCACCCTGCACGCGCTGCACTACCATCAGGTCAACGTGGCCGACGTGCAAGCCGAGATCGAACGCGCTGGCGACGATCCGCAAGCCCTGCTCACCAGCCTGCTGACCATCCCGGTGGTGGCCGAAGCCAACTGGAGCGAAGCCGAGAAGCAGCAGGAGCTGGACAACAACATCCAGGGCATTCTGGGCTACGTGGTGCGCTGGGTGGATCAGGGCGTGGGCTGCTCCAAGGTGCCCGATATCAACGACATTGGCCTGATGGAAGACCGCGCCACGCTGCGTATTTCCAGCCAACACGTGGCCAACTGGCTGCACCACGGTGTTGTCACCGAAGCCCAAGTGCGTGACACCTTTGTGCGCATGGCCGCCAAGGTGGACGGCCAAAACGCGGGTGATCCGGCCTACAAGTCGCTGGTCGACCACCAGAACGGTGCCGCATTCCAAGCCGCGCAAGACCTGGTGTTCAAGGGCAAGGCCCAGCCCAGTGGTTACACCGAGCCGCTGCTGCACGCTTGGCGCTTGAAGGTCAAGGCCGGTCAGGCGTGAGGATATCCGGGTTGAGCCCGAAATGATGGAACGGCACCTGAGGGTGCCGTTTTGTTGTCGATTCTGGTTTCAGGCCGCGCTGGATAGGTGCAGCATCTGCACCGTGGCCAGCGGCAGAAACAGCGTCAGTGGTGCATCGGGCAGCGCCAGCAGGCCGTGGTGCTGGTAGAACGCGGCAGCCTGGGTGTCCTTGGCATCCACCAGCAGCGCATACGCCGCGATTTCGGCCCGTGCAGCGCGTTGCAAGGCATCGGCCAGCAGCGCACTGCCCAAGCCTTGCCCTTGAAAGTTTTGGTCGATGGCCAGCCGCCCCATGCGCACGGCAGGTACGGTGGGGTAGCGCGGCAGTCTTTTGGCGGTAGCGGCTGGCAGGTCGCTCAGCAGCACGCTGGCCGAGGCCAGCGTGTAGTAGCCCGCGATCTGGTGGGTAGCATTCAGGGCCACAAAGCAGGCCGTCACCCGTCGCCGCACGTCTTGTGTGACTTGTTCGCGCAGATAGCGGTTCAGCGGGGCTGACCCGCTGTCGAATGCGTTGCGGTTGTGCGTGCTGTCCAGCGGCACCACCCGGAATGGGGCGTGGCTCATCCGGCCTGCACCAGCCGCTGGTGGCGCGCAAAGGCGCGTTGCAGCGCCGGGGCGGGTGGGGGCGGCGACAGCAGTGCTTGGGCAAAGCATTCCTGATCCGCCAGCGACAGCCGCACCACCTCGGCTTGCTGGATGGTGCGTTGCGCCGCTGCTTGCACCGCCGTGATGACGAAATCGGTCAGGGTGCGCCCTTCGAGCTCGGCGGCGCGTTTGAGCAGGGTGTGCAGGTCGGGGCTGATTCTGGCCTCCAGGCGGGCTGATGCTGTGGCTGTGGGCATGGGATTGTCCTTTCAGAAGTAAATGTACGGCAATTTGCCGTACAAATCCAGTTCAAGTAGGTGCCTGTGCCAGCTCCTGTGTCAACCGCCCAGCCGGTATGGCCTTGCAACCCGACACGTTCTGCCCCGCCCACAGTGGGGAGAGGTCGCTGTTGCCCGCGCTTTCGGCGCGGCTGCGCAACGGCGCGGAGGCGGCGGTGGCCAGCGGAAATTGGGGCGCTTGTGGGTGCATGGGGCCGAGTTCGCGCACCAGCCGGTTGACGATGCCGCGTGCGGGCCGCCCGGTGAAAACATTGGTCAGGGCGGTGGTGTGGGCTTGCTCGCTTTGCAGTGCGGCGCGGTGCAAGCTGCTGGTGCGGGCCTCGGGGCACAACAGGTAAGCGGTGCCCACCTGCACCCCGGCTGCGCCCAGCGCCAAGGCGGCCCGCACGCCACGCGCGTCGGCAATGCCGCCAGCGGCAATCACCGGCACCTGTACCGCGTCCACCACTTGCGGCAGCAACGCCAGCGTGCCCAACTGGGTGTTCAGGTCGGACGACAAGAACATGCCCCGGTGGCCCCCGGCTTCCAGCCCTTGCGCGATGATGGCATCGGCCCCGTGCGCTTGCAGCCAACGCGCTTCGGCTACGGTGGTCGCCGACGACACAATTTTTGCACCGCTGCGGCGCACCATGTCCAACAGCTCGGGGGCGGGTAGGCCAAAATGAAAACTGACCACCGCAGGACGGTACTCGCACACCAGTTCGGCCATGGCGTGGTTGAACGGTACCCGCGCCGCGCCCGCGCCCACGGTGGCGGGGTCTATGCCCCAAGTCTGGTAATAACCGCCAAACAAGTCGAGCCACCCTTGTTGTGCCGCGTCATCGGGTGTAGGCGCTGTGTGGCAAAAGAAATTCAGGTTGAACGGGCGGTCGGTGCCGTGGCGCAACACCTCCAGTTCTTGGCGCAAAGCGTCTGGGGTGAGCATGGCACACGGCAGCGATCCCAGTCCTCCGGCGTTCGATACCGCCAGCGCCAGCGCGCTGTCTTGTACCCCAGCCATCGGGGCTTGAACAATGGGCAATGCCACGCCCAGCAGTGTTTGCAATTGCATGATTTTTTCCAAGTGGTACTTTCGACACACCATAGCGTAGCGTGGACGCTGCCCCCTACAATGCCGCCATCCCTTGTTCAACACTTCAGATGGTCGGCATGTCCTCCACCCCCGCCAGCGAACTGGCCCAGCTGCTCGAACCCAGTTTGCACAGCTTCAAGGCCATTGCCGACTTGGCACTGGAAGAACAGCGCCCCCTGAGCGATTACGTGGCGCAGGGGGTGGACTTTGCTTGGCACGCGCTGGCCGCGCCCACATTGTTGGAGCAGGTGGTGCGTTACTTGACCGAGCAGCGCAACCTCACGCCCACCGCCGACAACGAGCGTTACCTGCGCCAAGTGTTGGCCGACACGGTCAAACAACTGCCGGGCTACCGGCTCATCCAGTCCCAATCGCCACAACTGGTGGCGCTGTTGGGTGATTTTTTTTACACCACGCTCACGCAGCAGCGCACACTGGCCGCCTTGGCCCGCAAAGAAGCCTGCGCCACCCTGGCCCAGCAGGCGGTAGACTACCTGTGCGAGGTGCGTGGCTTGAGCCTGTCCCCGCAGCATGTGGCCGAGGCCGAACGCATGATCGACCAAATTTGCACCCGCATTGGGGTGGACGTGCCCACGCTGGACACCGACCCGGTGCTGGTCGAAAGCCTGATCGGCCTGTTGTCGCGTTCGCTGCTGGCCCAGCAAAGCGGCAATGCCTGAAGTGCCACCTCATCTGCCGCCTTCTTTATGAGCTCCTTTGCCCCTCTGCGCTACCTCACTTTCGATTACAGCGAGGACGACCACGGTCACGGCACCTTTGATGCCATGGCCAGCGTCACACCGCACCAGGCGGCAGTGGTGCAGGCCGAAATGGCCGCCGTGTTGACGTGGGCGGCGTGCGACTTTGCCGGTGTGCGCGCACCGCTGGACGACGGCGGCGATTGGGATGCCGAGGTGCAAGCTGTACAAGAAGTGGCCACCCCATTGGCATTGGATTACGACACGGTACACCGCCAGTGGCACACCCGGCCCGGTACGCCCGGCGTGCCGCGCCTGACCTACACTCTGACCATCACCGGTACCGCCGCTTTCTGCGACGCGCTGCGCGAGCGTTTTGCGCTCGATGCCGATACCTGATCCGTTTTGAAACCGCGCCCAACGCGCCATTTGCCACAATACGCTTCTATGAACGCCAACCATCCCGCTCCTTTTCCCCTGTCGCGCCCGCGCCGTTTGCGCCGCGACGTGTTCACCCGCAACTTGGTGCGCGAACACCACCTGACCGTGTACGACCTGATTTACCCGGTGTTTGTGTTGGACGGCCACGACCGCTGTGAGCCCGTGGCCTCCATGCCGGGCGTAGAGCGCCTGAGCTTGGACCGCTTGCTGCCGGTGGCGCAGGAATGCGTGGACTTGGGTATCCCCGTCATGGCCTTGTTCCCGGTCATCGACCCCGCGCTCAAAAGCCCCGATGGCCGCGAAGCCTGGAACCCCAACGGCTTGATCCCGCGCGTGGTGCACGAGCTCAAATCGCGCTTCCCTACCCTGGGTGTGATGACCGATGTGGCGCTGGATCCTTACACCAGCCACGGCCAGGACGGTTTGCTCGACGACCAAAACTACATCGTCAACGACGCAACCGTTGAAGTGCTGGTGCGTCAGGCCCTGACGCAAGCCGCTGCTGGTGTGGACATCGTGGCCCCCAGCGACATGATGGACGGCCGCATCGGTGCCATCCGTCAGGCGCTGGAGCAACGTGGCCACGTCCACACCCGCATCATGGCCTACAGCGCCAAGTACGCCAGTGCCTTCTACGGCCCGTTCCGCGATGCCGTGGGCAGTGCCGCCAACTTGGGCAAGGCCGACAAAAAAGTCTACCAAATGGACCCCGGCAACACCGATGAAGCCCTGCGCGAAGTGGCGCTGGACTTGGCCGAAGGTGCCGACATGGTCATGGTCAAGCCCGGTATGCCGTACTTGGACGTGGTGCGCCGCGTCAAGGACGAATTCAAGGTACCGACCTTCGCTTACCAAGTCAGCGGCGAATACGCCATGCTCAAGGCCGCCGCGCAAAACGGCTGGCTCGACCACGATGCCGTGATGATGGAAAGCCTGTTGGCCTTCCGCCGCGCCGGTGCCGATGGCGTGCTGACCTACTTTGCCCGCGACGCGGCCCGCCTGCTGCTCGACCTGTGAGCCCGGCCCACCCCGCCCGCCCCGCCTGAGAGCGCCCCACGCACCGCCTATGCGTGTCTTTCACATCCAGGGCTTTAACGTGGCCGAAACCGACACCCTGCCCGAGGCCTTGCCCGCGCAGGGTTTTGTCTGGGTGGCGCTGGGCCGGCGCGAGTTCGAGCTGCTGCAGACCGAAGTCCAGCACTGCCTGCTGAGCCTGTGCGGGGCACAGCTGGTGGATTTGCACATTTCGGATTTGCTCAACAAGCAGCTGCCCTCGCACTACGACTACACCGGCCAGTACGACGTGCTGGTGTTCCGCCGCCTGGCACAGGGCCGCAGCGAGACCAACCTGAGCGAGCCTGGCCAGCCGCTGCACCAGTCGCAGCGCCGGGGCGGCCCGCCCGTGCTGCGCCGCATCGACACCAGCCCGGTCGGTTTTGCGCTGTTCGACCAGCTGCTCATCACCATCCACCCCACCGACTGCGCGGTGCGCGAGACCTACGCCGCGCGCCTGCTGGGCACCGCCGAGGCGCATGCGCGTGCTGTGCGCTTCCAAGACCACCAGCCCGATCCCGTGTTGTTGGCCGACAGCCCGGTGGCGCCGTTCGTGCGCATCGACACCCGGCTGGACGCCCGCGCCACCGCTGCGCGCCTGATGCCCACCAGCTCCGCCGACCTGATGCTGCGGCTCGTCAACCACATGGTGGACGGTTACTTGGAGCTGCGGCGCGAACTCACGCGCCAGCTCGACCATTGGCAAAGCGAGTTGCTCGACCCGCGCACGCGCTTCAACAACTGGAACAGCTTGCTCGACGCGCGCCTGTCGCTGCACCAGCTGGACGAAATCTGCGAAGACCAGCGCGCCGCCATCCAAGACTGGATCGAGGCCCTCAACAGCTGGCCTGTGGCCAGCACGCCCGAGGGGCAGCGCGAGTTCGAGCTGCTCAAGGTGCGCAGCCGCGACGTGCTGGAGCACATCGAGCGCGTGGTACACCACGTGCGGCGGTTGGAACAAAGTGCCGAGGCGGCGGTGCAGATGCACTTTTCGGCCCAGAGCCACCGCGCCAACGACATCATGCGCACCCTCACGGCGCTGACGGCCATCTTCCTGCCACTCAACCTGATGGCGGGCATCTTCGGCATGAACTTTGAATTCATGCCGCTGTTGCACACCTCAGCGGGCTTTTGGTGGGCCATGTTGTCGATGGGGGCCATTGCCGTGGGCCTGAGCGTGTTCTTCTGGCGCAAGCGTTACCTGTCGCATGAACTCTGATGCTGTGAAGCAGGCTTGCTTGGCCGTGTTGCGCGAGGTGTTCGGTTACGAACGCTTCCGGAGCCGCCAGCAGGACATCGTGACCCACGTCGGTGCCGGGGGCGACGCGCTGGTGCTGATGCCCACGGGTGGGGGCAAGTCGTTGTGCTACCAGGTGCCTGCCATCGTGCGCCAGCGTGCGGGGCAGGGCGTGACGGTGGTGGTCTCGCCGCTGATTGCGCTGATGCACGACCAGGTGGGTGCGCTGCTGGAGGCCGGGGTGGCCGCCGCCTACCTCAACTCCAGCCTCAGTCTGGACGAAGTCAACGCGGTCGAGCGCCGCCTGTTCCGGGGCGAATTGACGCTGCTGTATGCCGCCCCTGAGCGCCTGACCACGCCGCGTTTCATGGCTCAGTTGCACGCGCTGTACGAGCGTGGCCAGTTGGCGCTGTTTGCCATTGACGAAGCCCATTGCGTCAGCCAGTGGGGCCACGACTTCCGGCCCGATTACCGGGGCCTGGCCGCGCTGCACGAGCGGTTTCCCGGTGTGCCCCGCATTGCCCTGACCGCCACCGCCGATGCTTTGACGCGCGAGGACATCGTGCAGCAACTGCGGCTGCAAGAGGCGCAACACTTTGTCAGCAGTTTCGACCGGCCCAACATCCGCTACACGATTGCCGAGAAGAAGGACAGCCCGCTGCAACAGCTGGTGCGTTTCATCCGCGACGAACACAGCCACACCGTTAACGGTCAGCGCGCGCACGATGCGGGGGTGGTGTACTGCCAATCGCGGCGCAAGGTGGAAGACGTGGCGGCGCAACTGGCCGCCGCGGGCCTCAACGCCTTGCCGTACCACGCCGGGCTGGACGCGGCGCTGCGCCAGCGCCACCAAGACCGTTTTTTGCGCGAAGACGGCATTGTCATGGTGGCCACCATCGCGTTTGGCATGGGCATCGACAAGCCCGACGTGCGTTTTGTGGCGCACCTGGACTTGCCCAAGAACATTGAAGGTTACTACCAGGAGACGGGCCGGGCGGGCCGCGATGGCGAACCGGCCCAGGCCTGGCTGGCCTACGGTTTGCAAGACGTGGTCAACCAGCGCCGCATGATCGACGACAGTCCCGCCACCGACGAGTTCAAGCACGTCATGCGCGGCAAGCTCGATGCGCTGCTGGCGCTGGCCGAAGCCACCGACTGCCGCCGTGTGCGCTTGCTGGCCTACTTTGGCGAAACCAGCCCGCCCTGCGGCAACTGCGACAACTGCCTGCACCCGCCGCAAACGTGGGATGCGACCGAGGCCGCGCGCAAGTGGCTCTCTTGCATGTACCGGGTGCAGCAGGCCAGCGGCATCGCGTTTGGGGCTGGGCACATCATCGACATCCTGCGTGGCAAGCGCACCGACAAGGTGTTGCAACACGGCCACGAGCGTTTGAGCACCTTTGGCATCGGCACCGACCTGGCCGAGGCCGAATGGCGACGCCTGCTGCGCCAGCTCATCGCGCGCGCGGCGGTGTGGGTCGATGGCCAGCACCACAACACCCTGCAACTTGGTGCGGCAGCGCGCCCGCTGCTCAAGGGCGAGGGCGAGGTGCGCCTGCGCGTGGCCAGCACCGAGCCCCGCACCCGACTGCGCGACCGCGTGGAGCGCCAGCGCGCCACCGCCGCCAGCGAAGCCACCCTCAACACCGCCGCCCGTGAGACCCTGGCCGCACTCAAAACCTGGCGTGCTGGGGTGGCGCGTGAGCACAACCTGCCCGCCTACGTCATTTTTCACGATGCCACCCTGCGCGCCATTGCCGAACGCCAGCCCCGCAGCGTGGCCGAGTTGGCGGGCATCCCCGGTTTGGGGCACAAAAAGCTCGAAGCCTACGGTGCCGACGTGGTGCGGGTGGTAGCGGCTGAGGTAGCGTAGATTTGCACCAAAAAGGTGCGATTGACCTAAAAATGGCCCCAACAGCCACTTTTTCGCACACATTTTGCCGACCATGCGTAAAATACCGCACCCCCTTGGTCGGCCCCGGTGTTGTGAAAACAGGATTTGGAAAACCGTTGCACAGGTTGAGTGTTTGACGTGCGACGTTTTTCCACATCCGCTTTTTCAACCTTTGGAGTCTTCCCCATGAACGTGCCCGCCTACGTCAAACACGCCAAGCTGATTGCTTGGGTGCAAGAAATTGCCGATCTGGTCAAACCCGCCAACATCGTCTGGTGCGATGGCAGCGAAGAGGAATACAACCGCCTGTGCGAGCAAATGGTGGCTTCGGGCACCCTGAAACAGCTCAACCCGGCCAAGCGCGCCAACTCCTACCTGGCTTGCTCCGATCCGTCCGACGTGGCGCGCGTGGAAGACCGCACCTACATCTGCTCCGAAAAGCAGGAAGACGCCGGCCCGACCAACAACTGGATGGCCCCCGCCGAGATGCGCGCCACCCTCAAGCCGTTGTTTGACGGTTGCATGGCTGGCCGTACCCTGTACGTGATTCCGTTCAGCATGGGCCCGCTGGGTTCGCACATCGCCCAAATTGGCGTCGAGCTGACCGACAGCCCCTACGTCGTGACCAACATGAAGCTGATGACCCGCATGGGCAAGGCCGTGTACGACGTGCTGGGTGCCGATGGCGACTTCGTGCCCTGCGTTCACACCGTGGGCGCACCGCTGGCCGCAGGCCAACAAGACACCGCTTGGCCGTGCAACCCCACCACCAAGTACATCGTGCATTACCCCGAAACGCGCGAAATCTGGTCGTACGGCTCGGGCTACGGCGGCAACGCGCTGCTGGGCAAGAAGTGCCTGGCGCTGCGCATTGCCTCCACCATGGGCCGCGACCAAGGTTGGCTGGCCGAGCACATGCTGATCCTGGGTGTCACCAGCCCTGAGGGCAAGAAGTACCACGTGGCCGCCGCCTTCCCCAGCGCCTGTGGCAAGACCAACTTTGCCATGCTGATTCCGCCGGCAGGCCTGAACGGCTGGAACGTGACCACCATCGGTGACGACATCGCCTGGATCAAGCCGCACGCCGACGGCAAGCTGTACGCCATCAACCCCGAAGCCGGTTACTTTGGCGTGGCCCCGGGCACCAACACCCTGACCAACCCCAACTGCATGAACTCCTTGGACAAGGATGTCATCTTCACCAACGTCGCGCTGACCGACGATGGCGACGTGTGGTGGGAAGGCATGGGCGAGGCTCCGGCCCACGCCATCGACTGGCAAGGCAAGGACTGGACACCGCAAATCGCCAAAGAAACGGGTGCCAAGGCCGCCCACCCCAACGCCCGCTTCACCGTGGCCGCCACCAACAACCCGGCGCTGGATGCCGCATGGGACGACCCAGCCGGTGTGCCGATCGACGCGTTCATCTTTGGTGGTCGCCGCTCCAACACGGTGCCGCTGGCCACCGAAGCCCGCACCTGGATGGAAGGCGTCTACATGGCCGCGACCATGGGTTCCGAAACCACCGCCGCTGCCTTTGGTGCGCAAGGTGTGGTACGCCGCGATCCGTTTGCCATGCTGCCGTTCTGCGGCTACAACATGAGCGACTACTTCCAGCACTGGCTGGACATGGAGCACAAGCTGGAAGAATCGGGCCACACCCTGCCCAAGATTTTCTGTGTCAACTGGTTCCGCAAGGGTGCTGATGGCAAGTTCGTGTGGCCGGGCTACGGCGACAACATGCGCGTGCTCAAGTGGATGATCGACCGCATTGAAGGCAAGGTGCAGGGCGAAGACCACGCTTTCGGCATCAGCCCGACCTACGACGAAATCACTTGGGACGGTCTGGACTTCAGCCGCGAACAGTTTGCTTCCGTCACCGACATGAACCCCGCCGACTGGAAGGCCGAACTCGACCTGCACACCGAGCATTTCAACAAGCTGGCCTACCACCTGCCGCAAGAATTGGTGGAGACCAGGGCAATCGCATTTGAA
>NZ_NWBQ01000063.1 GCF_002837135.1 Macromonas bipunctata | reverse complement strand
AGGCGGTGGCTGTGAGGCAATGTGATTACCTCCAAAAAGTGTGGTACTTAGTCATGTTCTTGCTCCTCGATGTGGCGCTGCAGCAGCTGCACCGCCGTCAAGGGCTTGTCGTTGGCCCACTGCGTCAAACGCTCCAGCGCCGCCTCGTCGAGCTTGCGCGGCGCACCGCAGCGCGGCTTGTCGAGCAACGAATCCAGACCCTCGCGGCACCAGCGCGCCCACGTGTTGCGCACCGTGCGGGTGGTGATGTCTTGCGACTGCGCCACCTCCTCCAAACTCTTGCCCTGGCCCAGCAACAGCAGTGTGCGTGCGCGCTCGCGTGCCCTCCAGTCGTGCGACTTCTTGTCCACCTGGCGCAATGCCTGCACATCCGCTTCGTCCAATGCCACTTCCAGACGCTGTCTTGCCATTTCCACACCTTCGCGACGTCACGCGGCCTCTGCCGCACACGGGCGGATTACACACCAAAAACGGGCTTGGCAGCATGACTCGTGAAGAAACTTTTGATGGTCAACTTACGCTGTATCGACATGCTCCAGCTTCTTTGTATAGCTTCGCAAATCGTAAAAATTGCTCAAAAACCGGGTTGGGCGCAAAATTTTTTTCAGATATGCAAAATTCGGTTCGAGGCAGTCGTGTCGGTACCAATCGCATGGCGCACACCGCTGGGGCCATGTCCCTGCTGTGGACGGCACTTTGGGCCGACAATGGCGTGGCCCACACGCAGGAGTTTGCATGCCACACCACACCGCTGAAACCACCTACACTTCCCCCATCGAGCGTACCGCTGGGCTGATCAAACAGGCGCACGCCCACCTCGTGACACCTCTGACCACAGGCAAGGCTGCCTAATCTGGGTGGCGAATCACAAAGCCAGGCTTGCGCCACAGCGGCCTGTCCTCAGGCTGTAACGCGTTCTTCTCCATTCCTGTACCCTTTTTGTACCGTTTTGGGACATAAACGATACAAACTAGGTGTCACTTTTTGCCTGTTTTGGGCCATTCAGAAGCAAAAAACCGGTCTTTTGGACCGGTTTTGCGTACCTACGACGTGCCAAACAGGGTCAACCCCGCAGCCGTCACACGGTGGACAGCAACAACGCTTCGCTTGCAGTTGTGGCCTCAGTATCCGTATCAGCCTCTGCGTCTGAAGACAGCGCTTGCAGCCAGTGCCGCGTCTCGACGGTCTGTACCGTCCAGTGTGGCACTGTCACCGGCTGTTCGCTGCGGTGGTGCCGGGGCTGGTACTGCAACACAAACTGGCCTTCGAGCTGACCGGGCACCATCACTTCTTCGGTGCCACTGGCCAGGGCCAGCGCCGCGCCGATGGAGAAGCGAACCGTGAAGTGCGAGGTGTACTTGCTGCTCTTACGCTGGAACACCACCTGCGGAAACACCCGTGCCAACACGGTGCGCAAACGCTGCGGTGGCTGCTGCTCGTCAAACAGGCTGTCCACCAGCGCATGGGGACTAACCTCAAGCTGCGCACGCACGGCCTTTTCGTTGACGAGCGCGTGGCCGCTGTTGAGCTGGGCCAGGCGTTGACGCAACTGCACCACCTCGGGTTGCAGGTCGTCGTAGCGCTGCTGCAGCAAGTCGTCCTGCAGCGGGTCGCCCGACATCATGCGCAACAACCGGCTCTGGGTCGCCAGCAGCCGGTTGAGTTCGGTCTGGACGTGCAGCGTCTGCTGCTGGGCATTGTCGTCGAGCAGGCCACGCAGCGCCTCGCGGTGCGCCTCCAGGAACGGTGCCGACAAGAAGTGCTGCATGGCGTGGGTCAACAACTGCTGCACCCCGGCCGTCGCCACCGTCGAGGTCAGCAAGTTCGGCTTCTCCTCGGGCTTGGCGCTGGCGCGCTCAGTGCAAATCGCACAGTAGACCGAACGGCTGCGCTTGTTGGGTGCCGTCAAAGCCAGGGTGCTGTGGCAGCAGCCGCAGCTGAGCACCCCCGTCAGGGCGTGTGTACCACCCCCATAGCCGGATCGGCTGATGGTGCCACGGTGGCAACGCTGCCAAGTTTCTTCGCTGACCAGGCGCAGGTGTTCGCGCAGGTACTGCACGGTCTTGATTTCGATGTTCTCGTCCCGAGCGCGCTTTTGGTACGTACTCGAGCCGTGCCAGACGAAGATGCCGTGGTAGATGTGGTTGCTCAAGATGCCCTTGATGCGCGAAGCCCGCCAGTGGCCCCCGTCGGCATTGCGTGCTTTGCGGCTGCAAGGTACGCCCTCGGCGTTGAGCCATGCGGCGATTTGGTGCATCGAGTCCCCGGCCGCGCGGCGTGCAAACACCTCACGCACAATGGCCGCTTCACTCTCGTTGATGACCCACACCGTGCCCAGCAGCTTGCCGGTATCGGCAAACTTACGCTCCAGGTTGTAGCCAAAGGGTGGGGGCGCAATCATGTAGCCGCGCTCAAGCTGTCCGAGCATGCCGCGGTCCGAACGCTCACCGATTTTGATGCTCTCTTGCGCGGCCATCAGCCCCTGCAAGCCGAAACGGAATTGCCATTCGGAGCTATCTGTGTCGAGATGGTCAGCGTAGGTGATGAGGCGCAACTGTCGGTTTTTGCGGAGTTTTTTGAGCAGCCGACCGATTTCTTCTGGGTCGCGACTCAACCTGGACAACTCATCGACGAACACAACCTGAAACTTTCCCTTGGTCATCCAATCCTCGAGCAACCGATGGTACCCGTTCCGGTGGGCATTACCTTTGGCTGTGCCGGAGATGGCTGCATCGGTGTAAATGTATCCATCGCCATCGAAGCCGTGTTTAGCCGCCAGCTGACGGCAACG
This sequence comes from Macromonas bipunctata, assembly GCF_002837135.1. GTDB lineage: Bacteria > Pseudomonadota > Gammaproteobacteria > Burkholderiales > Burkholderiaceae_C > Macromonas_A > Macromonas_A bipunctata. Next base: position 8,506 of record NZ_NWBQ01000063.1, on the reverse strand, counting down.
CCGAACTTGGTCTTCTAGCGAATTTTCGCTTTGTTTGTCAGACGAGAAGCGCGCGTAGATGGCAAAAGCCGGTGGTGGTGACGCAGTCACCCTGGTGCAATCATTTGACATATAAATCTCCCTGCTGTGTACCAGCATTCAGTTATGGAATGGCCCGGGGGGTGCGCTGTCAAATTGCACACCCCGGACGCTCTTACATAGGTATAGTCACAGCCATGCCGAAATCGGGCCACCGATCGCTCAAAAGATGAAATTTTTTTGAGCGGCGGCATCTACTGGCACCGCAGTCAAGGATGAGCTGCGGTGACAGGCAGGTGAGGGAGCCAGATCCGGGCCGAGACGCTGCTGGCTCAGCAGTCGCTGTTGACCCAGTCAAAACACGCCTCGGCGTGCTTGAAGGGGGAAAGCAGCTCACCGACGTAGGCTGGGTCGTGCAGGCGAGTCCGTTCCGCATAACGGAACAGGTAGTTGCGCAGGATCACGCGCAGCAGGGGCAGGCTGTCGCAGGCGAGGCGGAAGCTGTGATCGTCCACGACCTGACGTGCAGGATCGGGCAGCGGTGCAGCGTCGTGGGTTTGGGTGCGCGGCTGGGATGTATCAGCCGTCGGCACGCTGGGCCAGTATTTAGAGGCCCGGCGCAAAAATTGGCAAGCGGCCTCGAACTGGGTTCGGGGCAGGTTCTGGTACCGACGGATACCGAAGTGGTGCTTGAACTCGGTCCAAACGGTCTGATACGGCAAGCCTGTGTGGTCCCTGCGCTTCCTGGACAACTCTTGGAGCCGCTTGACCTGCTTGGGAGTGATGGAGACCGATGTCGACTGGGATGTGACTGATGGGACTTGTGTGGGCACCGGTGCCGACCCATCTTGCTGTGATGCAACCGCGATCAGGTAGCGGCACAGCTGCTGCCCGCGGTCGCTGTTCTCGCTGGCGGTCAGCACGGTCGCTGCCGGTAACGTCAGCAGAAAATTCTGTTGCGGGGCGGTCTCGCCTGCGAGGGCTTGCACCGAAAGCTCGTAATGCCGATGGCACACCAGGCCCAGTGTTTCGGTCTTGAGGCGGAACCAATCAAGAAAGCCGATCGGGTTCTGCAGGTACTGGTGCAGCAGGCGCGCCTGGATGCAGGGTTGTTCTACGCCGTTGATGCGCGCATGCGTGAGGGGAATGGGTGCGCTTGGGTTGGAGTGCACGGGTGCGGTGTCAGCCATGAAAGGCTCCTTGGTAAACAGCTTAAAACCCACTTCAACGTCGCCAAACGCGGAAGCGGACCATGCAGGTTGGCGAACCGGTACCAAGGAACCGGCACACCCTTACGGGTGTCCCACACGGCCCGCTAAAAGTAGAAAGCTGTGTCCCGTCGCACTACGGGGTATACAAACCAGCCAGTGATGACTGTTTGATGCACTTGGTATTTCGAGTCGCCAAACCCTTGCCTTACGGCTGACCTGATTTTAATGTATTTTTCAAGACAACTACCGTTGTTTTATGGAATCACACAATAACTTTGTTGCTAGTCAACTTAAATCTTGGCAAGCACTGTGCGAGAGACAAAATCTAGGACAAAACAAGGCAAGCGTACTCATCTGCCTGTCGATTCATCTGAGGAGAATTATGATGGGTGTACAAATTGTACACTCGATATTTTCATTTCGGTATCAATTTTCCTGCGCGCAGGGCGTCAGCAATTTGATCAAAGGCAACCACACGGCCCATCTCTTCACCAGTGGTCTCGTCCCGGGAATAGATTGCTTCGTCCACAAGGTACAAGAATTTGGTGCGCGCAAGGTTAAGGAACCCAACGACTCTGCTGAACTGCTCAAGAACGAACGTACGGTTTGCTGACCTGCTTTTAGCCTCAGCCAGTCTTTGCTCCTGGTCTTCCCTTCTCAGCACGATTGGAGCCTTGTACGTTGACCAGTCGCGATCCACGTCGATCAACTTTTTGACGTAGCTGAACAGATTTCGTGCCTTGAACAAACCCTCTCCCATTGCAGTCACAATCTGGCCGAGGCGTTTACCCTTACGCGTAGCAATTCCCATGAGTTTGAAGACTGCAAATCGTGTAAGTCCTTTGGTTTCGAGTATCGCCACATCATCAGGCAATGCGCTTTGACCACCAAAAACCTTCTTTTTGGCAAACTCTTTCGGTTGTGCTTCGTGAGGTTGAGCCTCAGTCGACCCTGTGGATAACTCAAAATCCACCGCGGGGTGACTCTTCGTAGAAGATTGAATATCTAAGGAAATACAGTGGGCGTCGGCCAAAATGGCCAACGCTGAGGATTTTATTTCATTTTCATCGTTTTTAGATTTCTCTAAATCAAGTGGTGGAAATGTTTTTTCATGTAATGAATTTGAAATTTTTTCATTGCAACCACCAGTTATGCTATGAGACTGTTCGCTGGGTGTAGACGGCACTACAGTCGCAACTGTTGCGACTGCTGGATGTGGAACTGAGGTCACTACACTTGTGACTTGGGTCTTTTCAGGGGGCACACACGTAGCTGTTGCGTCGGCTATAAGGCCGAGCGTTCGTAGTGCTGCTGGCGTTAGCCAGATATCACTGACTTGCATGCCGTGCCGCCGTGACTGTTTTTGGTGTCGCGTGATCCAGCCAGATTCTTCCAGACTGATCTTAATACGTCTAACTGTGCGATCACTGATGCCTAACCCGGCGGCAAGGCAGTTGTTACTGACGCGCACCGACTCTTCTGGCTTACGTACGCAAATGTTGCGCACAATACGTGCCAGCAACATACGTCCTTGATAATTGAGCTCAGACAGTCCAGCACCATCGCACCCGGAGATGCGCGAAAGCGCCCGCCCGATGAGGGGGGGGAAGTCTTTTAGCGGTGGATGTTGGTCTTGAATCATGTTTTTTGCGCGACAAAGCTCCAGCCACACATGTATGGCTGTCACTGAACGTCAGCCGATGATATACTGAATTTCAAGACCAACCCCAAGATTTTCAAAATATGATCCTCACGTTCGCGAACCACAAAGGTGGCGTTGCCAAAACGACTCTGGCCATCAACATCGCCGATGCTTTGTCACGCGAGGGGTTGGATGTACTGGTCGTGGACATCGATCCACAGGCAAACGCTACATCGCTCCTCTATTCGACAGATGAGGTGCCGAGTGTTCCGTTAGAGAAGGTGCTCGACGGCAGCAGTAGCGTGGCCCAGGCAGTTATCGAGCAGACCACCATTGAGGGGGTGCACCTGATCGGTTGCACGCTCAAACTGGCCAACTTGGAGCGCCAGTTACTGACCACGCCGTTTGCAACGACCTTGCTCCTGGCCAACAAAATCAAGCCGATAGCGAAGGTGTACGACGTGGTATTGCTGGATACCCCGCCTGCACTGTCGTTTCTGACAGCCAACGCGATGGCAGCTTCCGACTTTGTCTTTGCCCCGTTGTCCAGCGGCTCCAAGTTGTCGCTCTTCGGTGCCGATGACTTGGTTGGGTTCATCAACCAAGCCAAAACCGTCAATCCTGCGTTGCAATTTGGTGGTGCGATCCTTGCGCGGCATGATTCACGTAAGAAGGTTTGCCGACTGGTTCAAGAGGCCTCCAAGGCCTACTATGACCGCGTGCTGGATCACACCATGCCTGCCACCACAGATGTGGAGAAGGCACAGATTCTCAATAAGACGGTACTTCAACTTGAGCGTGATAGTAATGTTAGTCGTGCTGTTATAAACATCACTCGAGAAATCATGGAAATTACAGGGTTGAAATCCAAGCGCGGAGGAGTCGCAGCATGAGAAAAGTTACCGATGCCCAACTTGCTGCAGGTCTGGGCATGCGCAAAAAATCAGAAAATATTGCTGCCGACCTGCGATCTACGATTGCAGGGCAAATGGCTGCCGATGCGCTGCGTTTGCCACTGGACAAGATCAAGCGCAGCGCATGGCAAGTTCGTGCCGTTGACGATCTGGTGATTGAGGAGATGATGGCATCCATCCAAGACACAAACGGCCTCATCACCCCAGTTGTGGTTCGTCCGGTGGATGATGGCATGTACGAACTTATCGCTGGCCATACGCGGTACGAGGCGTGTCGCCGCCTGGGGCACTTGGATATCATGGCTGTGCAGCGCAACATGAACGATGAGGATGCTGCGAAGGCACTGGTAGCGGACAACTTGGCTCGCAAGGACTTGAGTGACTACGAGATATCCAAGCAGCTCAAGGCCTTGTTCGACGCTGAAATTCTAAAAACCAATGCCGAAGCGGCACGTTTGATGGCCAAGACTCGCCAGGATGTGATCCGCTATAGGTCGTTTCAGCTGTTACCACCGGAGGTACTGGAGTTGATGGAGAAGAACCCCAAAATGTTGGGCGCCTTCACTGCGCAAAGCCTTGCTAGCTTTCCTGCTGAGCATATTGTTGAGGGGTGCTTGCTTTTCGCGACTGGCAAGTTTAAAACACAACAAATGCTGATTCAGTGGGTCAAAGCCAAGAGTGCAGAAAAAAAAGATACTAAGCATCCGGAAAAAGCCATTCTAGACAAGGATGGCACGCCGGTTGGCAGCCTGTCGTGTCGTGGAACTGCGCTCAAGGTTATGGCAAAAGGTCTGGACATGACAGCACTTGAGTCCGCTGTTCGCCGTGAGATCCGTCGACAAGGATTTGGTGCTTGAGCGTGAGATCTTCTATCTTTGAATACTTGGCACTTTGCCAGGTGTTTTTTCTTGTACCTACTTCCGCTAAGTTAAGTTATCAGAAATCAAAGCACAAAAATCGGAAAAAAATGTAAAATAAATAACGTGTTACGTAGAAAAATGACGTAAAAACAAGCCAAAACGCGTCAGAACCGCACACAAGCCCAACCGCAGGACCCAAAAAGACCGCCCCGGAAAAAGTTTCACGTGGAACACGCGTCCAGCAACACGCTGTCGCGCCGCTGCAACAGCCACCACACACGGGGTAATATCAGCGTCACCATGCCCCCATCCATTCCACACCGCAAGAAGCTGCCCATCGGCATCCAGACTTTCTCCGAGATCCGCCAGGAGGGGTACTACTACGTGGACAAGACAGCGCTGATCCTGCGGCTGCTGGACGAGGGCAAGTACTACTTCCTCAGCCGCCCACGCCGCTTCGGCAAGAGCTTGCTGCTCGATACCATTGCCGAGTTGTTCGCGGGCAACCGGGCGCTGTTTGCCGGGCTGCATGCCGAGGCGCACTGGGAGTGGGAGACGCGCTACCCAGTGGTGCGCATCAACTTTGGTGACGGGGTGTTGCACAGCCGCGTCGAGCTGGCCCAGAAAATCCAGGAGTTGCTGGCCGACTTGGCCTTGCAGTGGCGCTGGACTTACCGGGCCAAGAGCGTCTCGGGCATGTTCGCCGAGCTGTTGCAGCACGTTCACGCCACCACCGGCCAGCGCGCGGTGGTGCTGGTCGACGAGTACGACAAGCCCATCCTGGACAACATCACTGAGCGCGACGTGGCGCGCGAGATACGCGATGGGCTGCGCGACCTGTATTCGGTGCTGAAGGGGCAGGACGCACACATCAAGTTCGCCATGCTCACGGGGGTGAGCAAGTTCAGCAAGGTGTCGTTGTTCTCGGGGTTGAACCACCTCAAGGACATCACGGTTGATGCGCGTTACTCGGCACTGTGCGGCTACACCGATGAGGATCTCGACACGGTGTTTGCGCCAGAGCTGCCCGGGCTGGACCGCGACGAGATCCGGCGCTGGTACAACGGCTACAACTGGGGCGGTACCAGCGTGTACAACCCGTTCGATGTGCTGCTGCTGTTGGACATGCGCGCGTTTCGGCCCTACTGGTTCGAGACCGGCACTTCGACCTTCCTTATCGAGTTGCTCAGACAGCGCCAGACCTTCACGCCTGGTTTGTCTCAGCGCCTGACCGACCTGGACTTGCTCTCCAGCTTCGACGTGGACCGCATCGAGACCGATGCGCTGCTGTTCCAGAGCGGCTACCTGACCTTGCACCAGCAAGAGGAGATACTGCCCGGGCAATGGGTCTACACATTGGGGTACCCCAACTTGGAGGTGCGCACCAGTCTGAACCGGGCGCTGCTGCCTGTGTTGGGTGTCGCGGCACCGCAAGTCCTGCACCAGTGCTCAGCCCTGCTGCGGCTGTTACGTGCCAACGACTTCGAGGGTCTGCGCGGCTTGTTCACGGCCTTCTTTGCCAGCGTGCCGCACGATTGGTACCGCAACAACCCGATGGCACAGTATGAGGGCTACTACGCCAGCGTGTTCTACAGCCACTTTGCGGCGCTGGGGCTCGACATTGCGCTGGAGGACAGCACGAATCAGGGCCGCATCGACATGACGGTGCGTTTCAACGGCTGCATTTACCTGTTCGAGTTCAAGGTGGTGGAGCAGCATCCCAACGGCAAAGCCTTGCAGCAGTTGAAAGACCGCGCCTACGCCGACAAGTACCGTGCGTTGGGCCAGCCCATTCACCTCATTGGCGTGGAATTCAGCAAGGGGCAGCGCAGCGTGGTGGGGTTTGAGGTGGAGTATGCTGGCTAAAGGCGGAGGGCGGTTTCAAATCTGAAGTGGAACAGTCCTTCCCTTGATGTATAAATAAAGGTCATTTTTAATGTCTAGGATAGAAAAAAAAGAAGCTCCATCGAGAGTGGCAGAGTCTTCTCGTTTAGGTGAGAAGGAATCCGTATATTTGCCTAGGGTTCCGCGATTCAACCTCGATGACGATGTAATTCTTCCTGCGGAGACCAAGCTTCAATTCGAAGAATGTGTCGCAAAGCTGAAATACCATAAAAAAATCTACATCGACTGGGATTTTGGATCGGTAGATCCACTCGGTATGAGTACCATCCTGAACTTCTACGGGCCTCCTGGAACAGGTAAGACGCTAGCGGCTGAAGGCTTGGCGGGAAAACTGGGTTTGCCCATCATCATGCTTGGTATTGCCGAAATTGAGAGCAAGTTCATGGGTGAAACGGCGAAAAATATTCAAGCTGCGTTCAAGGCCGCCCACGAAACGGGTGCGGTTTTGTTTTTCGACGAGGCTGATACGCTGCTGGGAAAGAGGCTTTCTTCAGTCACTCAAGGTGTGGACAACGAAGTGAATGCGATGAGATCAACCATGCTGATTGAACTGGAGCAGTTTGATGGCATAGCCATTTTTGCGACTAACTTCGCAAAGAACTATGACGAAGCTTTCCGGAGTAGGATAAGCCATCATGTGAAATTTAACCTTCCGGATCAGGAAGCTAGGGTCAGACTGTGGGGACGGATGCTGCCCGAGAAAGTGCCACTTAAAGGAGAGCGGCAGTCGATACTCGAAACCTGTGCCGAACTGTCGGATGGTTTTTCTGGGCGAGAAATTAGAACATGCATGCGGCTGGCTCTGCCCAAGGTGCTGATCGAAGGAGAGAAACTGGGTGATTCGAGATTGTCGGTCGAGCACATCAAGTTGGCCATCCATCAGATCCGAGTGGCGAATGCAGAAGTCGCCAGCACCGATTACGCCAAGCTTTCGCCGCGCGAAGTTCAGGCCTCAAAGCGAATGCTGGGAATAGACAACTAAAACTGAAAGGAAGAGAGATGGGGTTTTTTTCTAAAGTCGGTTCCTTTGTAAAAAAAGCTGCGGGTGCTGTGGTGAGTGGTGCCAAGAAAGTCTGGGAAAAAACAAAGGAAGTCGCGGTCAATGCCGTGGTATGGATGGCCGAGAAGGCTGAGCGCTTCGTCGGCCAGATCAAGAAGGTGGTGGAGAACATCAAGCCCTTCATTCAGGAAAAGCTCCGGCCTTTCCTGAAGGTTGCTGCTGTCGCGGTAGCAGTGCCGTTTCCTTGGTTGTCCGCTGCAATCTTGAAGTTTGACGTTGTGCTCGGAAAAATTGCGGAATTTAGCGAAAGCAAGCTCGTCCAGAAAGTCGAGCGAGCGCTGCAGTGGGTGATCGACGCGGCAAAGCAAATTAAGGAGAGGCTCCTGCAGCCGCAAGAGATCAAGGAGGCTTACGAGAGACGTGAAGTGCTTCAGGAAGCGAAGGAGACGCTGCGTGGCGCTGATCGCAACCTCGTCGAAGTCGCCGAGCTGATAAACAACTTCGTCATCATCCGCTCGGTCATTGACAAGGCCCTTGAGGACAACAATGTCAAGGACTTTGAGCATTACCTTAGACTGCGCGCGGCTCAAAAGCTGATGGCAGGTGCGGAGCAGACGATCGTCAGTGCAAAAAGTTTTGAGAATATCACTGAGGATGATGTGTTCCTGTTGAAAGTTGGTGCCAACTTGATCGCGTCCAATCCCCAGCTCAGCGATGAAGATGCGATCAGACTTGATGAGTTGATTTGTATCAAATTTGGCAAGAAATTGATACCTTTCGTTTTTGAGGAAATGATTGTTGCGTGGAACCAGAATTTGAATGTAATGGAAAAGGATTGGAAGCAAAAGAACCAGCAGCTTTCCAAGAACGAGGTTCTGCGGCGGCGGATTTCGATGGCAAAGAAATTGTCAGAAATCAGTGCGGAAGAGGAGCGTATAAGTTGACCATCAAAAGTT
>NZ_NWBQ01000062.1 GCF_002837135.1 Macromonas bipunctata | reverse complement strand
TGCTGCCGCCATCGAAGCGGCCCTCGATCTTGCGTCGGCCCAGTCGGCCAAAATCAATCACGCCGACCTCATCGGCAGTTGTTTGCGGTGTACAGTTTGGTTTCGGCATTGCCCGTCCTCTCATCCAGATTCGATACCTCGATGTTCGGGCATTTCAAGGGCAATGCCGTCCTCGTTTCTACGGACTACGGTGAAATATCCGGGCTAGGGGGCGTGGAATGACGCGCCACGCCACACCCTACGGGGCTTTTGAGATCGACTCCATGCCCAGCCAGCCGCAAATCGGCCTGTGTCACGGCTTTTTTGTCGATGTGGACAAACGCGGGCAAGGACTGGCCCACCACCTGAAACAATCCCAATTTGATGCCCTGGCCTTCAGCCAATACGACTACGGCATGTGTACCTGCGACGCCGCCAACAACGCGCAACAGTCCGTCCTAAAGCGCGCCGGATGGTACGTGCTTGACGAATTCAGCAACCGCAAGACCGGCGGCACCACCCAGATTTGGGGCCGCGCCATTGCCCCCGAAGAAGACCCGCATTTGCCATGAAACCCACCTACACCCAGACCCCCGAAGTCTTCCAAAACTGGCGCAAAAACCAGCCCATCCGCCCCGGCGCCCTGGATCACGAAAAGCACGGCAGCCGCCAGCCCGATGGCAGCGTCAAAGACTTCACCGGCAACTTTGTGTCTGCCACATCCACCATTCAACCCAGCCAGCGTGTGACAGGTGGCGGCGCGTAAGCGGAAAAACTGGCACGGCACAACGCCCAAACGCGGCACCATAGCCGCTACGAAATACCCAAAAAACAACATGGCATTTGAACTCGAACAACACGAATGGCTGGCCGAAGCCGTCGAGCGCGAACAGCGCCAAAAACTGGCACAGGACACCGACCCGGCACAGCTGGCATTGGCAGAACGCATCAAAGCGCAAGCCTTGAAACGACTCGCAGACAGCCGACACGCACCGGGGCAAGAGGCCGCATGACACCCCCCGGCCACTTCGATACCTGCACGCACAACTGCAACCAGGGCCGCAACTGCCACTGCCCCAAAGGCAACGACATGGGCATCTTCCCGCCCCTGTTGACCGGCTTCATTTTTGGGGCACTGGCCACCATTCTTTTCACCACCCTGCTGCTGATTCAATGATGAGGCGCATCACCACCGAAAGACCACCCCACCATGACCACTGAATACACGCTGCAAGTCCTGAAAGACTTGGAAGCCGCAAAAGCCACCGGCGCAAGCCCGGAACTCACCGAACTGGCCGCGATTGAGCTGCTGGAACTGCACACCGAATTGCAAAACCGCTACCCCTTGCCCGATGAACTGTATGCCGGTTCCAAGGACTGGGCCGTGGGCACGTACAACCAGCGCGTGCAGTGGCTTCACATCATGTACGAGGGTGCCAAAGACGAAATCGAACGCCTGACTGGTGAAGTGCAAGCCCTTCAAACCCAGCTTGAAGCCGTAGGCGCGGGCGGTGTGTCGCAACTGGCACCAACCGCTGCACCCGCCACAGCCCCGCAACTGACCGATGGTCAAGACCCAGTGCTGGCCATCATCCAACTGGCCGACGAAGTGGCCGACAACGCCCGCCTGGACGATACCGCCGCCGAGACCGAATCGCGCGACCGCCTGCTGGCAATGGTCAAGGAACTGGTGGCCAAAACCGCAGGCGACGGGATCGACCCGACCAAGGTGCCCCACCAGCACAAGATCGTGCCCGCCAAACCGACCATGTGGCAAATGCAGCACGCGCTGAACGAAGCCCGCAAGTGGTCAGCCGCCGATGCGCCCCTGCCCCGTGGTCAGGAACTCTGGGCCGCTGAAAAGGTGTACGAGGCCATGTTGCAAGCGGCCCCGGCTGTGCCCGAACTGTCACCCGAGACCGAGCGTTTTCAGATCGAATTTGCGAACCTGCCCCTGCGCAAGCTGAAAGACCTGCTGGCCCACGGCTACCAAGTGTCTGGCGTGTGCATCGAAAGCAAGACCGACGGGCAGACCCGGTTCGGTGCAGCAACCACCGGCGGGCGTGTGCTGTGGTGGCGCCACGAACAGCAGCAGCCGACGATTGTCTGACGGCAACCGCAACAAAAACCACACGGGGCTTCGGCCCCGTTTTTCATGCCTGAAAAAATTGAATACCCATGATGTACGACATCGCCCGCCTCGCCGATCTGGCCTTTGATACACCGGGTGTCGTGGTGCCCGCTTTCAGCAACGGGTTTTACACCGTGACGCCAGATGAACTGCAACGCTTCGCCGTCTTGGTAGCAGCGGCAGAGCGCGAGGCGTGCGCCCTACTGGTGGAGAAAAAATGCGCCGAAAACTGGGTATCGGTTGACAAGGTAGCAGCCGCCATCCGGGCAAGAGGCAAAGCAAAACGCAAACCCGACATCAAGCAGTAAATCATTGATTTGCCGCCGGTTCCGAATCGGAACTCACGATGCAACAGGCTCACACTCCGGTGCTGGAAAGATGCGCTGGGCCTTGAGGGCTTCAGCCATCTTTTCCAGGTCGAGCACGCGGGCCAGCACCGAAGGATTGAGCGCCTTCCAAGCGTACACAGCCCCGTTCTCGACCTTCCAGTACGTCTCTCGCGTCAAATTGGTCAAGGCGCCGGTCACAGCGCACGCTTGCGTGATGGCTTGCAAGGCGGCGTTGAGGTCGTGCTTGCGCTGCGCTGCCGCTTTCTGCGCCGCGTGGCGGGCCACCGCAGGGGCTTCGTAGGTCGTCCAGTCCCGATCAACGGCCAGCAGCTTCACCATGTAGCTGTAGAGGTTCTTGGCCCCCAGCAGCGTCTCCCGCGACATCGCCTTCACGACATCGCTCAGGCGTTTGCCCTTGCGGGTGGCAATGCTCATCAGCTTGAAGATGGCAAATCGGTTCAAACCTCCGCTCTCCAGAACGGCCAAGTCTGGCGGGATGTCGGTGGTGTGTGTGTAGCCCAACTCTGGCTCAGGTTCGGTTGCTTGCGCTTGCACCGGCTGTTCCACTGCTTCGGCGTCCAACGGCGGGAATGTTGGTTCACCTACCTCTTGGTCAACCTGCTTCGGTGGCATTGCGATACCGTTACCGGTAACAGTTTCATTTTGAATAGAAACTTCAGCAAGCTCCCCGTGGGAGTGACTCTTTGAAAAAGATTGAGAAGAATAGAAAACGTCCGCCAAAACTGGCGTTACGTCGTTTTTTTCTTCCACATCTTTCACTTGCTCCGCAAATTTGGCGGACGCAGCGGGTAGGTCGGCCACCTCCAGCAAGCCCAGCACCGCCAGCGCCCGCTCCGTGAGGGTCACGTCACTGATCTGCATACCTCGCCTGCGGGACTGCACCTGATGCGTGACAAGCCAGCCTTTGGCAATCAACTCGGTTTTGATGCGCAGCAGTGTGCGGTCGCTCACATGCAGCGCGGCACTGAGTTCCACCGTGCTGACCCGCACCGACTTGCGCACGTCCCGGATGTTGACATTGCGCACGTAGCGCGACAACAGCATGCGCTGTATCCCTGACAACTCGCGCAAGCCGCAACTGTCACAACCCGTCGCACGGGCCAAAGCGCGCCGAATGACCGGCGGAAAATCCCTAATCTCGTCCATCTCTTGCTCCGTTGCAGAGTGGGCCGATATAATCCGGGCAAACAATCACCTCCAAGTGTTTTGTTTGCCTTGCTCGGATTAGTCAGCGTCCATCTGCGCTAATCAAAAACCAGGGGCGGGTTGCTGCTCCAACAGCGCCCGCCCAAACTCATTTTAAGCCACCTTCGTGGCCTCCTTTGCTTGCTTGGCTTGATCCTCAATCATCGCCAACAGTTGCTTCAATACGGCTTCGGCTGCGCTTGCATCGGGCAGCGTCACCGACAGCTTGCTTCCAACTTGCACCACTTCGGCGTACTTCTTGCGCGCACTCCACACCGGGTATTTCTGTGGCTTGTTGTTGGCGGGTTTGGGTTCTATGCCGCCGGTCTTCAGCCAGGCCAGTGCCGCCTTTTGCATCAGTTCACCTGCTGCAATCTTGCTCACTGCCTGCACCGCCAGCTCCGGGTATTTGGTGGCCAGCTCTGCAAAAGCAGGGGCTGCGGTTGAACCGATGGCGCCCGGATTTGCGCGCATGGCCTCATGCACGACTTCGGGCAGCTTGTCAAAAGCCATCAGCTCCGACACCTCTGGCCTGCTGACGCCCGCCTCGTCGGCCAACTCGGACAACGACAAACCCTTGGATTCCTTGCGCGCGGCAAAGCCCAGGTACTTCTGGTAGTCCGTCAGGCTGGGTGCAAAGAGGTTGTCGTAGAAAACCAGGCGCTCGGCTTCATCGTTGTCGATCTCGCGCACCGACGCCTCGATCTCACGCCGCCCCATGCGCTTGTATGCTTCGATGCGGTGGCGCCCAGCGATTACCTCCAGCGCCCCGTCGGGCAGCTTGCGCAGCACCACGGGCGTGCTCAGTGGGTTCTTGCCCAGGTTCTCCACCAGCTCCAGCACCTTGGCCTCGCTGATTGGGCTGGTCTGGTACGGGCTTTCCAGAATCTCATCGACCGACACCATCACCGGGGCGCCGCCCATGCCGGGCAGGTTCTCCAGCACGCGCGTCAGGCCAGCAGCGGACGGGTCGCGCTTCTCGATGCCACGGAACGTCTGGTGTGAGCGCGGCGGAATGTGCGTGGCGGCAAAGCGCACGCCTTCCAATGCCTTGTTCAGCGCATCGGTCTCGTTAAACTGCTTGGCCATTCTTGACTCCTGATGTACCTAAAACACGGGGGATGTTGATATTGAGGCGTTGCAGCAGAATCTTGGCCACCTCGCGCAAGTCGTCCGCCGCTGGCGACGTGGGCTTGGCCAGCGCCACAGGTATGCGGTCTTCAGAATCCAGCGCCCGGTGGAAGTCCTCGCTGCGCCGGATGGTTTGTGCCAGCAGTGCGTCGCCATAGGTGTGCGCCAGGCTGGTGACGTGCAGTGCGGATCGAACCCGGCCCGCATCGTGTTCGTTGCCGACGATGGACAGGTCGGGCCTGAAGCCGTACACCCGCTCCATGTCTTTCAGCACTTGCACCAGGTAGCTCAGGGACTTGCTGCTGAAGTAGTCGAACCGCACCGGACTCACAATCATGTCGCTGGCCAGCAAGGCTGCGCGCGTCAGGCGGTTCTTGGATGGCGGGCAGTCGAACAGGATCACGTCGTAGCCAGACAAGTCGCACAGCTTGTTCTTGCCGCTGCGGCTGTCCGCAATCCATTGGGCAATGATGAGGTCGGACTGGTTGCCTTGCAACGTCACGGCAAGCAACAGGTAGTCCAGGTGATCCAGCATCAGGTCGGCGGGCACCAGATGTGGGCCAGCATCGCCCCACGGCTTCTTGACCGTATCCTCCAGTTTGCGTGCCTCGGCGGATGTGGGCAGCAAGTTTGCAATGGTGTGCTGTACCGTCTTGTCCTCGGGCACGCCGTAGGCTTCAGCCTCCTCTGGGGTGATGTCGCTGTCGTAGCCAAACGATTGGGTTAGCGAACCTTGGAAGTCCAAGTCCACGATCAGCACACGCAGGCCCATCAGGGCGTACAGCACAGCCAGGTTGGCGCTGATGGTGGTCTTGCCAATGCCGCCCTTGGGGTTCCACACCGACATCACGGCGCGCTCGGGCTTGCGGCCTTCGATGCGGTTCAGTCGGTAGCGGGCAATATCGAACAGGTCTTTCGGGTAGAAGGCGCGCGCCTGTCGGGTGCCGGTCTTGTGCAACTCAACTTGCACACCAGCGCGCACGGCATCGCGTCGCAACGTCTCCGCGCAACCACTTCCCAAAGCCTTTGCGGCTGTGCTGACCCGAAAATAAACCATGACGCCCTCCACCGTAGTGAGTATTTGGCGCGCATTGTACGACCGGAACTCACAAGACGGCAGAATTTTTTACACGACCCCGCTGCCAGTACGCGCCCGGTGGTTTGATGGCGGTTTACAGCCTGCGCTGCGCGCACTTCCGCTAAGTTAAGTTATCGGAAGTCAATAAACGAAAAACCGGGAAAAACGTAAAATAAATGACTTGTTACGTAAAAAAAAGACGTAAAACAGGCCAAAATGCGTCAGAACCGCAACAAAGCCCAACAACGACATCCAAAAAAACCACCCCAGAAAAGGTTTCACGTGGAACACCCGCCCGCCAACCAGCTGTCGCGCCGTTGCAACAGCTGCCCCGCGCGCGGTAACATCAGCCCCACCATGACTCCGTCCACGACACAGCGCAAGAAGCTGCCCATCGGCATCCAGACTTTCTCCGAGATCCGCCAGGAGGGGTACTACTACGTGGACAAGACAGCGCTGATCCTGCGGCTGTTGACCGAAGGCAAGTACTATTTCCTGAGCCGCCCGCGCCGCTTTGGCAAGAGCTTGCTGCTCGACACCATCGCTGAGCTGTTCGCGGGCAACCGGGCTCTGTTCACCGGGCTGCATGCCGACGCGCACTGGGACTGGAGCATCTGCTGCCCGGTGGTGCGCATCAGCCTGGGCCAGGGCGTTTTGCACAGCCGTGCTGCGCTGGATACCCGCATCCGCCTGCTGCTGCAGGACAACTACACCCGGCTGGGTGTGGCGCTGCCCGAGGGGCAGGACGCATCGGGCCTGCTGAGTCACTTGCTGCAGCAGTTGCACCTGCACAGTGGCCAGCGCGTGGTGGTGCTGGTCGACGAGTACGACAAGCCCATCCTGGACAACCTCACCGCGCCCGACGTGGCGCGCGAGATGCGCGACGGGCTGCGTGACTTGTATTCGGTGCTTAAGGAGCAGGACGCGCACATCCAGTTCGCCATGCTCACGGGCGTGAGCAAGTTCAGCAAGGTGTCGCTGTTCTCAGGCTTGAACCACCTCAAGGACATCACGGTCGATGCGCGCTACTCGGCGCTGTGCGGCTACACCGATGAAGACATGGACACGGTGTTTGCGCCAGAGCTGCCCGGGCTGGACCGCGAGGAGATCCGGCGCTGGTACAACGGCTACAACTGGGGCGGCACCAGCGTGTACAACCCGTTCGATGTGCTGTTGCTGCTGGATATGCGCGCGTTCCGGCCCTACTGGTTCGAGACTGGCACCTCGACCTTCCTGATCGAGCTGCTACGCCAGCGCCAAACCTTCACGCCCGGCCTGGCACAGCGCCTGACCGACCTGGACTTGCTCTCCAGCTTCGACGTGGATCGCATCGAGACCGATGCACTGCTGTTCCAGAGCGGTTACCTGACCTTGCACCGGCAGGAGGAGATACTGCCCGGGCAGTGGGTCTACACCCTAGGCTACCCCAACCTGGAGGTGCGCACCAGCCTGAACCGGGCGCTGCTGCCCGCGCTGGGGGTGGCGGCATCGCAGGCATTGCACCAGTGCTCGGCCCTGCTGCGGCTGTTACGAGCCCACGACTTCGAGGGCTTGCGCAGCTTGTTCACGGCCTTCTTTGCCAGTGTCCCGCACGACTGGTACCGCAACAACCCGATGGCGCAGTACGAGGGCTACTACGCCAGCGTGTTCTACAGTCACTTTGCCGCGTTGGGGCTCGACATTGCGCTGGAGGACAGCACGAGCCAGGGCCGCATCGACATGGCGGTACGTTTCAACGGCGGCATCTACCTGTTCGAATTCAAGGTCGTGGAGCAGCACCCCAACGGCAAGGCGCTGCAGCAGCTCAAGGATCGGGCCTACGCCGACAAGTACCGCGCGTTGGGTCAGCCCATTCACCTCATCGGGGTGGAGTTCAGCAAGGTGCAGCGCAGCGTGGTGGCGTTTGAGGTCGAGCGTGCGGGCTAGCCCGGATATTTCACCGTAGTCCGTAGAAACGAGGACGGCATTGCCCTTGAAATGCCCGAACATCGAGGTATCGAATCTGGATGAGAGGACGGGCAATGCCGAAACCAAACTGTACACTGCAAACAACTGCCGATGAGGTTGGCGTGATTGATTTTGGCCGACTGGGCCGCCGCAAGATCGAGGGCCGCTTCGATGGCGGCAGCATGACCAGCGATGCCGGGGTGATGCTGCTGGCCGAAGTGGACCGCAGGCTGGGCT
>NZ_NWBQ01000061.1 GCF_002837135.1 Macromonas bipunctata | reverse complement strand
CCAGCCCTGCCTGCAGCCAGGCGCCGCTGAGGCGCGCGCCAGCCTCCAGGTGCAGCTCGTTGACGCCGCGCCGGGCCAGGTCGCGCAGCACGGTGGGCAAGTCCACCTGGGCGTGCGCGCTGGGCGATGGCGTGGTGGCGGGGGTGTCCAGCACCAGCGCGCCTGCGACGGCGAGGGCCTCGCGCCGGGCCTGGCTGTGCGCGGCCGGGGCGGCGGTGTAGATCAGTGCCTGGCCCGGGGCGGCCAGCAGGCGCGCGGTGGGCGGGGTGCGCAGCTGGCTGTCCAGCACCACGCGCAGCGGCTGCAGGGTGCTGGGCACCAGGCGCACGTCGAGGCCAGGGTCGTCGGCCAGCACGGTGCCGATGCCGGTGAGCACGGCCCCGGCGCGCCGGCGCCAGGCGTGGCCGTCGGCGCGCGCGGCGGGGCTGGTGATCCACTGGCTCACGCCGTTGGGCAGCGCCGTGGTGCCGTCCAGTGACGCCGCCATCTTCAGCCGCACCCAGGGCAGGCCGTGCGTCATGCGGTGCAGAAAGCCGATGTTGCGCTCGCGCGAGGCCAGCGCCAGCGGGTGCGTGGCGGGCAATACATCGACCTGGACGCCCGCTGCGCGCAGCCGCGCCACGCCCTGGCCACCCACCAGCGGGTTGGGGTCGAGCAGCGCCACCACCACGCGCGCCACACCAGCGGCAATCAGCGCGTCGCAGCAGGGCGGGGTGCGGCCGTGGTGGCTGCAGGGCTCCAGCGTCACGCAGGCGGTGGCGCCGCGTACGTCGGCCCCGGCGGCCTGCGCGGCGCGCAGCGCCATCACCTCGGCGTGGGCGCTGCCAGCGGCCTGGGTGTGGCCATCGAACACGCGGCCATCGGCCAGCAGCAGGCGGCACGCCACGCGCGGGTTGGGCTCGGACAGGCCCACGGCGCAGGCGGCGAGTTGGTCGAGTTCCAGCAGGGCGGCGTCGGACAGCATGGTGGTGTGGGCGGCAAGGTTCAAAGCGGGAGGTGATTATCGGGCTTTGCGGCCAGCCTGCACCCGTCAGGCCGAGGGGGTGTTCAAGGCAGCCATTGGCTGACCTTGGGCAGGAACACGCTGCTGTCGAGCGGCTTGGTCAGGTAGTCGGTGAAGCCTGCGCGCAGGCCGTGCTCGACGTCGCTGGGCATGGCGTTGGCGGTGATGGCCACCACCGGCGTGTGCTGGAGCGCAGGCACCTGGCGCAGCCGCTCCAGCACCTGGTAGCCGTCCAGGTCGGGCATGTTGATGTCGAGCAGGATCAGGTCGGGCTGGTGCGCGATGGCCAGTTCGATGCCCAGCCGTGGCATCTGCGCCCACAGCACCCGGGTGTGGCTCAGGGGTTCAAGCATGCGCACGATCAGCTTGAGGTTGGCCGGGTTGTCGTCGATGCACAGGATGGTGCCGCCGCTGGCGTCGGGCAGGGCGGTCGGCGGGGTGTCGTCGTCGCTGGCGGGGCGCGGGGCGGCGGTGGGCGCGCTGATCTGGGGCAGTTGCAGCCGGAATTCGGAGCCCTGGCCCAGCGCGCTGCTGCATTCGAGCGTGCCGTGCATGTGCTCCACCAGCCGCTTGCTGATGCTCAGCCCGATGCCGGTGCCGCTGGTGTGGTTGTCGGCCTGGCCGCCGCGCTGGAACGGCTCGTAGAGGTGGGCCAGCGTGTCCTCGCCCATGCCCCAGCCGTTGTCGCGCACCGCCAGCGCCACGTGGCCCGCGCTGGTGGCGGGGGGCGCGGCCAGTTCCACCCAGCCCTCGGGGTGGTTGTACTGGATGGCGTTGCCCAGCAGGTTGAGCAGCACCTGGCGCAGCCGCGTGCGGTCGGCCAGCGCGTACAGGCCCTGGCCGTCGTGGCTGGGGTGCAGGCGCAGCGCAATGCGGCGCTGTTGCGCCAGCGGCTGCAGCAGCTGGCAGCATTCGCGCATCAGGCCGCCCAGCTCCACCGGGGCCAGTTCCAGGCGCAGCTGGCCGGCGTCGATCTTGCTGAGTTCGAGCACCTCGTTGATGAGGCTGAGCAGGTGGCGCCCGGCCTTCATCACCTCGTCCACGCAGTCGAGCTGGTCGCTGTCGAGTGCAGGGTCGGACTCGAGCAGCTGGCCAAAGCCCAGGATGGCGTGCAGCGGTGTGCGCAGCTCGTGGCTCATGCTGGAGAGGAATTCGGACTTGGCGTTGTCGGCGCGCTGGGCCTCTTGCATGGCGGCCTGCAGCTCGTGCGTGCGCTGCTGCACCAGCTGTTCGAGCTGCGCGTTGAGGGCTTCCAAGCTGGCGGCGGCCTGCATCTCGGCGGTGACCTCGCGCGTGATGCCCACCACGCGGCGCACGTCGTCCTGCGCGTCGCGCTCCAGGATCGCCGAGGCCTTGAAGAAGCGCACCTGCCCGTCGGGCTGCAGGCCCCTGAAGCTGTAGCTCAAGGGCTTGGTGCTGTCTTGCATGTGGTGGAAGTGGCGCTCGATCTGGGGCCGGTCGTCGGGGTGGACGACGGCAAACGCCTGCTCCAGCCCCACGGGGCCGCTGCGCGCCTCCAGCCCGAAGAACTGGTGCATGCGCTCGTCCCATTCGATGTGGGGGCTGCCCACCGTCCAGGTCCACATGCCGATGCGCGCCAGCTCCACCGCCATCTGCATCTGTTCCACCAGGTGCTGCAGCTGGCGCTCGAAGGCGTGGCGTTCGGTCATGTCGCGCACCATGGACACCACGCCCGTGACCTCGCCCTCCGGCCCGTGCAGCGGCGAGGCGGTGATGCCGACCCGGCACAGGCTGCCGTCGCGGCGCTGGCGCACGGTTTCCAGCGGTGGCAGGCTGCGGTTGTGGCGGATCTCGTCGAGCATGTGCTGGTCTTCCTCGCGCCGGTTGGGCGGCACCAGCAGTGGCTGGCTGTCCTGGCCCAGCACCGCAGCGGCGGGGTAGCCAAAGATGCGCTCGGCGGCCGGGTTCCACGACGTGATGCGGCCCTGCAGGTCGCGGCTGATGATGCCGTCGCTGGCGCTGTTGACGATGGCGGCCATGCGCGCATCGGCCAGCGCGGCCTCGCGCCGGCGCTGCAGGTGCAGCAGCCCCACGTACAGCAGGCCCGACAGCAGCACGCTGCCCAGCGTCACCAGCAGCCCGCGCAGCCGGGGCTGGGGCAGGTTGAGCGCGGCGGCAAATTGCGGCGTGGCGTGGAATTCCATCTGCCACTGGCGGCCCAGCACCTCGCGCTTGAGGGTGTAGGCCGCGCCCAGCAAGGGCGGTGCCGCGCCCGCCACGCTGCGGGCCGAGTCGTAGAAGCGCAGCGGCTGGCCTTCGGCGGTGTTGTCGCTGATGCTGAGGTGGTACTGCCCGCCCCGGAAGTAGAAGTCCTGCAGCAGCTCGCGGATCAGCAGCGGCATGTAGGCCCAGCCAGCGGTGGCGGCCCAGCGTTGGTCCGGCGTGGCCAGCGGCATGCCCTGGCGGTACACCGGCAGCAACACCAGAAAGCCGGTACGCTGGTTGCCCGGCGTCTGCACCAGCTTCAGCGGCGGCGTGAGCACGGCGCGGTGCTGGCGCGCTGCGTCCATGGCGGCTTGGTAGCGGCCCGACTCCGAGGCCACGTCCAGCCCGCGCGCGGGCAGGTTGCCCTCCAGCGGCTCGATGTACTGGATGACAAAACGGTCGGGGTGCGGGTGCGGCGCGAGCTGGTAGAGGTGGAAGTCGGGCTGGTCGTTGCCGCGCGCCTGGCGCAGGAAGCGTGCTTCCTCGCTGCGCGGCACCCGGCGGATGAAGCCGGTGCCGGTGGCGCCGGGGAATTCGGTCGGCAGGTCGCGCGTGGCCAGGTACTGCAGCACCTTGGCGCGCGAGAGCTGGTCGGGCCCCACCGCCACAATCGCCCCGCGCATGCCGCGCAGGCCGTACTGGTAGGTTTGCAGGCGGCGCACCAGGATGTCGGTTTCCTCCTGCGCCAGCACGGCCAGGCGTTCGGTGATCTGCCGCTGGTTGTGGTCTTCGGTGTCTTGCGTCTGCCACACCGCCGCCGTCAGGCCAAGCGCCAGCAGCACCGCCGAGGCCAGCAAAGGTTGGTATTTCACTTGGGGTTGTCGGAACATGGGCCACCTGGCTGGCGCTGTGCAGGCATTGACCATGGGAATGGGAGGAATTGCAGGATAACCCAGCAGTATATGAACTTTGTGCATGGGCGTGGGCGCCGTAGGGTTTCTGGGCGGTGGTGCGTGCCGCGTCAGCGGGTGGTCGTGTGCGTGAGGCAGAATCTGTGTCATCCATCCACCGTTTCACCCTTTCATGCCGATTCTTGCCTTGTTGTACATCCGCCCACGGCGGCGTGCGGTGCTGCGCTGGTGGGCCTGCGCCATGCTGGTGGCGTGGCTGGCCCTGGTGGGCTCCGCGCCGCCCGCGCTGGCGGCTGGTCTGCCGTTCCAGGCCGAAGTCTGGATCGACCAGAGCGGCAACGCCGACCTGACGCAGGCGCAGCGGCAAAATTTTGCGCCCGCGCCCGACACGTTGTCGCTGGGCTACACCGCCAGCGCCAGCTGGTGGCGCATCACCATCGCGCCCGCCCCGCACACACCCCAGCTGTGGCTGGTGGTGGCACCGCAAATCCTCGACCAGATCGCGCTCTACCAGCGCCACCGCTTGCCCGACCAGGGCTGGGACAGCTGGCAAGTCCGCCACCAGGGCGACCAGCACGCCTTTGCCCTGCGCGAGGCCGAGGTGCTGAACTACGCGTTTGCGCTGCACCCCTCGGCCACCGAGCCGACGGTGGTGTACCTGCGCGTGCGCACCCAAAGCCCGCACATGGTGTCGTTGCGGCTGCAAACGCCGACCCAGTTGCAGCAGGCCGACACCTGGACCCACGCTGCGGTGGGCCTGTACGTGGGCATGATGCTGGTGATGGCGGCCCTGGCGCTGCTGCACGCCGTCGTCCACCGGGGCGACGCCCTGTGGGCCATGAACGCGGGCTACCAGCTGTTTTCCATCGCCAGCACATTGTTCTACACCGGCTTTGTGGCGCGCTACGTGTGGCCCGACCAGCCGCTGCGGGTGGACCGTGGCCTGTCGGTGCTGATGTGTGTGCATGCCTTCTACACCATGCTTTACCAGGTGTGGGTGGCGCGTGCGCTGGCGGCCCCGGCCTGGCTGGTGCGCGTGCTGGGGTGGCTGGTGTGGCCGCTGCCGCTGATCCTGCTGGCGGTGCTGGCCGGGTACGTGCGCCAAGCCATGTTCCTCTACCTGCTGCTGGCGGTGCTGTTCTGCGTGGTGGCGGCGGTGGGCATGTTCTGGTGCCGCCTCCGTGACCGCCTGCTGTACCGGCTGGTGGTGCTGACCTACCTGTTGGTAGGCGGGTACACGCTGGCCTTGATGGTACCGATGCTGGCCGGACTGCCGCTGGGTACCTTGCAGCTGTACCCGGTGCTGCTGTCGGGCTGTGTGACCGCGGTGATGCTGTTTCTGGTGCTCAAGCGCCGCGACTGGCTGGCCCGGCGCCAGACCGAGGAAATGCTGGCCCAGGCGCGCGAGGACGCCATCCGCGCCGGTTTCCACCAGCGCATGCGCCTGGACGCCGAAGCGGCCAACCGCACCCTGCGCGCGGCCAACCAGCAGCTCACGCTGCTGGCCCACACCGACCCCCTGACCGGCGCCTACAACCGCCGCTACTTCCAGGACTGCGTCACGCAGGAGCTGGTGCGCAACGAGCGCCATGCCGCGCCCATGTCGCTGCTGGTGTTTGACCTGGACCACTTCAAGTCCATCAACGACCGCCACGGCCACCCCGTGGGCGACCTGGTGCTGGTGCAGACCTGCCAGCTGCTGCGCGGCTACCTGCGTGCTTCCGACCTGCTGGCGCGCTGGGGCGGCGAGGAGTTCGTGGTGCTGCTGCCGCACTGCGACGCCGACACCGCCTGCGCCCTGGCCGACAAGCTGTGCGCGGTGCTGGCCGGGCACACCTTTGCCGAGGTGGGCCGCGTGACCGCCAGCTTTGGCGTGGCGCAGCACCGCCCGCCCGAAAGCATCGAGCACTGGATAGGCCGCGCCGACGCCGCGCTGTACCAGGCCAAGCAGGCCGGGCGCAACACCGTGCGCCAAGCTGTGGCGGACTGAGCGGGTACCCTTATGGCAGCCAGTGGTTCAGCCAGCCCTGTTGCCACGCCAGCGCGGTCAGTGCCAACAGCACGCCCAGCAGCACCCAGCGCCGCCACGGGGTGGGGGCCTCGGCGTAGGGGTCGGTCAGGGCGCGTTCGGCGCCTTGCGGCAGGCGTGCCAGTCCGGTCAGGGATTCGCCAAATGGCACGTTGATGCGGGCGCGGATGTTGACGGCCCAGCCGTTGGCATCCAGCAGCGGCCCCAGGTTGCGCTGGCGCAGCTTGAGCCAGGCCAGCAGCATGGACGGCCCCGAAATCACCAGCACCAGCCCCAGCAGCACCAGCGGCATCTGCCACACCGGCAGCCCCAGAAAACCCGTCACCAGCGTGGCCACGGCGGTGCCCAGCGCGCCCAGCGCCAGCCCGATGGCGGCAAAGATACCGGCAAACTTGGCAATGTCGAACGGTGTGGGCGGGGCGGCGGGCTTGCTGGCGTCTCCGCCTTGGGCGCTGCTGGCGGCCTTGCCGACCTGGTCGGCGGCGCGGGCATCGACGGCCTTGTCGCGGTCGGCGGCAAATTTCTCGATCTGGCTGGCCACCAGGCGCGCGGCGCGCTGGTAGGGGCTCCAGAACGCCTGGCGCACGCTCACCGGGTTGACCACCACCTTGAGCACGCTGGCGTTCCAGTCGCGGCCTTGCTGGTCGTAGAACACGCCGTTGCGCCCCGGCACCAGCATCTCGTCGGCGTCGCCGCCGGTGAGTGCGGCCACGATGGTGATGGGCGCCTCGCCCGGGCGGGTGCATTGGCAGTACAGCAGGTACATGCCCGACAGCGGCGCCAGCGTGCCGTGGCGCGCCATGTCGCTTACGCGCAGGCACAGCTCGCAGCTGCGCTGATCGATGTAGAGCGTGCCGGCCTGGAAGATGGCGGCGCGGTCGCTGCTGTAGAAGTCGCTCAGGTTGACGAAGTTGCGCAGCAGCCGCACCAGGTCGCGCCGGTAGTGCGCCAGGCGTTGCAGTGCGGCAATCGCGTCGGCGCTGGCATCGGCGGCTTCGTCTTGGGCGATGAGGGTGCTCAAGCGTGCCACGGTGGCGCTATTGGTCAGCTGGCGCAGGGTGTCGGGGGCGATGTCGGCCACCGGGGTGGCGGGGCGTGCGGCCTGCCAGTCGCGCAGCGCGCCCAGGCGGGCCGAGAGCATGTCCCACTCGCTGGCGCTCAGGTGTTCGGGCGTGTGGCCCAGCAGTGGCTGCAGCACCGCGTCGCGCAGGGTGTGCAGCGCGGCCTGCCACGCCGGGTTGACGCCTTGCGCCAGCGGCAGCCGGGCCTCAGGCGTGATGCGTGCCAGCGGCAGCGCGGCCAGTTCGTTGCTCTGTGTGCTCAGGGGCAGGCGGGCCAGCTCGGTGTATTGCGCATCGCTGGGGTTGAGGGCGCTGGCGGCACGGGCGTCGAACGCGGCCAGCTGGCAGCGGGTGAAGTGGTCGTCCACCTTGGCTTGTACCGCCTCAAACGCGGCCTGCATGGCGGGGGTGATGTCGGCGCTGTCGGCAGGCCGCAGGGCGTGCCAGTCCAGCACTTGCTGGGCGTCGGCCACAAAGGCGTCGAGCAGGGCCTGCGTCACACCCGGCTGGCCGCTGCGGTCCAGCGGCGGTTCGGCGCTGGTGTGGGCCAGCATGTGTTCCACCAGCGCGGCCACTTCCGTATCGCTGGCGGCCAGGGCCAGCGGCACCACGCCGTCGCCGTTGGGGTGCTCGGGCACAAACAGGCGGCTGGGGTCGGCAAAATCGGCGGGCTGCAGCGCGGTGCGTTCGGGCTGGCCCAGGCTGAGCAACACCTGGCGCGCGGCGGCCAGCAGGCGTGCGCCTTCGGCGTCGTCGGCTTGCAGGGCGTCCAGCGGCAATGCGTCGCCGGGCTGGAACAGCAGGTCGGGGTCGCGCAGGCGCTGGCAAGTCCAGCGCACCGCCTGCAGCAGTTCGGGCACGCGGATGCGGCCGTCCTGGTCGCTGTCGAGCAGGCGCAGCGTCAGCGAGTCAAACTCCAGCCCGCTGGTGGCGCAGGCCAGCACCGCCCACAGTTTCTGGTCCAGTTCGCCCAGGTGTTGCAGGTCTTGCGCGTTGTCGATGCGCACCTGGTCAAAGCCGCCGCAGCGCAAGAAGCGCCAG
Source organism: Macromonas bipunctata (assembly GCF_002837135.1). Taxonomy (GTDB): domain Bacteria; phylum Pseudomonadota; class Gammaproteobacteria; order Burkholderiales; family Burkholderiaceae_C; genus Macromonas_A; species Macromonas_A bipunctata. The sequence continues at coordinate 1,842 of NZ_NWBQ01000061.1, read as the reverse complement.
TGGTGTGTTTCGGGGGTGGCGGGGGCGGGCGTGGTGGCCATGGGCGATCTTTTTTTAGGTCGTTTCGCGCACCAGCACCTCGCCGCGCAGCGAGTGCGGCAGCGCTGCAGTGATCTTCACGTCCAGCATCTGGCCGACCAGGCGGGCGCTGTGCGGGCCGGCGTCAAAGTTGACGATGCGGTTGCACTCGGTGCGGCCCATCAGCTCCTGCGGGTTCTTGCGCGACGGGCCGGTGACGAGGATGCGTTGCACGGTGCCCACGCGGCTGGCGCTGATGCGTTGCACGTTCTCCTCCACCACCGCTTGCAGGTGTTGCAGGCGCTTGAGTTTGACATCGTGTGGTGTGTCGTCGTGCAAGTTGGCCGCTGGGGTGCCGGGGCGGGGGCTGAAGATGAAGCTGAACGAGGTGTCGTAGCCCACGTCGATGATGAGCTTCATCAACTTTTGGAAGTCCTCTTCGGTCTCGCCCGGAAAACCGACGATGAAATCGCTGCTCATCGACAGGTCGGGCCGGATGGCGCGCAGCTTGCGGATGGTGCTTTTGTACTCCATCGCGGTGTAGCCGCGCTTCATGGCCATCAGGATGCGGTCGCTGCCGTGTTGCACGGGCAAGTGCAGGTGGCTGACCAGTTTGGGGATCTTGGCGTAGGCCTCGATCAGGCGCGGCGTAAATTCGTTGGGGTGGCTGGTGGTGTAGCGGATGCGCTCGATGCCGGGGATGTCGGCCACATACTCCAGCAACAGCGCAAAGTCGGCAATCTCGCCGCTGTCGCCCATGGGGCCACGGTAGGCGTTGACGTTTTGGCCCAGCAGCGTGACTTCTTTCACCCCTTGGTCGGCCAGTCCAGCCACTTCGACCAGCACTTCCTCGAACGGGCGGCTGAATTCCTCGCCGCGCGTGTAGGGCACCACGCAGTAGCTGCAATACTTGGAGCAGCCTTCCATGATCGACACGAACGCCGATGCGCCTTCGACCTTGGCCGGGGGCAGGTGGTCGAACTTCTCGATTTCGGGAAAGCTGATGTCCACTTGCGGCTTGGCTTTGGCTTCGCGCTCAGCCAGCAGTTGTGGCAGGCGGTGCAGGGTTTGCGGGCCAAACACCACGTCCACAAACGGGGCGCGCTTGATGATTTCGGCACCTTCTTGGCTGGCCACGCAGCCGCCCACGCCAATCAGCACGCCTTTTTGCTTCAAGTGCTTGACGCGGCCCAGATCGCTGAACACTTTTTCTTGTGCTTTCTCGCGCACCGAGCAGGTGTTGAACAAGATGAGGTCGGCTTCTTCCACATCGTTGGTGGGTTCGTAGCCTTGGGCAGCGCCCAGCACGTCGGCCATTTTGTCCGAGTCATACTCGTTCATCTGGCAGCCGAAGGTTTTGATAAAGACTTTTTTGCTCATGGTGTGCAGCGGTTCGTGGTGTAGATCCAGAGGCTGTGGTGGTGTGTACCGACCCTAGGAAAGGAAGGGCCAGATTTTAAAGGTTGGCTACAGGGTGGCCTGTGCCGCCGCCACGCCGCGCAGGAAGGCCTGCAGCTCGGGCGCCACCTGCAGGCCGTGCAGCAGCTCGATGGCACGGGCCAGGTCGCGTGATTGCCCGATGCGGTTCTGCCAGTTCTTGGCCTGGGTGGCCCAGCGTTGGGTGGTCTTGGCGGGCAGCAGGCTGCCAAAGGCTTCGATGTTGTAGCGCGTGCGTTTGGCCAGCAGCCGCGCCTGGTGCGCCAGTTCACCCAGCTCGGCGTGGGCCACTTCGGTGGCGGCCTGGGCGTGGGCCGCGTCCACCACGCGCAGGGCGCTGCGCAGGCGGCGGCGCAGCTTGCCCACGCGGGCGTGTGCCCAGTCGCG
>NZ_NWBQ01000060.1 GCF_002837135.1 Macromonas bipunctata | reverse complement strand
ACGGCGGACGTCAAACCGCCGACCGCAACGCCGACTACCGTGCGGCACTGCTGGGGCTACGGCCTCGGGGGTAAATGCGATTGCCCTGTGCCGTGTCAGGCATACAGGCTAGGGTTTGCCCGCATCGTTTATGATTGAAAAGCCGGTTTCCCCCGGCTTTTCTCATTTGTTGCCCGCCCATGTCCACTTCCTGCCTGGTTGAAATCCGCGACCTCACCTTCGGGTATGGGGATGAGCGCGTCGTGCTCGACAACATCAGCCTGCAAGTGCCGCGCGGCAAGGTCACGGCGCTGATGGGCGCCTCGGGCGGCGGCAAGACCACCATCATGCGCCTCATCAGCGGCCAGTACCGGCCCCAGCACGGGCAGCTGCTGTTCGATGGCCAGGACGTGGCGCGCATGAACCGCAACCAGCTCTACGCGGCGCGGCGGCGCATGGGCATGCTGTTCCAGTTTGGCGCCCTGTTCACCGATCTGGACGTGTTCGAGAACGTGGCCTTCCCGCTGCGCGAACACACCCAGCTGCCCGAGGAGCTGATCCGCGACATCGTGCTGATGAAGCTGGAGGCGGTGGGCCTGCGCGGCGCGCGGCACCTGATGCCGTCCGAGATTTCCGGCGGCATGGCGCGCCGCGTGGCGCTGGCGCGCGCCATTGCACTCGACCCCGAGCTGGTGATGTACGACGAGCCCTTTGCCGGGCTGGATCCGATCTCGCTGGGCACCTCGGCGCGTCTGATTCGCCAGCTCAACGATGCGATGGGACTGACCAGCATCATTGTTTCGCACGATTTGGACGAAACCTTCCAGATCGCCGACCAGGTCATCATCCTGGCCAATGGCCGCATTGCGGCGCAGGGCACGCCCGATGAGGTGCGCCACAGCACCGACCCGCTGGTCCACCAGTTCGTCCACGCCGAGCCCGAAGGCCCGGTGCATTTCCACTACCCCGGCCCCACGGTAGCGCAAGACTTCGGGCCGGACGCAGGAGCCCGCCCATGAACCCCTTGCATCCGGCCCGTGTTGGCGCTGCCGTGCGCACCAAGCTGGCCGACATTGGTCTGGGTACACGCCTGTTTGTGCGCCTGTGCCTGCTCAGTGGCGCCTGCCTGCGCCGCTTTGGTTTGGTGCGCGACCAGATCCACTTCCTGGGCAACTACTCGCTGGGCATCATTGGCGTGTCGGGCCTGTTCGTGGGTTTTGTGATGGCGTTGCAGGGCTACTACACCTTGCAGGATTTTGGCTCCGCCGACGCGCTGGGCCAACTGGTGGCGCTGAGCCTGATCCGTGAACTGGGGCCGGTCGTGACCGCGTTGCTGTTTGCGGGCCGGGCGGGCACTTCCCTCACCGCCGAAATCGGCTTGATGAAAGCGGGCGAGCAGCTCAGCGCGATGGAGATGATGGCGGTCGATCCGGTGCGGCGCATCTTGGCGCCGCGCTTCTGGGGTGGCATCATCGCCATGCCGGTGCTGGCGGCGGTGTTCAGTGCGGTCGGCATCATTGGCGGCTGGCTGGTGGGCGTGGTGATGATCGGCGTGGACGACGGCGCGTTCTGGAGCCAGATGCGCGGCGGCGTGGACGTGTGGGACGACATTGCCAACAGTGTGCTCAAGAGCGTGGTGTTTGGCATCACGGTCACGTTTGTGGCGCTGCTGCAGGGCTACGCGGCCCAGGCCACGCCCGAAGGGGTGGCGCGCGCCACCACGCGCACGGTGGTGGTGTCGTCGCTGGCGGTGCTGGCGCTGGACTTTGTGCTGACCGCCGTCATGTTCGGCATTTGAACCAAGACAGAAAAGAAGAGGGCGCAGAGAATGCAACGATCCAAAGTGGATGTGTGGGTGGGCTTGTTTGTGCTGCTGGGCGCGGCGGCGGTGCTGTTCATGTCGCTGCAGGCGGCCAACTTGCTCAGCCTCAACTTCGAGTCCAGCTACCGCGTCACGGCGCGCTTTGACAACATCGGTGGCCTCAAGCCCAAGGCGGCGGTCAAGAGCGCAGGGGTGGTGGTGGGCCGGGTCGAAAGCATCACCTTCAACGACCAGGCGTTCCAGGCCGACGTGGTGCTGGCGCTGGAACACCGCTATGCCTTCCCCAAGGACAGCTCGCTCAAGATTCTGACCAGCGGCCTGCTGGGCGAGCAGTACGTGGGCATTGAAGCGGGCGGCGACGAGCGCAACCTGGCGCAGGGCGACGTGGTGACGCAAACCCAGTCCGCCGTGGTGCTGGAAAACCTCATCAGCCAGTTCCTGTTCAACAAGGCGGCCGAGCCAGCTCCGCCCGCTGCTGAATAAGCCGGACACTTCAGGGATACACAAGCTATGAAAATATCGATGTCTTTGCGCTCCAAGACGGGTGCGTGCGCCGTGGCCGCCACGCTGTTGCTGGGCGGCTGTGCCACCGGCCCCAATGCCAACCCACAGGATCCGCTGGAGCCGCTCAACCGCGCGGTGTACCAGTTCAACGACGGCGTGGACCGCGCCGTGGTCAAGCCCGTGGCCACGGTGTACCGCGACACCCTGCCCAGCCCGGTGCGCACCGGCGTGGGCAACTTCTTTGGCAATTTGCGCGACGCCTGGTCGGCGCTCAACGCCCTGCTGCAGGCGCGTCCGCGCGAGGCGGCCGAGAACTTCATGCGCTTCAACGTCAACACCGTGTTCGGCCTGGGCGGGCTGCTGGACGTGGCCACCGAAATGGGCATCGAACGCACCACGCTCGATTTTGGCCACACGCTGGGGCGCTGGGGCGTGCCGTCGGGGCCGTACCTGATGCTGCCGCTGCTGGGCCCCTCCACTGTGCGCGACACCGCCGCCCTGCCGGTGGACAGCCAGGCCGACCCCGTGGGCGGGCTCGACCACATCGCCACCCGCAACAGCCTGCAGGTGCTGCGCATCACCGACAAGCGCGCCAGCCTGCTGGGCGCGGGCGAGGTGCTGGACCAGGCCGCACTCGACCCCTACAGCTTCATGCGCGACGCCTACCTGCAGCGCCGCCAGAGCCGCATCGGCCCGGTGGCGCCCGAAGAGCGTTACGACCAATAACTTTACCGTGTCACAGCTGCAACCGAATGTAAACCGGCGCTGCACGTTGTGGGTGCAGCGGACACAATAGGGTCAATACTCTGTGCTGTCTTGGGCTGCGCCGGTTTTTTTGCAGAGAGGAATGAATCGATGAACGTGCTGAAATTTTCCCGCCAGACGCTGCTGGCCGGTGCGGTGGCGCTGGTCGGCGTGGCCGGGTTGCCCGCCGTGGGCTGGGCGCAGAACGCCGCTGTTGCTGCCGTGGCTGCGTCGCAGGGCGCGCAAGAGGCGCCCGACGCGCTGGTGCAGCGCATTGCCAACGACGCTTTCGACACCGTCAAGGCCGATGCTGCCGTGCGCGCGGGCGACGTGCAACGCATCCTGGCGCTGGTGGACACCAAGATCATGCCGCACGTCAACTTCACGCGCATGACCGCCTCCGCCGTGGGCCGCTCGTGGCGCACCGCCACGCCGGAGCAGAAAAAGCGCCTGCAAGACGAGTTCAAGACCCTGCTGGTACACACCTACTCCGGCGCGCTGGGCCAGGTCAAGGACCAGACCCTACACTTCAAGCCCATGCGCTCCAGCCCCGCCGACACCGAAGTCGTGGTGCGCTCCGAGGTGCGTGGCAGGGGCGATCCGATCCAGCTTGACTACCGCGTGGAAAAGACCCCCAATGGCTGGAAGATCTACGACCTCAACGTGCTGGGCGTGTGGCTGGTGCAAACCTACCGCACCCAGTTCGCGCAGGAAATCAACGCCAAGGGCGTCGATGGCCTGATTGCCGCGCTGGCCGAGCGCAACCGCAGCAACGCCGCCAGCGACAGCAAGGCGGCACCCAAACCCGCCAAGGCCGGATGAGCACCCTGCTGCCCTTGCCCCCGCGCCTGACCCACGCCGAGGCCCCGGTGTTCCTGGCCCAGGCCCGCACCCAGGTGCAGCAAGTGGCCCGGGGCGCCACGCTGCGGCTCGATGCCAGCGCGCTGCAGGTGTTCGACTCCTCCGCGGTGGCGGTGCTGCTGGCATTGCGGCGCACGGCCCAGGCTGCAGGCGGGGCGCTGCAGGTGCAGGGCACGCCGCCGCGTTTGCGCGACTTGTTGATGCTGTATGGCGTCGGTGCCTTGCTGCCAGCTTAAAATCGCGCCCCCATGCCCGCTGTTTCCTTCCACAACGTATCCAAGACCTACGCCACCGCGCGCGGGGATTTCCAGGCGCTCAAAGGCGTGAGCTTTGACATCGAGCCCGGCGAATTCTTCGGCCTGCTCGGTCCCAACGGCGCGGGCAAGACCACCTTGATCAGCATCCTGGCCGGGCTGTCGCGCGCCAGCGGCGGCAGCGTGACCGTCCAAGGCTTTGACGTGCAGGCCGACTACGCGCAGGCGCGCCGCCACCTGGGCGTGGTGCCGCAGGAGCTGGTGTTCGACCCCTTCTTCACCGTGCGCGAGGCGCTGCGCTTCCAGTCCGGCTACTTTGGCATCCGCCACAACGACGACTGGATCGACGAGTTGCTGGCCGGGCTGGGCCTGAGCGACAAGGCCAACGCCAACATGCGCCAGCTCTCGGGCGGCATGAAGCGCCGGGTGCTGGTGGCGCAGGCGCTGGTACACAAGCCGCCGGTGATCGTGCTGGACGAGCCCACCGCTGGGGTGGACGTGGAACTGCGCCAGACGCTGTGGCAATTCATCTCGCACCTCAACAAACAGGGCAGCACCGTGCTGCTGACCACGCACTACTTGGACGAAGCCGAGGCCCTGTGCGGGCGCATTGCCATGCTCAAACAAGGGCAGGTGGTGGCGCTGGCCAGCACCTCCGATCTGCTCAAGGGCGCCTCGGCCAACGTGCTGCGCTTCAAGACCGACCAGACCCTGCCGCCCGAGCTGGCGGCGCAGGCGCGCATCACCGGGCGCGTGGTGCAATTGCCCGCGCACGACGCGCTGGAGGTGGAACGCATTTTGACCCAAGCCCGTGCGGCAGGTGTGGTGGTGGAAGACATGGAAATCCGCAAGGCCGACCTTGAAGACGTGTTCCTCGACGTGATGGCCGGCGCCCAGGCCCAAGGAGCCCAGGCATGACCGGCTGGCGTACCCTGTTCTACAAGGAAGTGCTGCGCTTCTGGAAGGTCGGCTTCCAGACCGTGGCCGCGCCGGTGATGACGGCCATCCTGTACCTGATGATCTTTGGCCACGTGCTGTCCGAGCACGTCAAGGTGTACGACAGCGTGCCGTACACCGCCTTCCTGCTGCCCGGCCTAGCCATGATGAGCCTGCTGCAAAACGCCTTTGCCAACAGTTCGTCCAGTTTGATTCAGAGCAAGGTGATGGGCAATTTGGTGTTCCTCTTGCTTACACCACTGTCACACTGGGCTTGGTATGTGGCTTACGTGGGTTCGTCGGTGGTGCGGGGGCTGGTGGTGGGGTTGGGTGTGCTGCTGGCCACGGTCTGGTTTACCGATCTGCAGCTGGTGGCGCCGCTGTGGGTGCTGGTGTTCGCCTTCCTGGGCGCGGCGCTCATGGGTTCGCTGGGCGTGATTGCCGGGCTGTGGGCCGACAAGTTCGACCAGATGGCCGCGTTTCAGAACTTCATCATCATGCCGATGACGTTCCTCAGCGGCGTGTTCTACTCCATCCATTCCCTGCCCGCGTTCTGGCAGCAGGTCAGCCACTTCAACCCGTTCTTCTACATCATCGACGGCTTCCGTTTCGGCTTCTTTGGCGTCAGCGACGTGTCGCCGTGGCACAGCCTGTCGGTCGTGACCGTGGCGCTGCTGCTGGTGGGCGGCTTTGCCCTGCACCTGCTGCGCACGGGCTACAAAATCCGCCATTGAGCTTACCCCTTCCTGATCTATGACCGCTGAACAATTGCAATCCCTGATCGCGGCCGGCCTGCCGTGCGAACACCTGGACGTGAGCGGCGATGGCCGCCACTGGTCGGCGGTCATCGTGTCGCCCGCCTTCGAAGGCAAGCGCCTGATTGCGCGCCACCAGCTGGTGTACGCCACGCTGGGCCAGCGCATCCAGACCGACGAGGTACACGCCCTGTCGATGAAAACCCTGACCCCCGCCGAGTGGGCGCAGCAGGCGGCGGACTGACGCGATGGACAAACTCCGTATTGTGGGTGGCCGCCCCTTGCATGGCAGCATTGCGGTCTCGGGTGCCAAGAACGCCGCCTTGCCCGAACTGTGCGCCGCCCTGCTAACCGCCGAGCCGGTCGAGCTGCGCAACGTGCCGCGCCTGCGCGACGTGGCCACCATGCGCAAGCTGCTGGACAACATGGGCGTGCAGGCCGAGACCCACGGCGAGCGCGGCGGCTTCACGCTGCAAGCGCCCACCAGTTTGTTGCCCGAAGCGCCTTACGATTTGGTCAAAACCATGCGCGCTTCGGTGCTGGTGTTGGGGCCGCTGCTGGCGCGTTTTGGTCGGGCCAAAGTGTCGTTGCCGGGCGGTTGTGCGATTGGCTCGCGTCCGGTGGACCAGCACATCAAAGGCTTGCAAGCGATGGGGGCTGAGATTGTGGTGGAGCACGGCTACATGGTGGCCCAGTTGCCCGCAGGCCAGACCCGCCTGAAAGGCGCGCGCATCACCACCGACATGGTGACCGTGACCGGCACCGAGAACTTCATGATGGCCGCCACGCTGGCCGACGGCGAGACCATCCTGGAAAACGCCGCCCAGGAGCCCGAGATCACCGATCTGGCCGAAATGCTGATCAAGATGGGCGCCAGGATCGAAGGCCACGGCACCAGCCGCATCCGCATCCAGGGTGTGGAGCGGCTGCACGGCTGCGAACACGCCGTGGTAGCCGACCGCATCGAGGCCGGTACCTTCCTGTGCGCCGTCGCGGCCACGGGTGGCGACGTGACGCTGCAACACGCGCGCGGCGACCACCTGGACGCCGTGATCGACAAGCTGCGCGACGCGGGCGTGACGGTGGAAGACGTGACCGAAGGCCTGCGCGTGGTGTCGTCGGGTGCGGCTGCGCTCAAGGCCCAGACCTTCCGCACCACCGAATACCCCGGCTTTCCGACCGACATGCAGGCCCAGTTCATGGCCCTGAACGCGGTGGCGCACGGTGCCAGCACCGTGACCGAAACCATTTTCGAAAACCGCTTCATGCACGTGCAGGAATTGCAGCGACTGGGGGCCAGCATCCGCATTGATGGCCGGGTGGCGGTGGTCGAGGGCGTACCGCGCCTGTCAGGCGCCACCGTCATGGCCACCGACCTGCGCGCCTCCGCCAGCCTGGTGATTGCCGGGCTGGTGGCCGAAGGCGAGACCGTGGTGGACCGCATCTACCACCTGGACCGTGGTTACGACCAGATGGAACTCAAACTGCGCGCCTTGGGCGCGGACATCGAAAGAATCCAATGAGCAGCCCGATGCTGACGCTGGCCTTGTCCAAAGGCCGCATTTTTGAAGAAACACTGCCGTTGCTGGCCGCTGCAGGCATTGAGGTGCTCGAAGACCCGGAAAAGTCGCGCAAGCTGATTCTGCCCACCAACCGCCCTGACGTGCAGGTGGTGCTGGTGCGCGCCTCCGATGTGCCCACCTACGTGCAGTACGGTGGTGCCGATCTGGGCGTATGCGGCAAGGACACCCTGCTGGAGCACGAAGCCGAGTGGGGTGGCGCGGGCAACGTCGGCCTGTACCAGCCACTGGACTTGCAGATTGCCAAGTGCCGCATGAGCGTGGCCACGCGCACCGACTTCGACTACGCCAACGCGGTGCGCCAGGGTGCGCGCCTCAAGGTTGCCACCAAATACGTGGCGATTGCCCGCGAGTTTTTTGCCAGCAAGGGCGTACACGTCGATCTCATCAAACTCTACGGCAGCATGGAGCTGGCGCCGCTGACCGGCTTGGCCGATGCGATCGTCGATCTGGTCTCCAGCGGCAATACCCTCAAGGCCAACCATCTGGTGGAAGTCGAGCGTATCATGGATATTTCATCGCGCTTGGTGGTCAACCACGCCGCGCTCAAGACCAAGCGCGCCGCCATCCGCCCGATCCTGGACGCCTTCGCCCAGGCCACCCAGGGCTGACGCCCGCGCCGAATTCACCGTGCCGCGCCAGGCCGTGGCGGCTTGCGCTACGCTACGGGGGCTGGAATGCCCCTTTTTCTATGGAACCTGCCCCATGAACGCTACCCCGCTGCTGTTGCGCACCACCGACGCCGATTTTGAAGCCCGTTTCCAGGCCCGCCTGCACTGGTCGGCCGACACCGATGCCGCGATCGAGCAGCGTGTGGCCGACATCCTGGCCGACGTGCGCACCCGTGGCGACGCGGCGGTGCTGGACTACACCAACCGCTTTGACGGCCTGAGCGTCACCGGCATGACCGAGCTGGAGCTGACCCAGACCGAACTGCGCGCCGCGTTCGACAGCCTGCCCGCCGTGCAGCGCGAGGCCCTGCAAGCCGCTGCCGCGCGCGTGCGCCGCTACCACGAGGCCCAGAAGCGCGCCAGCGGCGAGAGCTGGAGCTACCGCGACGAGGACGGCACCCTGCTGGGCCAGAAGGTCACGCCGCTGGACCGCGTGGGCATCTACGTGCCGGGTGGCAAGGCGGCGTACCCGTCCAGCGTGCTGATGAACGCCATTCCCGCCCACGTGGCCGGGGTGGAGGAGATCATCATGGTGGTGCCCACGCCGCGCGGCGAAAAGAATGCGCTGGTGCTGGCGGCGGCCTACGTGGCGGGCGTGTCGCGCGCCTTCACCATCGGCGGCGCACAGGCGGTGGCCGCCTTGGCCTACGGCACCGCCACCGTGCCCAAGGTGGACAAAATCACCGGCCCCGGCAACGCCTACGTGGCCAGCGCCAAAAAGCACGTGTTTGGCACCGTGGGCATAGACATGATCGCCGGCCCGAGCGAAATCCTGGTGCTGGCCGACGGCACCACGCCGCCAGACTGGGTGGCGATGGACTTGTTCAGCCAGGCCGAGCATGACGAGCTGGCGCAATCCATCCTGCTGTGCCCAGACGCGGACTACATTGCCGCCGTGCAGGCTTCCATCGACAAGCTGCTGCCCACCATGCCGCGCGCCGACATCATCGCCAAAAGCCTGAATGGCCGCGGCGCGTTGATCCAGACCCGCAGCATGGAAGAAGCGTGCGCCATCAGCAACCGCATTGCGCCGGAACACTTGGAAGTCAGCAGCCACGAGCCGCACCGCTGGGAGCCATTGCTCAAGCACGCGGGCGCCATCTTCTTGGGCGCCTACACCAGCGAAAGCCTGGGCGACTACTGCGCCGGCCCCAACCATGTGCTGCCCACCAGTGGCACCGCGCGTTTTTCCAGCCCGCTGGGGGTGTACGACTTCCAGAAGCGCAGCAGCCTGATCGAGGTCAGCGAACAAGGTGCGCAGACGCTGGGCCAGATTGCCAGCGTCATCGCCCACGGTGAGGGTCTGACCGCCCACGCCCGCGCCGCCGAATTGCGCCTGCGCTAAAAGCCCGCAACGCCAACAGGCCACTGCGAGGTGGCCTGTGCGTGGGGTCGGGGAATCTTGCTGCGCTGGCCGCCGGTCGGGCCGGGGCCACGGCCTTCGATGTGGCGGAAATTGATGCGGCCCTTGCTCAGGTCGTACGGCGACAGTTCGAGCTTGACCTTGTCGCCCGCCAGGATGCGGATGTGGTGCTTGCGCATCTTGCCCGCCGAGTAGGCGATCAGCTCGTGGCCGTTGTCCAGCGTGACGCGGTAGCGGCTGTCGGGCAACACTTCGGTCACAACGCCGCTGACTTCAATGAGTTCTTCTTTGGCCATAAGGGCACTTTCTACAAATAAGGAAACAGGGTTCGACGCAAACGCCAGTGGCCCAAGGCCGGTGCCCGTTGCGGGCGGATCCGGGGGGCCACACCAGGCACCATCGTCGGTGAGTGCAGGCACCTTGCAGCCATCAGGGGCACAAGGCGCACATGTTCAGGGGGTTGTTGCAGAAACAACAAAAGGCAGCGCAACACCGTGCGCCACCTTCAGATCCGACAAAGTATAGGACGGACGCGCTGATTTTGTCAAACTTCCAGGATCTCGCGCAGCGCCTGCACCAAGGCCTGGCATTGCGCGTCGGTGCCGATGGTGATGCGCAGGAACTGGTCGATGCGTGGCTGCTTGAAGTGGCGCACGATGATGGCGCGTTCGCGCAACGCCGCCGTCAGGGCCGCACCGTCATGTTGCGGGTGGCGCGCAAAGATGAAGTTGGCGCCGGACGGCAGCACCTCGAAACCCAGCGCCGCCATATCGGCCACCAGCTGCTCGCGCGTGGCCATCACCTTGCGGCAGCTGTCCTGGAAGTAGGCTTCGTCCTCCACCGACGCCACCGCGCCGGCCATCGCCAGCCGATCCAGCGGGTAGGAGTTGAAGCTGTTCTTGACCCGTTCCAGTGCCTCGATCAGATCGGGGTGGCCCGCCGCAAAGCCCACGCGCAATCCGGCCAGCGAGCGGCTCTTGGAGAAGGTGTGCACCACCAGCAGGTTGGGGTAGCGGTCGACCAGCGCAATGGCGCTCTCGCCGCCAAAGTCCACGTAGGCCTCGTCCACCAGCACCACCGCGTCGGGGTTGCCCGCCACGATGCGTTCCACCTCGGCCAGCGTCAGCAGGCGGCCCGTGGGCGCGTTGGGGTTGGGGAAGATGATGGCGCCCGCGCGCTCGTCGCCGCGCGGCAGGTAGTCGTCCACGCTGATCTCGAACGTGTCCGTCAGCGCCACTTTGCGGTGTGGCACCTGGTACAGACCGCAATACACCGGGTAGAAGCTGTACGTGATGTCTGGGAACCACAGCGCCTGGTCGTGCTTGAGCAGCGCCATGAAGGCGTGCGCCAGCACCTCGTCGGAGCCGTTGCCAACGAAGATCTGGTTGGGCTGCAGGCCGTGGCGTTGCGCCAGTGCTGCCTTGAGCGCGTCTGCGTTGGGGTCGGGGTACAGGCGCAGCGCGTCGCTGGTGGCGGCGCGTATCGCTTCCAGCGCCTTGGGCGACGGGCCGTAGGGGTGCTCGTTGGTGTTGAGCTTGACCAGGTTATCGAGCTTGGGCTGCTCGCCCGGAACGTAAGGGGTCAGGCCGTGAACGACGGCGCTCCAGAAGCGGCTCATGCGGTGGGTACGATAGAAAAAGGGGTGCTGGATGGTATCATGGGCTTCCATTTCTATGAGTGCCCAAGACATGCGTCAAGCCGACGTCACCCGCCACACGCTGGAAACCCAGATCACGGTTCGCCTCAACCTGGACGGTAGCGGCCAGTCCCGCCTGCACACCGGCATCGGTTTCCTGGATCACATGATCGACCAGATTGCCCGCCACGGGCTGATTGATCTGGACATCCAGTGCGCGGGCGATCTGCACATCGACGGCCACCACACGGTGGAGGATGTGGGCATCACGCTGGGCCAGGCCTTTGCGCTGGCGGTGGGCGACAAAAAAGGCATTCGCCGTTACGGCCACGCCTACGTGCCACTGGATGAGGCTTTGAGCCGCGTGGTGGTGGACTTTTCCGGTCGCCCGGGCCTGCACATGGATGTGCAATTTACCAGCGGCATGCTGGGCCAACTCGACACGCAACTGGTGTACGAATTCTTCCAGGGCTTTGTCAACCACGCGGGTGTGACCTTGCACATCGACAACCTCAAAGGTGTCAACGCCCACCACCAGTGCGAGACCATCTTCAAGGCCTTTGCCCGTGCGCTGCGTGCTGCGCTGGAGCTGGATCCGCGCCAAGCGGGCGTCATTCCTTCGACCAAAGGCTCGCTGTAAGGGCTGCGCGGCCCCGCACGCTGCCGTTTCCGTGACCGTACCGACTTGTTACCAATGAACCGACAAACCGTGGCCGTGGTGGACTATGGCATGGGCAACCTGCGCTCGGTGGCGCAGGCGGTGATCCATGCCGCCACCGCGGTGGACCATGTGGACGTGCTGGTCACGTCCGACCCGCAGGTGGTGCGCGACGCGCACCGCGTGGTGCTGCCCGGCCAGGGCGCCATGCCCGACTGCATGGCCGAACTGGCTCGCAGTGGCCTGCAAGACGCCGTGCTGCACGCCGCCGCGCACAAGCCGCTGTTTGGCGTGTGCGTGGGTATGCAGATGCTGCTCGACCACAGCGAGGAGGGCGACACCCCCGGCCTGGGCCTGGTTCCGGGCGAGGTGGTCAAGTTCCGGCTGGAAGGCCAGACCCAGCCCGATGGCAGCCGCTACAAGGTGCCGCAAATGGGTTGGAACCAGGTGTTCCACGATCTGGGCCGTGGCCCGGCGCACCCGATGTGGGACGGCATTGCCGATGGCAGCTATTTCTATTTCGTGCACAGCTTCTACGCCCGCCCGACCAACCCAGCGCACAGCGTGGGCGAGTCCGACTACGGCCAGCGTTTTACCTGTGCCGTGGCGCGCGACAACCTGTTCGCGACCCAGTTCCACCCCGAAAAAAGCGCCGACCAGGGGCTGGCCCTGTACCGCAATTTCCTGCACTGGAACCCCTGAACGGGGGCACCGGTTTTCTTGTTTCCACCTCTGACTTTTCTGCACAGCCATGCTTCTGATTCCTGCCATTGACTTGAAAGACGGCCAATGTGTGCGCCTGAAACAAGGCGACATGGACCAATCCACCGTGTTCGGTGAAGATCCGGCCGCCATGGCGCGCAACTGGGTCAACAAGGGCGCACGGCGGGTGCACCTGGTGGACTTGAACGGTGCCTTTGCCGGCAAGCCCCGCAACGAGGGCGCCATCCGCGCCATCCTCAAGGAAGTCGGCAGCGAGGTGGATGTGCAGCTCGGCGGTGGCATCCGCGACCTTGACACCATCGAGCGCTACTTGGACGCCGGTCTGCGCTACGTCATCATCGGCACCGCCGCCGTCAAGAACCCTGGCTTCCTGCAGGACGCCTGCACTGCGTTCGGCGGCCACATCATCGTGGGCCTGGACGCCAAGGACGGCAAGGTCGCCACCGACGGCTGGAGCAAGCTCACCGGCCACAACGTGGTCGATCTGGGCAAGAAGTTCGAGGACTACGGCGTCGAGTCCATCATCTACACCGACATTGGCCGCGATGGCATGCTGTCTGGCATCAACATCGAGGCCACCGTCAAGCTGGCGCAGGCGCTGACCATTCCCGTCATCGCCTCGGGCGGCTTGTCCAACCTCGAAGACATCCGCCAGCTGTGCGCGGTGGAGGACGAGGGCGTGGAAGGCGTGATCTGTGGCCGTTCCATCTACAGCGGCGACCTGGACTTTGAAGCGGCCCAGCGCTTGGCCGACGAGCTCAACGGCTGATGCCCGCACTGGCCACCTGCGCGCCCGAGGCGCTGGCCGGGTTGCCGTGCCACCGCCTGCGCTTGCCCCAGGGCGACAGCTTGCTGGTGGCCGAACACGGCGCCCAGGTGCTGCAGTGGCAGGCGGCGGGGCGCGAGCGCCTGTTCCTCAGCCCCCGTAGCCGTTTTGATGGCGTGAGCGCCATCCGAGGCGGCGTGCCGGTGTGCTGGCCGCAGTTCAACCAGCGCGGCTCCCTGCCCAAGCACGGTTTTGCCCGCACCATGCCGTGGCAGGTGCTGTCGTTCCAGGGCGCTGCCGACCAGGCCGAGTTGGTGCTGGCCCTGCGTGACAGTGCTGCCACCCACGCCCACTGGCCCCAAGCGTTCGAGGCGCGGCTGGCGCTGCACCTGCAGCCTGGCCAGCTCCGCATCACGCTGCACGTCCACAACACCGGGGTTGAAACGCTGCTATTCACCGGCGCCCTGCACACCTACCTGGCGGTGCAGGACGTGACCCAGGCCACGCTGACCGGCCTGCACGGGCAGCCAGAATGGGACGCGCTGCGCGACACCCGCCAGCCAGCCGCTGCGGCCCAGACCTTCAACGCTGAATTCGACCGTGTGTACGCCGCCCCGGCCGGGCCGCTGCACCTGCAGGATGGCGTACACGCCCTGCACATCGCCCACAGCCCCAGCTGGGCCAGCGCGGTGGTCTGGAACCCCGGCCCCGACAACTGCGCCGCCTTGCCCGACATGCCCGCCGACGGCCACCGCCACATGCTGTGCGTGGAGGCCGCGCAGGTGTTCGAGCCGATCCAGGTCGCGCCCGGCGCCCGGTGGCAGGGCTGGCAACAACTCACCGTGGCCTGAACCGGCCCTCCACACTTCATTCCCATGTTAGCCAAACGCATCATTCCCTGTCTGGACGTTACCGGTGGCCGCGTGGTCAAGGGCGTCAACTTTGTCGAACTGCGCGACGCCGGTGATCCGGTGGAAATTGCCGCCCGCTACAACGAGCAGGGTGCCGACGAGCTCACCTTTCTCGACATCACCGCCACCAGCGACGGCCGCGACGTGATCCTGCACATCATCGAGGCCGTGGCTTCGCAGGTGTTCATCCCGCTGACCGTGGGCGGGGGTGTGCGTACCGTGGACGACGTGCGCCGCCTGCTCAATGCCGGGGCCGACAAGGTCAGCTTCAACTCCGCCGCCATTGCCAACCCGCAGGTCATCCGCGACGCTTCGGCCCGCTACGGCGCCCAGTGCATCGTGGTCGCCATCGACGCCAAGCGCCGCACCCCCGAGGACGAACAGCGCCCCGGTGCCAACGGCCTGCCGCTGGGGCCGGGCTGGGACGTGTACAGCCACGGTGGCCGCAAGAACGTGGGGCTGGACGCCGTGGCTTGGGCGCGCCAGATGGCCGAACACGGTGCGGGTGAAATCCTGCTCACCAGCATGGACCGCGACGGCACCAAATCCGGCTTCGACCTGGCCCTGACCCGTGCCGTGAGCGATGCGGTAGCGGTGCCGGTGATTGCCTCGGGCGGCGTGGGCAACCTCGATCACTTGGCCGATGGCGTGCAGCAAGGCGGTGCCGACGCGGTGCTGGCCGCCAGCATCTTCCACTACGGCGAATTCACGATTGCCCAGGCCAAGCAGCGCATGGCCGAGCGTGGCATTCCGGTGCGCCTGTGAACGGGAGGACGACCATGGATTGGTTGGATCAGATCAAGTGGGACGACAAGGGCCTGGTGCCGGTGATTGCCCAGGAAGCCAGCACGGGCGACGTGCTGATGTTTGCCTGGATGAACCGCGAAGCGCTGCAAAAAACCGCCGAACTGGGGCGGGCGGTGTACTTCAGCCGCTCGCGCAACAAGCTCTGGTTCAAGGGCGAAGAATCGGGCCACGTGCAAACTGTGCACGACATCCGCCTGGACTGCGACAACGACGTGGTGCTGCTCAAGATCACGCAGCAGGGCCACGAGCCTGGCATTGCCTGCCACACCGGCCGCCACAGCTGCTTCTACCAGCGTCTGGACACCGACGCTACCAACGCCGTGCCTGTGTGGCACAGTGTCGATCCTGTGCTCAAAGACCCTGAAAGCATCTACAAACAATGACCGCTACCACCACCGATACCCTCAACCGATTGGCCGCTGTGCTCGACAGCCGCAAGCCCGCCAACGGCGGCGACCCGGAAAAAAGCTATGTCGCGCGCCTGTTGCACAAGGGCCCCGACGCATTTTTGAAGAAAGTGGCCGAAGAGGCGGGCGAGGCCATCATGGCCGCCAAGGACTTGCAACATGGCCACGGCACCCCGCAAGCCCTGGTGGGCGAAGTGGCCGACCTGTGGTTTCACAGCATGGTCGCATTGGCGCACTTTGGCCTGAGCCCCGCCGATGTGGTGGCCGAACTGGCCCGCCGCGAAGGCCTGAGCGGGCTGGAAGAAAAAGCCCTGCGCAAGGTGCAGGCCCGCGAAGCGGGCAACGCCTGAGCCAGCGCACCACCGCCATGCCCGACCCCATCATCCTGCCACCCGACCACGACCCGGAGCTGCTGCGCCGGCTCAACACCGTGGGCCTCATCAGCTATTTGCTGCACCTGGTGGTGGCGGTGGCGGCGCTGGTGCCGGGCGGGCAGTGGGGGCCAACGCTGTTGATCGTGGCACTGATCCTGGATTTCGTGAAAAAATCCGAGGCCGAAGGCACCTGGCACGCCAGCCACTTCACCTGGCGTATCCGTTCCGTGCTGATCGCCTGCGTGGCCTACCTCGTCACGTTCCCGCTGTGGCTGCTGTTTCTGGTGCCGGGCTGGCTGGCGTGGCTGGCCATTTCAATCTGGTTCTTGTACCGCATCGTCAAGGGTATGGCGCGCATGAACGCGGGCCAGCCGGTCGATGCCGATGGAGTGTTCTGACATGAGCTTGCATCCCAACGCCGACCCGCACTGCATCTTCTGCAAGATCGTGGCGGGCCAGATCCCGAGCCGCAAGGTGTACGAGGACGACGACATCTACGCCTTCCACGACATCGCGCCGTGGGCGCCGGTGCATTTTCTGCTGATTCCCAAGCAGCATATCCCGTCGATGGCGCAGGTCACGCCCGAGCACGAGCGCCTGCTGGGCCGCATGATGGTGCTGGCGCCCAAACTGGCGCTGGAGCTGGGTTGCCGCCCGTACCCCGAAGGAGGATTCCGCATCATTGCCAACACCGGCGCCGACGGTGCGCAGGAAGTCCACCACCTGCACCTGCACGTCATGGGCGGCCCGCGCCCGTGGGCACGCGGTTGAAACCGGCTGCGCGCTGCGCCCGCGCGGGTGTGGGCGTAGAATTCGCCCTTCATGCCAGGGTGTTGACCCTAGGCGCAGGAGATTAATACATGGGCAGTTTATCGATTTGGCACTGGCTGATTGTGTTGCTGGTGGTGGTGCTGATTTTCGGCACCAAAAAGCTCAAGAACATCGGTTCCGACCTGGGCGGCGCCGTCAAGGGCTTCAAGGACGGCATGCGCGACGGCAGCGCCCCGCCTGCCGATGCGGACGCCAACGCCGCTCCGGCGGCCCAGGTCACGCAGCAGGCCGCCAGCCAACCCACCGCCCAGCCCACCACCATCGATGTGGAAGCCAAGACCAGGGGCTGACGCCGTGCCGCTGCGCGCTGCGCCGGGGAGGGCCGTGCATGATTGATCTGGGCATCTCCAAGCTGGCGCTGATCGGCGTGGTGGCGCTGGTCGTCATCGGCCCCGAGAAGCTGCCGCGCGTGGTGCGCACGGTGGGCGCGCTGTTTGGCAAGGCCCAGCGTTACGTGGCCGACGTCAAGGCCGAGGTCAGCCGCTCCATCGACCTCGAGGAGTTGCAGCGCATGAAGGCTTCGGTGCAGGACGCCGCGCAGCACGTCGAGTCCTCCATCCACCAGACGGTGCGCGACGTCAACACCACCTGGCACGACAGCAGCGCCGGCTTTGATGGCGGCTTCGTCACCGGCACCGACGCCGAAGGCCTGGCCCCGGCCCCGTCGTACCCGCAGTACCGCCACCCGCGCAAGCGGTTCCGGCTCAAGCAAAAAGCGGTGCCGCAGTGGTACAAGGCCCGCACGGGCACGCGCACCCGGGTGCAGTCGGGTGCTGCGCGGGTGGCGCGCTACCGCCCCAAAACCCGTCCTTTCTGAACCATGTCCACACCACCCCATCCTGCCGACGAACTCGCCGGCACCGAGCAGCCGTTTGTCCAGCACCTGATGGAGCTGCGCGACCGGCTGCTGTACGCGCTGGTCGGGGTGGGGGTGTGCATGGCGTTGCTGGCGGTGTGGCCCGGCCCCAGCGGGCTGATCGACCTGGTGGCCATGCCCATCCGGGCCCACATGCCGCCCGACGTCAAGCTGATTGCGGTGGGCGTGTTCAGCCCGTTCTTTGTGCCGATCAAGGTGCTGATGATGGCGGGCCTGCTGCTGGCGCTGCCGTGGGTGATCTACCAGATCTGGGCCTTTGTGGCGCCCGGCCTCTACAGCCACGAGAAGAAGTTTGCGCTGCCGCTCATCGTCTTTGGCAGTGTGCTGGCCTACACGGGCATTGCGTTCGTGCAGTTCTTTGTGCTGGACAAGATGTTCGCCTTCATCCAGGGCTTCACGCCCGACAGCGTCAACGCCACGCCCGACATCGCGTCCTACGTCGAGGCCATCCTGTCGTTGTACCTGGCGTTCGGGCTGGCGTTCCAGGTGCCGGTGGTGGTGATGCTGCTGGTGCGCATGGGCATGGTCACGGTCGAGCAGCTCAAGAACTTCCGAGGCTATTTCATTGTGGTGGCGTTCGTGATTGCCGCCATCGTCACGCCGCCCGACGTGATCTCGCAACTGGCGCTGGCGGTGCCGATGTGCCTGCTGTACGAGCTGGGCATCCTGGGCGCACGCTGGTTCAGCAAGGCCGCCCCGCCCGCCGCCGCCGCACCGGGCACCGATATCACGCCACCCCCGCCGCCATCGGCCTGACGCGCACCGTCAGCGGCCCGGCGGCTGTGTCTGTGTGGTGGCGCTCTGGCGGCGCCCCGGTGTGATGGGCAGCTTCAGCCGCTCCTGGCCGCGCCAGATCTCCACCATGACGGCGGTGTCGGGCGTCAGCGCCGCCACCGCCTGCAGCAGGGCGGGCACGCTCGTCACGGCCTTGTCCTGCACGGTGGCAATCACGTCGCCGGGGCGGATGCCCGCCTGCGCCGCAGGCCCGTCCTGCAGCACGCCGGTGATCACCACGCCTTGCGCGTCCGGGGCAATGCCAAAGTTCAGCGCCATTTCGGGCGTGAGTTCCTGCGGCTCCACGCCAATCCAGCCGCGCGTGACCTTGCCGTCGCGCACGATGGCCGACAGCACGTTGCGCGCAATCGAGGTCGGGATCGCAAAGCCAATGCCCATCGAGCCGCCCGAGCGCGAGTAGATGGCGGTGTTGATGCCCATCAGGCGCCCCTGCACGTCCACCAGCGCGCCGCCAGAGTTGCCGGGGTTGATGGCGGCGTCGGTCTGGATGAAGTTCTCGAACGTGTTGATGCCCAGCTGCGTGCGCCCCAGCGCGCTCACGATGCCGCTGGTCACGGTCTGGCCCACGCCAAACGGGTTGCCAATCGCCAGCACCACATCGCCCACCTGCAGCTGGTCGGAATTGCCCAGCGTGATGACCGGCAAATCAGCCAGGCCGATCCTGAGTACCGCCAGGTCGGTGTCGGGGTCGGTGCCGATGACCTGGGCCAGCGCCTTGCGCCCGTCGCTGAGCTGGATCGCGATCTCGTCGGCGCCTTCCACCACGTGGTTGTTGGTCAGGATGTAGCCCTCGGGGCTGACGATGACGCCCGAGCCCAGCCCGCTTTGCGGCTGGTTGTTGGCCTGGTCGCCAAAGAAGAAGCGGAACCACGGGTCGGCGTAGTGCGGGTTGCGCAGGGGCGCCTTGCTGGTGCTGATGCTGACCACCGCCGGCGAGGCCAGCCGCGCCGCCTGGCTGTAGCCGTTGCCCGCATCGGTGCGCGCTGCGGTGTCGCTGCTCTCGAACACCTGCACCACCGAGGCCACAGTGGGCGCACGCCGCAGCCACTCCGGCCTGAGCGTGGCCACCACGAAGTACACCGCCAGCAGCACGGTGGCGGTTTGTGAAAAGATCAGCCAGTAGCGTTTCATGGTCAGGTCAGGGTAAGGTTGCGTGGTATTTGACCCAAGTCAAGGGCGATGGGTGCAGAGCGGGTACAACTGTGCCAACGTCTTGTGTCTTTGGAAGGACTGTGAATGAAAGCGATTGTCGATCTTTTTTCCACCGACTACGGGCTGTTCAGCCTGGTGGTGGTGGTGTTTGCGGTGGGCATGATGGGCTGGTTTGCCCGTTTCTTCTGGCGCAAGATGCTTGAATCGGAGCGCAACCAGCGCCGCTGAGGCCGCCGGGGTCAGCGTGCCGTGGCATGATGTTGGCATGACGAATTCATCTTCTGTTGCCGCTGCTGCGGTGGAGCGCACCGCGCTGACGCAAGCGTTCGAGTGCGTCCTGCAGCCCGGTGCCTTCAAGGACTATGGCCCCAACGGCTTGCAGGTCGAGGGCAGGTCTGAGGTGCGCAAGCTGGTCAGCGGCGTCACGGCCAGCCTGGCCCTGATCGAGGCGGCGGTGGCTGTCGGGGCTGATGCTGTCGTGGTACACCACGGCCTGTTCTGGCGTGGCCAGAGCGGCTGCGTCACCGGTTGGATGAAGCGGCGCCTAGCCGCCTTGCTGCGCCACGACATCAACCTGTACGCCTACCACCTGCCGCTCGACGCCCACCCCGAGCTGGGCAACAACGCCCAGCTTGCCTTGAGGTTGGGTTTTCAGCCGTTGCCCGACACCGGCGCCTGGGGCCGTTTCGGCGAGCAGGAGCTGGGTTTTCTGGGCCTGTCGCCGTGCGACAGCGTGGTTGAACTGGCCGCCCACGCGCAGCAGCAACTGGGCCGGGGCGTGACGGTGGTGGACGGCGGCGCGCAGCAGCGCCCGTTGCGCCGCGTGGCGTGGTGCAGTGGTGGTGCGCAAAGCTACTTCGAGGCCGCCATCGCCGCCGGTGCCGATGCCTTCATCACCGGCGAAATCTCCGAGCCGCAGGCGCATTACGCGCGCGAGTGCGGCGTGGCCTACTTGGCCTGCGGCCACCACGCCACCGAGCGTTATGGCGTGCAGGCGCTGGGCGCCCACGTGGCGGCCCAGCTGGGGCTGGCGCACGCATTCATCGATATCGACAACCCGGCCTGAGCCCATGGACACCCCACCCACATCGGCCGCCCAGCGGCCCATCGCCATCACCATGGGCGACCCGGCGGGCATAGGCCCGGAAATCGTGGCCGAGCTGTTCCGGCGCCGGCCCGAGTGGTCGCAGCGCTGCGTGGTGGTGGGCGATGTGGCCACCCTGCGCCGCGCCGCCGAGGCGACGGGCGGCCTGTTGCCCGTGGCCGTGCTGGAACACGCCGCCGATGTGGCCACGCTGCCGCCGCGTTGCGTGCCAGTGCTGCCCGTGGTGCAACTGCCCCAGCCGGTGCCGTGGGGCCAGGTCAGCGCCGACGCAGGCCGTGCCGCCGCACAAGCCATCGCCTGGGCCGCGCGTGCGGCGTTGCGGGGCGAGGTGGCGGCGGTGGTGACCGCGCCCATCCACAAGGAGGCGCTGGCGGCAGCGGGCATTGCCCACCCCGGCCATACCGAATACCTGCAGGCGCTGGCCGCCGAACACCTGGGCCGCAGCGTGGCCGACGTGCCGGTTCGCATGATGCTGTCCAACCCCGGGTTGCGCACCGTGCTGGTCAGCATCCACGTGGCCTTGCGCCAGGCGCTGGATGCGGTGACGTTCGACAACGTGTTGCAAACCATCAGCATCACAGGCCAGCACTTCCGCCACGGCGTCGGTGGGCACCCATGCCGCATCGCGGTGGCGGGACTCAACCCCCACGCGGGCGAGGGCGGGCTGTTTGGCCGTGAAGAAATCGACACCATTGCCCCCGCCATCGCGCAGGCGCGGCGGGAGGGTTACGACGCCAGCGGCCCCCACGCGCCCGACACCGTATTCATGCGCGCACGTCGGGGGGAATTTGATGTGGTGGTGGCCATGTACCACGACCAAGGGCTGATTCCAGTGAAGTATTTGGGGCTGGAACACGGTGTCAACACCACGCTGGGCTTGCCCTTTGTGCGCACCAGCCCCGACCACGGTACCGCGTTCGACCTGGCCGGCACCGGCCGCGCCGACCCCAGCAGCCTGATGGCGGCGGTAGAGGCGGCCCTTTTGGCCCTGCCCACCTGAGGTGTATGTGCCACAGGCGTGCAAGGTTTTGCAGTTTGTTGCAAAAGTACCCGGTACGGTAAGGCTCCGCTACAATCGCCGGTTGACCCGGTGACCCTGCCGCGGTTCCTCAATTGTCTAGCTAGTCATTGAAAGATCCCCATGAGCGAAGCAACCGTCGATAACGGCCGCCGCGTCTGGCTGATCACCTCGGCCGCCATGGGCGGCGTGGGAGCAGCCGCTGTAGCCGTACCTTTCGTCAGCACATTCCAGCCCTCCGAGCGCGCCAAGGCCGCCGGTGCCGCGGTGGAAGTGGACGTCTCCGTCCTGCAGCCGGGCCAGAAAATGGTGGTGGAATGGCGCGGCAAGCCGGTCTGGGTCATGCGCCGCACTCCCGAGCAGCTGGCGGAACTCGAGAAACTGGACGGCGGCCTAGCCGATCCCACCTCCGAGCGCACCGCCTACCCCACGCCCGAATACGCCAAGAACCGCCACCGCTCCATCAAGCCCGAGATCTTCGTGGCGGTGGGCATCTGCACCCACCTGGGCTGCTCGCCGTCCGACAAGTTCCAGGCGGGCCCGCAGCCCTCGCTGCCCGACGACTGGGTGGGCGGCTACCTGTGCCCCTGCCACGGTTCCACCTTCGACCTGGCCGGCCGCGTGTTCAAGAACAAGCCGGCCCCGGACAACCTCGAAGTGCCGCCGCACGTGTACCTGTCGGACACGCTGCTGCTCATCGGCGAAGAAAAGAAGGCTTGAGGAGATCCTAAATGGCTGAATTCAAAGAAGTCGCGCCCAACGCTCCGGCGGGCGAGAAACTGCTCAACTGGGTGGACAACCGCTTCCCGCTGTCCAAGCTGTACAAGGAGCACCTCTCCGAATACTACGCACCGAAGAACTTCAACTTCTGGTATTTCTTCGGCTCGCTGGCGCTGCTGGTGCTGGTGATCCAGATCGTCACCGGCATTTTCCTGGTGATGAACTTCAAGCCCGACGCTGCCGTGGCGTTTGCTTCGGTGGAGTACATCATGCGCGATGTGCCCTGGGGCTGGCTGATCCGCTACATGCACTCCACCGGCGCCTCGGCGTTCTTCGTGGTGGTGTACCTGCACATGTACCGTGGCCTGATCTACGGCTCCTACCGCAAGCCGCGCGAACTGGTGTGGGTGTTTGGCTGTGCCATCTTCCTGTGCCTGATGGCCGAGGCCTTCATGGGCTACCTGCTGCCCTGGGGCCAGATGTCGTTCTGGGGCGCGCAGGTGATCGTGAACCTGTTTGCCGCTGTGCCGCTGATCGGCCCCGACCTGGCGCTGCTGATCCGTGGCGACTACGTGGTGGGCGACGCCACGCTGAACCGCTTCTTCAGCTTCCACGTGATTGCGGTACCGCTGGTGCTGATCGGCCTGGTGGCTGCGCACATCATTGCGCTGCACGAAGTGGGTTCCAACAACCCCGACGGCGTGGAAATCAAGGGTCCCAACGCTCCCAAGGACGCCAAGGGCAAGCCGCTGGACGGCATCCCGTTCCACCCGTACTACTCGGTGCACGACCTGCTGGGCGTGGGCTTCTTCCTGATGGCCTTCTCGGCGGTGGTGTTCTTTGCCCCCGAGTTCGGCGGCTACTTCCTGGAGTACAACAACTTCATCCCGGCCGACCCGTTCCAGACCCCGGCCCACATTGCCCCGGTGTGGTACTTCACGCCGTTCTACTCCATGCTGCGCGCCATCACCGGCGAGATGGTGTACGTGCTGATCGCTTGCGTGCTGCTGGGTGCCATCTTCGGTGCGGGCAAGTCGCAACTGGACGCCAAGTTTAAGGGTGCCATCATCGGTGCCGCCGTGGTGGTGTCGGGCCTGTTGCTGGCCATCGACGCCAAGTTCTGGGGCGTGGTGGCCATGGGTGGTGCCGTGGTGATCCTGTTCTTCCTGCCCTGGCTCGACAACAGCCCGGTGCGCTCCATCCGCTACCGTCCGACCTGGCACAAGGTGCTGTACGCGGTGTTCGTGGTCAACTTCCTGATCCTGGGCTACCTGGGCGTGCAGCCGCCGTCGCCGGTGGGCGAGCGCGTGTCGCAAGTGGGCACCCTGATCTACTTCGGCTTCTTCCTGCTGATGCCGGTGTGGAGCCGCATTGGCGAGTTCAAGCCGGTGCCGACCCGCGTCACCTTCAAGCCCCACTGACCCCAACCCGCGACGACAGGAGAATCAACATGAAAAAGTGGATCGTGGGCTGCATGATGGCCCTGGGCCTGGCCGGTGGCGCGCAGGCGGCCGGTGCGGGCTTCCCGCTCGACAAGGCGCCCGACCGCGTGACCGACATGGCCGCGCTGCAACATGGCGCCAAGCTGTTCACCAACTATTGCCTCAGCTGTCACTCGGCGGCCTTTATGCGCTACAACCGTCTGAAGGACATTGGTCTGACCGAAAAGCAGATCAAGGAAAACCTGGTGTTTGCCACCGACAAGGTGGGCGACGTGATGAAGGCCACCATCAACCCGGTGCAGGCCAAGGAGTGGTTCGGTGCCAACCCGCCTGACCTGACCCTGGTGGCGCGCTCGCGTGCCAGCGGTGCTGGCAGCGGTGCCGACTACCTCTACACCTACATGCGCACCTTCTACCGCGACGACACCCGTCCGACCGGCTGGAACAACGCCGTGTTCCCCAACGTGGGCATGCCGCACGTGTTCTGGGAGCTGCAAGGCGAGCGCAAGCCCGTGTTTGACGAGCACCAGCAAATCACCGGCTGGGAACAGGTCAAGCCCGGCCAGATGACACCGGAACAGTACGACAACGCGGTCGGCGACCTGGTGGCCTTCATGCAGTGGATGGCCGAACCGGCACAGACCAGCCGCAAGCAGATGGGCTACTTTGTGCTGGCCTTCCTGGCGCTGTTCACGTTTGTGGCCTGGCGCCTGAACGCATCGTTCTGGAAAGACGTCAAGTAACCCCCTCTGGCCCGCACGTCGGGCCGGACACTGACACAGTGGTGGTGCCGTGCCTTGTGCGCCGACGGCCTGCCACTGTTTTTTGCTTTTTGTGATTGAGGAGTTTTCGCCATGATGGTTTTGTATTCGGGTACCACCTGTCCTTTCTCGCACCGCTGCCGTTTTGTGCTGTTTGAAAAAGGCATGGATTTTGAAATCCGTGATGTCGATCTCTACAACAAGCCCGACGACATCGCCGTCATGAACCCCTACGGCCAAGTGCCGATTTTGGTGGAACGCGATCTGATTCTGTACGAATCGAACATCATCAACGAGTACATCGACGAGCGTTTTCCGCACCCGCAGCTGATGCCCGGCGACCCGGTGGACCGTGCCCGCGTGCGCCTGTTCCTGCTCAATTTCGAGAAGGAGCTGTTTGCCCACGTCTCGGCGCTGGAAGCGCGCAACGTCAAGAGCACCGACAAGACGCTGGAGAAGGCGCGTGCCCACATCCGCGACCGCCTGACGCAGCTGGCGCCGGTGTTCCTGAAGAACAAGTTCATGCTGGGCGACAATTTCTCGATGCTGGACGTGGCGATTGCGCCGCTGCTGTGGCGCCTGGACCATTACGGCATCGAACTGAGCAAGAACGCCGCTCCGCTGCTGAAGTACGCCGAGCGCATTTTCTCGCGCCCGGCCTACATCGAGGCGCTGACGCCGTCCGAGAAGGTGATGCGCAAGTAAAGCAAGCAAGCACAAGGAGGTGCCCCATGAGCTTTGACGACGACGCCCCGTCCACCCGCCCGTACCTGATCCGTGCCCTGCACGAGTGGTGCACCGACCACGGCTTTACCCCCTACCTGGTGGTGCATGTGGACGACACGGTGCAGGTGCCGCGCGAGTTTGTGCAGAACAACGAGATCGTGCTCAACACCAGCTACGACGCCACCAGCCACCTGCTGATTGGCAACGACTACGTCGAGTTCAAGGCCCGCTTCGGGGGCATACCGCGCGACATCCTGGTGCCGGTGGATCACGTGGTGGCCATCTACGCGCGCGAGAACGGGCAGGGCATGGCCTTCACGCCGCCGGTGCCGTCGGCCGCGCTGGAGGCCGCCAGCCGCCAGCGTGCCGGTGCCGGGCGCAAGGGCCTGCAGGTGGTGGAGGGCAGTGCGCCCGAGGCCGAGGCCGCACCGGGCCAGGCACCCACACCGCAAGCCGGGGCGGGCACCGCTCCGCCTCCGGGCCGCCCAGCCCTGACGCGGGTGAAGTAGAATACGCAGCGTTGCCGCCTTAGCTCAGTTGGTAGAGCAACCGCCTTGTAAGCGGTAGGTCGTCAGTTCGAATCCGACAGGCGGCACCAGTTTTCTTTCAGATACCTTGTCAGCCTTCCAAAGCGTCATGTCTTGGAAGGCTTTTTTGTGCCCGTCGGCGCGCTGGTGCGCACCTTGATGCGCAGCTCCGGCACCTCAAAACCGGCGTGGCGCAGCGCGGCCAGCAGCGCAGGTGTGAGCTGCTTGAGCTTGGCGCCCACGGCGGGGTTGCTCACCAGCAGGCACCACGACGCGTCGTCCAGCGGCCCGGCTTGCACCTGCGCACGCAGCCCCGGCGGCAGCAGCGGTTGCACCACGTGCAGCATCTGTTCGGAGTGCCGGATGCGGTCGAACAGGTGGGCCAGTGTGGGCGCGTTGCGGGCGGCTTGTTGCAGGCTGAACATGGCGGCTGGAGCGGTTAAAAGGCCCCAGAAATCGGGGCGGGGGCGCATTATGGCCCGAACCGCCCCGGTCTGGGGCAACCGTTAAAATGGTTCGATTGCGGCATCCCCTGCCGTCCACGGCTTGGCGTGTTTCCAAGCGGTGTTCAGATTCACAATTGAAACGCTTGCCCGCAGTGCTGTGTGGTGTGTGCGGGCGCTGTCTGTATGGCCATCCCATTTTTGACCAAGATTTTCGGCAGCCGCAACGATCGCCTGCTCAAGACGTACCGCAAGACGGTGGAGCGCGTCAACGCGCTGGAACCCCAGTTCGAGAAGCTGTCGGACGAGGCGCTGCAAGGCAAGACCGCCGAGTTCAAGCAACGCTTGGCGCAAGGCGAGACGCTGGACGCCCTGTTGCCCGAGGCCTTTGCCACCGTGCGCGAGGCCAGCAAGCGCATCATGAAGATGCGCCATTTTGATGTGCAGTTGCTGGGCGGCCTGACGCTGCACCACGGCAAGGTGGCCGAGATGCGCACCGGCGAGGGCAAGACCCTGACCGCCACGCTGCCGGTGTACCTGAACGCGCTGGCAGGCCAGGGCGTGCACGTGGTCACGGTGAACGACTACCTGGCCAGCCGCGACGCGCAGTGGATGAGCCGCTTGTACAACTGGCTGGGCCTAAGCGTGGGCATCAACCTGCCCAACATGCCCAAGGAGGACAAGCAGGCCGCCTACGCCGCCGACATCACTTACGGCACCAACAACGAGTACGGCTTTGACTACCTGCGCGACAACATGGTCTACGAGGCCAGCGAGCGCGTGCAGCGCAAGCTGCATTATGCGATCGTGGACGAGGTGGACTCGATCCTGATCGACGAGGCGCGCACGCCGCTCATCATCAGCGGCCAGGCCGAGGATCACACGCCGATGTACCTGGCCATCAACGCGGTGGTGCCGCAGTTGACTCGCCAGGAGGGCGAGGCCGACCCGCGCACGGGCGAGGGCGTGACCAAGCCGGGCGACTTCACGGTGGACGAGAAGGGCCACCAGATCCACCTGACGGAACAAGGGCACGAGAACGCCGAGCGCATTCTGGCGCAGGCCGGGTTGCTGCCCGAAGGTGCGTCGCTGTACGACCCCGGCAACATTGTGCTGATGCACAGTTTGGTGACGGCGCTCAAGGCGCAGCACCTGTACCACCGCGATCAGCACTATGTGGTGCAAAACGGCGAGATCGTGATCGTGGACGAGTTCACGGGCCGCCTGATGAGTGGCCGGCGCTGGAGCGATGGCCTGCACCAGGCGGTGGAGGCCAAGGAGCGGGTGGCGATCCAGCCCGAAAACCAGACGCTGGCCTCGATCACGTTTCAGAATTATTTCCGCCTGTACGGCAAGTTGTCGGGCATGACCGGCACCGCCGACACCGAGGCCTACGAGTTCCAAGAGATCTACGGCCTGGAGACGGTGGTGATTCCGCCCAACCGCCCCAGTCTGCGCAAGGACGAGCTCGACCGCGTGTACAAGACCACGCGCGAGAAGTACGCTGCCGCGATTCAGGACATTCGCGAATGCCACGGGCGCGGCCAGCCGGTGCTGGTGGGCACGTCGTCGATCGAGAATTCGGAGATCATTGCGCAGCTGCTGGTGCAGGAAGGGTTGCCGCACGAGGTGCTCAGCGCCAAGCAGCATGCGCGTGAGGCCGACATCATTGTGCAAGCGGGTCGTCCGGGGGCTATCACGATTGCCACCAACATGGCGGGCCGGGGCACGGACATCATGCTCGGGGGCAACATCGAGAAGATGGTAATGGCTTTAGAAGCCGACCCGGCGCTGGACGAGGCCGCCAAGGCACAGCAGATCGAGGCGCTGCGCCAGCAGTGGAAGGCCGACCACGACAAGGTGAAGGCGCTGGGGGGGCTGCGCATCATTGCCACCGAGCGCCACGAGAGCCGTCGCATCGACAACCAGTTGCGTGGCCGTGCGGGCCGCCAGGGCGATCCGGGCTCCAGCCGCTTCTACTTGAGCCTGGACGACCAGCTGATGCGCATTTTTGCGGGTGACCGCGTGCGCGCCATCATGGACAAGCTCAAGATGCCCGAAGGCGAGGCGATTGAGGCCGGCATCGTGACGCGCAGCATCGAGAGCGCGCAGCGCAAGGTGGAGGCCCGCAACTTCGACATCCGCAAGCAGTTGCTGGAGTACGACGATGTGTCCAACGACCAGCGCAAGGTGATCTACCAGCAGCGCAACGACATCATCGACGCCCACGACATGAGCGCGCAGATCACGGCGCTGCGCGAGGGTTGCTTTGCGGATCTGGTGCGTCAGTACGTGCCAGAAAACAGTGTGGAAGAGCAGTGGGACTTGCCCGCGCTGGAGCGGGTGCTGGCCGAGGAGTGGGGCGTGGCGCTGCCGCTGGTGCAGCTGGTCGGCGGTGCCGAGGCCATCACCGACGAGGACATCGTGGCGCAGGTGGTGGCCGCCGCGCACGCGGCCTACGAGGCCAAGGTGGCGCAGGCCGGGCGCGAGAGCTTCACCAGCTTTGAGCGCGTGGTGCTGTTGCAGCACATCGACGGCCAGTGGCGCGACCACCTCAGCGCGCTGGACTACCTGCGCCAGGGCATTCACCTGCGCGGCTACGCGCAAAAGCAGCCCAAGCAGGAGTACAAGCGCGAGGCGTTCCAGCTGTTTGGCCAGTTGCTCGACACGGTGCGCAACGATGTGACGCGCCTGCTGATGAACGTGAAAGTGCAGTCGCCCGAGCAGGTGAGCACCGCCGCCCAGCAGCTGGAGGCGCAGGCCGAGCACCTGGGCCACGTGACCTACACCGCACCCACCGAGACCGGCGAGCCGCAGACCACACCCGCCAATGGCCCCCAGGTGGCGCACGGGCAGGCCGTGCCGCGCGTGGGCCGCAACGACCCCTGCCCGTGCGGCAGCGGCAAGCGTTACAAGCACTGCCACGGCCAGCTGACCTGACCCCCGCCTGAAAGCGCACCATGCGGGTACCGACGATGAACTGGTGGCAGGTATGGCGCCGGTACCGCTGGGCGGCGCTGATCTGGCTGCTGCCCGCGCTGTGGCTGGGTGTCGTCGGTGCAACGCAGGCCCAGACGCCCGCCCCGGCCCCGCTGGCCGAGACAATCGAACTCACGCCCGGCGAGCGCGCCTTTGTGCAGCGCCACCCGGTGGTGCGGGTGGCCAACGACCACACCTACGCCCCGTTCGACTTTTTCGAGCATGGCCAGCCCCAGGGCTACAGCATCGAGCTGATCCGCTTGTTGCTGCACAAGCTGGGCTTGCGCCCCGAGTTTGTGGATGGATCGGACTGGAATGCGGCGCTGGGCCAGTTGCGCGCGGGCCAGATCGATGTGGTGACGTCGGTGCAGTACACCGACTCGGACGCGCAGTACCTGCTGTTCAGCGCGCCTTACCTGCGGGCGCGCGAGGTGATCCTGACCCGCAGCGACAACCGCAGCATCCGCAGCGCGCTGGATTTGCGTGGCCGCGTGGTGGCCATGCCGCACAGCTACGACTACCTGAATGTGCTGCGCGAGCACGGCATCAAGTTCACACACCTGCCGGTGGCCAACATGGCCGAGGCGGTGGAGGCGGTGGCGCTGGGGCGCGCCGACGCCACGCTGGAGGCCGAGATGGTGCTGCAGCACATCATCACCCAACGCGGCTACACCGACCTGCAGATGGTGTACCGCCTGTTTGGCGACCGGTACGGCAACTTCTACACCGGCCACTTTGGGGTGCGCAAGGACTTGCCGCAGCTGCAAGTCATGCTCAACAAGGCGCTGGCGGCCCTGACGCCGCAGGAGCGCACAGCCCTGTACCTGAAGTGGTTTGGTCACAGCCTGGGGGTGCGGCAGGCGTCGGTGGACAGCCGCCTGACCATGGCCGAGCAGACGTTTGTGCGCCAGCGCGCCGGGGTGTCGGTGTGCTTGCCCGAGAACCGCCCGCCCTACATCTGGCGTGTGGAGGCCAAGGACGCCCCGGGCCCGGTGGCGCTGCAGGGCCTGCTGTGGGACTACCTGGAGTTGCTGGGCTCGCGGGTCGGGCTGTCGTTCGAGCCGCACCTGGTGTCGTCGGTGGCGGCGGCGCGCCAGGCACTGCGCGCGGGCCGCTGCGAGGTGGCGGTGCTGGCGCCAGGCACGTTCACGGAGCTGTCGTGGCACTGGACCGAGCACTTCCTGAACCTGCCCTACGTGCTGGCCACCTCCAGCAGCGAGCTGTTTGTGGAGGACATGCGCGACGTGGCGCAGCGCCGTTTTGCCCTGGGCGACAACGAGGCGCTGTGGAACGACCTGCGGCTGTTCTATCCTGGCATCCAGCTGCAGTCGGTGCCGCGTGCCGTGGATGGTGTGGCCGCCGTGCACTCGGGCCAGGTGTTTGCCTACATCGACACCCCGGTGGCGGTGGCGTTTGCGCTACAGCAGGACGCGGTGGCCGACGTGAAGGTGGTGGGCAAGACGCCGTTTGCGCTGTCGCTGGCGTTTGCCATGCCCGAGCACGCCTCGCCGCTGCTGCACGGCGTGCTGCAAAAGGCGGTGGACAGCCTGAGCGACGCCGACCGCCAGACCCTGATGAGCCGCTGGCTGTCGCTGCGCTCCGAGGAGGGCATTGACTACTCGCGCGCCTGGATGGTGGGCGGCATGGCGCTGCTGGCGCTGGCGCTGACCTTATGGTGGAACCGCACGCTGCACCAGGCGCGCCAGCGCGCGCAGCAGGCGGTGGACGAGCTGCGCCAGATGCAGCTGGAGCTGCAGGAGACCAACCGCCAGCTCGAGCAGATGGCCACCACCGACCGCCTGACCGGCGTCTACAACCGCATGCGCCTGGAGCAACTGCTCGAGCACGGGCTGGAGGCCGCCGCCCACGGCACGGGTTTTGCGGTGGTGATACTGGACGTGGACCACTTCAAGCAGGTCAACGACACCTGGG
Source organism: Macromonas bipunctata (assembly GCF_002837135.1). Lineage (GTDB taxonomy): Bacteria > Pseudomonadota > Gammaproteobacteria > Burkholderiales > Burkholderiaceae_C > Macromonas_A > Macromonas_A bipunctata. Next base: position 35,354 of record NZ_NWBQ01000060.1, on the reverse strand, counting down.
GCCACCTGGTGGGTGATGCTGTGCTGGTGGGTATCGGTACGCTGCTGCAGACCGGCGTGCGCGCCACCGATGCCGCCGGGCGCTGGGGTGGCGAGGAGTTCCTGCTGGTGTGCCGCGACACCGATCTGGCCGGGGCAATGCACCTGGCCGACACGTTGCGCCAGCGCCTGCGCGAGCACGACTGGAGCGCCGTTCCGCAGCACATTACCGCCAGCTTTGGTGTGGCGGCCTACCGCAGCGGCGACACGGTGGAAACCCTGGTGGGCCGTGCCGATGCCGCACTGTACCGCGCCAAGCATTTGGGGCGCGACCGCGTGGAAGCCGAATCGTCTTGAAAAGCGGGTATATTGCCCGCGCAATGGGGCCGTGTGCGCCCCGCTTCTGATGACCTGATTGGAGTTGAACATGGCTGTGAACTGGACTGCGCCCGAGGCGGCGGATTTGTTGCCCGTGACGGGCGTGACCATGGGGGTGGTCGAAGCGGGAGTGCGCAAGGCCAACCGCAAGGATCTGACCGTGTTCTTGCTGGCCGAAGGCAGTGCGGTGGGGGGCGTGTTCACGCAGAACCGCTACTGCGCCGCGCCGGTGCAGTTGTGCCGTGAGCACCTGGCCGCCGGGCATGGCATCCGTGCGATGGTGATCAACACCGGCAATGCCAATGCGGGCACGGGCGAGCCTGGGCTGGTCAATGCCCGCGCCACCTGCATTGCGCTGGCGCGCCAGTTGAGCGTGTCACCCGAGCAGATTCTGCCGTTTTCGACCGGCGTGATCATGGAGCCGCTGCCGGTGGACCGCATCATTGCTGGCCTGCCCGCCGCGCTGGGCGATGCTTGTGCCGAGAACTGGCTCAAGGCCGCCGAAGGCATCATGACCACCGACACCGTGCCCAAGGCGGCCAGCCGCCAAGTGCAGCTGGGAGGCAAGACAGTGACCATTACTGGCATTGCCAAGGGCGCGGGCATGATCCGCCCCAACATGGCCACCATGCTGGGTTTTGTGGCCACCGACGCTGCGGTGGCACCGGGTTTGATGCAAGAGCTGGCCAAGCGTCTGGCCGATGCGTCGTTCAACCGCGTAACGGTGGACGGTGACACCTCGACCAACGACTCGTTTGTGGTGGTGGCCACGCATTTGGCGGACAACGTGCCCATCACCGACCTGGACAGCGCCGACGGCCAGGCCCTGCAAGCCGCTATGACCGAAGTGGCCCGCACGCTGGCGCACGCGATTGTGCGCGACGGTGAAGGTGCCACCAAGTTCATTGCGGTGCGGGTGGAAGGTGGCCAGACCACCGACGAGTGCCTGAAGGTGGCGTATGCGATTGCACACTCGCCGCTGGTCAAGACCGCGTTTTTTGCCAGCGACCCGAACCTGGGCCGCATTCTGGCGGCGGTGGGCTACGCCGGTGTGGCCGACCTGGACCAGAACAAGATTGAGTTGCACTTGGACGATGTGCATGTGGTGAGCCAAGGCGGCCGCCGCGCCGAGTACCAAGAGGCCGATGGCGCACGCGTGATGGCGCAGAGCGAAATCACCATCCGCGTGGGTTTGGGCCGGGGCGATGCGGCGGAAACCGTGTGGACGTGCGATTTCAGCCACGACTACGTGACCATCAACGCCGATTACCGCAGCTGAACCATGACGATGAACCCCGAAGCTTTGGAACGCTTGTTGGCGCGGGCCGAGTCGGTGCTGGCGCGCTGGGAAGCGGCGTTGCCACAACCCTTGGCTGCGCCGGATTGGGGCGCGTCGGTGGCGTTTCGCTACCGCAAGCGCGGCGGGCATGGTGTGCTGGAGCCGGTGCGCCATGTGGCCCACATTGCCCTGAGCGATTTGCAGGAAATTGACGACCAGAAGGCCAAGATCCAGCGCAATACCGAGCACTTTGTGCAGGGTCGCCCGGCCAACAATGTGCTGTTGACCGGCGCGCGTGGCACTGGCAAGAGTTCGTTGATCAAGGCGTGCTTGAACGCTTACGCCGACCAAGGCTTGCGCCTGATCGAGGTGGACAAGTCCGACCTGACCGATTTGCCCGACATTGTGGAAGTGGTGGCGGGCTGCCCCGAGAAGTTCATGGTGTTTTGCGACGACCTGAGTTTTGAGGACGGGGAACCGGGCTACAAGGCACTCAAGTCGATTTTGGACGGTTCGGTGGCGGCGGCATCGCCCAACGTGCTGATTTACGCCACCAGCAACCGCCGTCACTTGTTGCCCGAGTACATGAAGGACAACCTGGGCACGCGCCACGGTGACGACGGTGAAATCCACCCCGGCGAGGCGGTGGAGGAGAAAATTTCGCTGTCGGAGCGTTTTGGCTTGTGGGTGAGTTTTTACCCGTTCAGCCAGGACGAGTACCTGAGCGTGGTGGCGCAGTGGCTGCGTTATTACGGTGTGCCCGACGCTGAACTGGAGGCCGCCCGCCCGCTGGCGCTGGTGTGGGCGCTGGAGCGTGGCTCACGCAGTGGCCGCGTGGCGTACCAGTTTGCGCGCGACTACGCGGGCAACCGATGAGCAGCGGCCAGAACGTGCTGGTGGCCGATGGCCAGCAGCAGCGCACTGGCGGTGCCGACCGGCCCGTGACCGATGTGGCCGTGGGGGTGTTGATCGCCCCGGACGGCCAGTTCCTACTCACCACGCGCCCGCCGGGTAAGGTGTATGCGGGCTACTGGGAGTTTCCCGGCGGCAAGTTAGAGGCGGGTGAAACCGTGGCGCAAGCTCTGCGGCGCGAGTTGCAGGAAGAAATTGGCGTGACGGTGGGTGAAGTCCACCCGTGGCGCGAGCAGTTGGTGGATTACCCGCATGCGCTGGTGCGGCTGCATTTTTGCAAGGTGTTTGATTGGCAGGGTGACTTGCACATGCACGAAGGCCAGACGTTTGCGTGGCAACGTTTGCCCGTCACGGTAGAGCCGGTGTTGCCCGGTACGGTGCCGGTGTTGCAGTGGCTGGCCGAGGAGGCCGCGGCGGGCGCCTGAACCGCCCTGCACTGGCGGTGCTCGGTTTTCAATGGCGCCAGCTGTCTTCGGGTGGTGCCGCATCGAACGTGGGGGCGGTGGGGACGCGGAAGTCCTCACTGGCCCACGCGCCCAGATCGTGGGTCTTGCAACGCTCGCTGCAAAAGGGCCGGTAGCGGTTGCTGGGGGCGTACAGGCTGGGGCCGCCACAGGCGGGGCAGGTCACGGTTTTGGCTTGAAAGGCGGGGGCTGCGGTGGGCGTGTTCATGGTTGGGTGATTATTTCACCAGCTGGTTGAGCTGGATGATGGGCATGAGCACGGCCAGCACAATCAGCATCACCACCAGGCCCATGCCGACGATGAGCAAAGGTTCCAGCAGCGTGGCCAAACGCAGGGCGCGGCGTTGCACCTCGCCGCTGAGTTGTTGCGCCGCGCGTTGCAGCATGACGGGCAGTTGGCCGGTTTGTTCGCCCAGCCGCGCAAACATGGGCAGCAGGCCCGGAAAGCGTTGGTGGGCCGCCAGCGCCGAGGCCAGCGGCGCACCTTCGCGCACCCGCACCAGCGCGTCCAGCGCATCGGCACGCAAGGCGCGGTTGTGCAGCGTGTCGGCGGCGGTTTGCAGCGCGCGCAGGATGGGCACCCCCGCACCGGCCAGCATCGACAGGGTGGCGGCAAAGCGCGCCGCGTTGTAGCCACAGGCCAGCCGCCCGACCACGGGCAGGCGCAGCCAAGCCGCGTCCATGCGGCCGCGCAGGGTGGCGTGCTTGCGCGCCTGCACCACGCCTGCGCCCAGCCCGGCCAGCAGCAGCGCCATGAGCCAGCCCCAGTGGCGCACAAAGTCGCTGGCGGCCAGCATCACGGTGGTCAGCAGCGGCAGAGCGCGTTTGCTGCCGATGAAGACGTTGGCCACTTGTGGCACCACGTAGGTCATCAGGAACACCACGATGACGGTGGCAAACACGGTGACGATGGCCGGGTACAGCGCGGCGGAGATAAGTTTGCCGCGCAGCAGTTCGCTGTCTTCCAGGTCGGTGGCCAGGCGCTCCAGCACGGTGCCGAGCTGGCCGCCTTGTTCCCCAGCGGCGATGACGGCGATGTAGCTGGCATCAAATTCGCGCGGGTGTTGCGCCAGCGCGCTGGCAAAGGGGGCACCGGCGTTGACTTCGGCGCGCAAGGTGGCCACCAAGCGTTGCTGGGCCGGGGTTTCGGCCTCATCAGCCAGCGCACTCAGGGCCCGCTCCAAGGGCAGGCCCGCGCTGACCAGGCCCGCCAGTTGGCGCGTCCACACCGCCAGCGCGCTGGTGGGGAAGGTGCGACGTTGCCACACGGTGCGGTTCAGACCGGTGCCGTGGCCGTTGGTGGGGTGGGTGCTGTCGATGGCGCTGGCCACATTCAGCGGGATCAGGCCCCGCTGGCGCAGCTGGGTGCGGGCGGCGCGCACCGTGTCGGCTTCGAGCAGGCCGCGTTGCGCTCGGCCTTCGGCATCAACGGCTTCGTAGGTGTAGGCGGGCATGGGGGGATGGGTTACGAGGTGGCCGGCGGTGCTTCAGGCGTGCGGTCGGCATCCGAAAACAGGTGCACTTGGCCCCGGCCTGCAGCCTTGGCCGCGTACATGGCAGCGTCGGCGTGGTCCAGCACATCGTTGGCCGAGGCGCTGTCGTCGCTGAAGAGCGCCACGCCCGCACTGGCGGTGCAATGGTGGGTGACGGTGGTGGCCGCGTGGTCGCTGCCCAAGGGCAGGGTGTAAGGTTGGGCCAAGGTGGCGATGGTGCGTTGTGCCAGCATGTGGGCTTGTGCGGTGGCTGGTGCCAGATCCGGGCCCAAGCCGTGGAGCAACAGCACAAACTCGTCGCCGCCCAAGCGGGCCACGGTGTCGGCGGCGCGGGTGTGTTGGTGCAGGCGCTGTGCCACCTGTACCAGCAACAGGTCGCCGGTGGCGTGGCCGTGGCGGTCGTTGAGGGGTTTGAAGTTGTCCAAGTCCAGAAACACCAGCGCGCTGTGCCCGTGGCTGCGGCCGTTGGCGTGCTGGGCTTGTGTGATGCGGTCGAGCAACAGACGGCGGTTGGGCAGGCCCGTCAGGGCATCGTGAAAGGCCAGATGCTCGATGCGCTCTTCCATCTCTTTGCGTTCGGTGATGTCGGTGAAGAAGTTCAGCGCCGCGTGCTGGCCGTGCCATTCCAGGGCCACACCGCTGACTTCAAACCAGCGGGTGATGTGCTCGGGCGTGGTCAGTACCCGTGCGGCATACGTCATGCCGTTGACCACGCCTTGCAGGCGCCGGTGGTGGTTGTCGCGCACCCTGTCGCGGTCGTCGGGGTGGATGAAGGCGGTGATGGGTTGGTGCAGCAGGGCTGCGGGTGGGTGTCCAAACAGGGCCGCACCTTGAGTGTTGATGAATTCGATGTGGCCGTTGGCAATCACGCAGATGCCCTCGTTGGCCGATTCGACCAGCAGGCGGTAGCGCGCCTCGCTGGCGGCCAGGGCGTGCTCGCTGCGCTCTTGCACCATCAGCAGGGTGCCGGTGGACAGCAGCAGGATGACCATCAGCACCAGCATGAAGGTCATCACCACGGTGAAGGTGGAGTCGGTGACTTGCCGGGCGGTGTCCCAGCCTGCCAGGGTCACGCCTAGGCGGTACAGCATCAAAGCGCACGTCAGCAGTGCGGCAAAGGCCAGGATGCGGTGCCCACGGCCCGGTGTGACGTGGCGGCGCTGGTGCAGCAGCACCAACATGTGCCCAAACTGGAACAGGCTGACCGCCGATACCAGCAAGCGGCGCAGGGTGTAGTCGCGCAACAGCCACGGCAGGGTCAGTGCGATGACCAGCACGGGCAGCACCAGCAGCCAGCGCGTGGGCGGGCGTTCTTGCAGCCGGTACAACGCCAGCACGTACAGCGCGCAGGCGCTGTGCACCGACACGTTGGCCAGCACCACCGACACCGCGTCCGGAATCAAGCCCCGCACGCTGAACAGCCCGTAGCCCAAGCCATGCAGCAGCAGCCCCCGGCCATGATGACCAGTGCCTGCTGGCGGCGGTAGGTGATGTAGGCAATGGCCAGCGACATGGTCACCGTGGCCACCACCAGCGTCAGCAACAGCGTGGGAATGTGGAGCGTCATGGTGCGCAAGGATACGCCAGCGGGCGTGGCGGCAGCCGCTTCAGTCGCGCGTGACGCGCAGCAGCTCTTCGCGGCTGGTGATGCCCGCTTGCACCAGCCGTTCGCCGTCGTCGCGCATGAGCACCATGCCGCTGGCCAGCGCGGTGGCGCGGATGTCGGCCTCTGCCGCTTGGCGGTGGATGTGGGCACGGATGGCATCGTCGGCCACCAGCAGCTCGAACACGCCAGTGCGGCCCTGGTAGCCGCTGTGGCCGCAGTCGGCACAACCCGCGCCGTGGCAGTGGGGGCAGAGCTTGCGCACCAAGCGTTGCGCCAGCACGCCCAGCAAGGAGCTGCTGAGCAAGAAGGGTTCGATGCCCATGTCGGTCAGGCGTGTGACGGCGCTGGTGGCATCGTTGGTGTGCAGCGTGGCCAACACCAAGTGGCCGGTCAGGCTGGCCTGGATGGCGATCTGGGCGGTTTCGAAGTCGCGGATTTCCCCGATCATGATCACATCGGGGTCTTGCCGCAGCAGCGCGCGCAGGGCCTTGGCAAAGGTGAGTTCAATTTTGGCGTTGACTTGGGTCTGGCCCACACCGGGCAGTTCGTACTCGATGGGGTCTTCCACCGTCATGATGTTGAGCCGCTGCGCGTCCAGCCGTTGCAGCGCCGCGTACAGCGTGGTGGTCTTGCCCGAGCCGGTGGGGCCGGTGACGAGGATGATGCCGTGCGGCTGGTGGATCAGCGCATCGAGTTGTTGCAGCACGTGGCCTTGCATGCCCACGGCTTCCAGCGTGAGTTTGCTGCCGGATTTGTCCAGCAGGCGCAGCACGGCGCGTTCGCCGTGGGCGCTGGGCAGGGTGGAGACGCGCACGTCGATGGCGCGGGTGCCCAGGCGCAGGCTGATGCGGCCATCTTGCGGCAGGCGTTTTTCGGAGATGTCGAGTTCCGCCATGATTTTGAGGCGGCTGATGAGCGCGGCGTGCAGGGCGCGGTTGGGTTGCACCACCTCGCGCAAGGTGCCATCGACGCGAAAGCGCACGCTGGAGTGGCGCTCATAAGGTTCGATGTGGATGTCGCTGGCCCCATCGCGTGCGGCTTGCGTCAGCAGCGCGTTGAGCATGCGGATGATGGGCGCGTCGTCGGCGGTTTCGAGCAAATCTTCGATGGCGGGCAGCTCTTGCATCATGCGGCTGAGGTCGGCATCGGATTCGACCTCGCTGACCACGGCGGCGGCACTGGCATCGCCTTGGTTGGCGTAGGCGGCGCTGATGCGCTGGGCCAGCAGGCTTGCGTCTTCGACTTGCAACTGGCATGGGCCGTAGCGGCGTTGCACTTCAGCGATGGCGCTGAGCAGGGTGGTGCGTTGGGCGGCGGTGTCCGTTGCCGCAGGAGCCACAGCGGGCACCCACAGCACCACGTCGCCGTGCAGCCGCTCCAGCAGCAAACGGTGTTCGCGGGCGTAGGCGTAGGGCAGGGGGTGGGCGGTGCTCATGGTGGGGCGTTACAGGGCGCTGGGGCTGGCCGGTGCCGGAGTGGACGCTGGTGTTGTGAGCACAGGCTGGGGTGTGGCGCTGGCCGGTGTTGCGTCGGCGGGTGCGGCCTGTTGCACCAGCCCCGACAGCGGTGTCCGGCGGCCGCTCAAGTCCAGTTCGGGCAGTGCGGGGGCTTCGTTGATGCCCAGCACGTTGCTGGGTTTGGGTTGTTGCTGGATCTGGGCTGCGCGCATCAGTTCGTAGCGGTCCTGGGCCAGGCTGTCGCTTTGGCGGATGTCGCGGATGACGACCGGGCGCAGGAACACCATCAGGTTGGTTTTCTTGCGGTTGCGTCGCTCGCTTTTGAACAGGTTGCCCAGCACGGGCAGGTCGCCCAGCAGGGGCACCTTGTCCTCGTTGCCACCGTATTCGTCCGACAGCAGGCCGCCCAGCACCACGATGTTGCCGTCGTCCACCAGCACGCTCGATTCGATGGAGCGTTTGTTGGTGGTGGGGCCGTTGGGGTCTTTCAGGGTGGAGCTCAGCACGCTGCTGACTTCCTGAAAGATGTTCATCTTGACGGTGCCGTTTTCGCTGATCTGTGGTTTGACGCGCAGCGTCAGGCCCACGTCTTTGCGCTCGACGGTCTGGAAGGGGTTGACCGCACCGTTGGCCGAGTTGTTGTTGGTGTACTGGCCGGTGACGAACGGCACGTTCTGCCCGATCACGATCTTGGCTTCCTCGTTGTCCAGCGTCAGCAGGTTGGGGGTGGACAAGATGTTGCCCTCGCCGTTTTGCTCGATGAAGCGCGCCAGAAAGCTCAGCACATAGGTGCCGTTGGTGCGCTGTGCCGCGCCGATGTTGAGGCCCGCCGAGGGCAGCGCCGCGCCGGTGGCCACGTTGAGGATGTTGGCTGCCGCGCTGGTGCTGAAGTTGGTGCCCAGCAGCCCGACCACGCCATCGCCCGCGCGGCCCAGCGCGCCTTGCCATTGCACGCCGAACTCGGCGGCTTTGTCCGCATTGACTTCGGCGATCAGGCTTTCGACGTACACCTGCGCACGGCGCATATCGAGTTTGTCGATCACGGCACGCAGTTGGCGGTACTGCGGTTCCGGCGCGCTGATGATGAGGGCGTTGGTGGCCGGGTCGGCCTGGATTTGTCCACCCACCGAGGGGGCGGCACTGGGGGCCACGGCGGCGCTGGCCGCGTTACCGGTGGTGCGCGGTGTGGCAGCCGTGGTGGTGCCGCTGGTCGCTCCGGCGGGGCTGTTGCCGCTGCTTGCGCTGGCGTTGTCAGCGGCCAAGGCAGCGCGCAAGGTAGTGGCCAGTTGCACGGCATCGGCGTTCTTGAGGTACACCACGTGGATGTTGCCGTTGGCCCCGGTGCTGTTGGGTCGATCGAGCTTGCTCACCAGCGAGCGCACCAGTGCCACCCGCGCCGGGTTGGCGGCGCGCAGGATCAGCGCGTTGCTGCGCGGCTCGGGCAACAGCACGGTCTTGAACGAGGTGTCGGCGCCACCCGCTGCGCCCGTGGCGGCGCCGCTGGCCGCGCCGCTGCCGTCGATCAGGCGCTGCACCAGCGGTGCCAGGTCGTTGGCCAGCGCGTGTTGCAGCGGAATCACTTCCACGTCGCTGGCGTTGGACACGTCCAACGCGGCCACGATGCGGCCCAGGCGGCGCAGGTTGTCGGCGTAGTCGGTGATGACCAGCGCGTTGGTGCCCGGGTTGACGTTGATGGTGTTGTTAGGGCTGATGAGTGGGCGCAGCACCGGCACCAGGTTGTTGGCGTTTTCGTGGTTGAGCCGGAAGATCTGCGTCACGATCTGGCCGCCGCTGGCACTGGCCTTGTCGTTCAGTACCGTGGGGCTTTGCAACTTGGCTTCGGCCTCGGGCACCACCTTGTACAGGCCTTCGGCTTCGACCAGCGCAAAGCCGCGCAGGCGCAGTGCGGCCATGAACTGGTTGAGCGCCGCGTGGGGGGGCAGGGGTTTGTCGGTGCTCAGGCTGATGGTGCCCTTGACGCGCGGATCGACCACCACTTGACGGCCCACCAATTGGCCCAGCGTCTGTGCCACGGCTTCGATCTCGGCATTGACGAAGTTGAGCGTGATGGGCTCGCCGGGGCGCACGGTGGGGGCGCTGTTGGCGGCGGGTGGGGTTTGTGCTTGGGCCGACAAGCTGTTTAAGGAAAGACCGCCACACAGCGCGGCCAGCAGCAGGCCGCTCCAGAGCGGGCGTTGGACAAAAGGAGGCGTAGCGTGGCGCATGAAAAAATCTATCCGAGGCTGATGTGGGCGCGCACGCCATCGCGGCGGCCCAGCAGGTTCAACAGGTTGGAGACTGCGCCCACGCTGGCGGGGCTGGCCTGGGCGGTGCCCCGGAAGCGGAACCGGGCGCCGCTCCACTGGCCTTCGCCTTGCAGTGCGAGTTCGCCGTGCAGGGTGTGCAGTTGCAGCGCGGGCATGGGCTGGCCGGGGCGGGTGCTAAGCGAGAGGCGGTAGCTGCCCAGCGGTTGCAGGGTGGACAGCGGGGAGGTCACGTCCAGCGCGTCCAGCGTCAGGCCACCCAACCATTGCAGCCGCCCTTGCGCCCAGTGCAGTTGCAGGCCGGGGGTGTCCAGCACCAGCTGGCCTTGCAGCCCGATGGTGTTCCAGGGTGTGCCCAGCCCGGCGAGCCAGCCAGCGGGCCATTGGCTGCGGTGGGCGTCCAGGCGCACACCGGAGCCGCCCCAGCCCGCGTAGAGTTGCCATTGCATCGGCTGTGCCATGCAGCACGGCGCCGTCAGGTGCAGGCGCAGCACGGGCGCACCTTCGGCCCAGCCGGGCCGCAGTTGCCATTGGATGCCCTGCGGCAGTGCCAGTTCGGCCCGGCTGCCGTGGCCACCGCGCAGCAGCACATCGGCCTGACCGTGCCACAGACTGCCCTGTGCGTTGCGCAGTTGCACCTGGCCCTGGCTGGCCTGTTGCACCCATTGCGCGGCCCAGCGGGCGGGTGCAAACACCACGCTGCCCAGCAGCAGCCCGGCGCTTGCCGCTGCCCAGCCGCGCCAGTGTGGCCTACCAGAGTTGTGACCAGCCCCGGCGGGGTGATTGCGTGACCAGTGCTTCATGGCGCTTGCAGCCCCGGCCCGCCCAGCACCAGTGTGCCGCTCCAGTGCTGGTCACCGCTGCGGGTCAGGCTGGCGCTGGTGACAGGCAGCTGGGCGTTGAGGCGCACCTGCTGCAGCCATTGCGCCACGGCCGGTGCTGGCGCGTTCTGCAGCGTAACCTGTACCGATTCGGCGCTGGGTGCGATGCGGGCTTGCGTGCCCAGGTGCTGTTGGGTGGCGGTTTCCAGCGCACGCAGCCGTTCCGCGTGGGGCAGGGCGCTGCGACCGGTCTGGCCTTGCAATGCCCGTGCCTGGGCGGCCAGCGCCTGCATGGCGTTGAGCTGCTGTTGCGCCGCCGCGCGTTGTGCGGGTGCGTCGCGCAGGGTGCGCCAGGCGGGCGCCACGCCCAGCTGCCACAGCAGCGCCGTGCCCACCACCAGCCCTGCTACCACCAGGGCGTACCGCTCGCGCGCTGGCCGCGCGCGCCAAAACTGTTGCAGGGCGGTGCGGTTCATGGCATGGCTCCGGCGGGGCGCAGTTGCATGTCGGGCCCCTGCAGGGTGGCGTGCCAGCCGTGCTGGGCCAGCCGCGCCTGGATGGCGCTGGCCTGGTCGGGCGGCAGTTGCACGCCGCTCAGGGTGGTGCGTTCGGGGGTGAAGTCGAGTTGCTGGTAGCGCCACGGCGTGTCTTGCTGGCTGTGGCCGATGGCTTGCAGCAGGCTTTCCAGGTCGCGCCCGGTGGTGTCGCCCTGGCGCTCGCGCAGCTGGTCGAGTTCGCGCTGCATTTGCCATGGGGCATCCAGCACCAGCGTCACGTGCGGGAAGGTCTGGGTCAGCGTCTGTTGCACGGCCCGTTGCTGCTGGCGCAAGGCCTGGCGCTCTTGCCAGGCGCTCAGGTTGAGGCCGACCAGTTGCACCACGGCCAGGCTGGCCAGGCCCCAGCGCGCCACGCGCCAGGCGGGATCCTGCCACAGCTGGCGCAGCGTGCGCTGGGCCCATTGGCGCCGCCGTGTGGGGGCCGAGAGCTTGAAGTCGAACTGGGCCAGGTTCCAGTCGCTGCGGGCGGCGCGCAGCCAGCTGGCGGCCACGGGTTCGGCGTGCCAACGCAGTTCTGGCCAGGCGTGTTCGGCCAGGCCGGTGCTGGCGTTGTCGGCGCAGGCGTGCAGCTCGTCGGGCCAGGGCGTGCTGGTGTGGGTGGGCAGTGGCCAGGGAGTCAGACCGCGCAGCAAGGCTGCTGGAGGGGCGCCGGGGTGTGGGTCGGCGTTGCGTGGCCAGGCCAGCGTCACCACGCCGTGCGGGCCGCACAGGTGCCAGTGGGTGTGGTCGCTGGTGGGGTCGGCGTAGACGCCCAGTTGGGATAGCTCTTGCGGCGCCGCCGCTGGCACGATGCGGCTGACGGGGCACTGCGCCTGTTCCAGCGCCTGCAGGCAACGCTGCAGCCACGCCCGCTGGCACGCTGCCACCCAGACCGGGGCGCTGCTGCCCGCCACCGCACCGGGGGCCAGTGCCACGTGCAGCTGTTCCGGTTCGTCCAGCAGCTGCTCTTCCAGCAGCCCGGCCAGCACGGCGGGCAGGCGGGCGGTGTTGACCTTGGGCACCATCACCTGGTGGTACGACAGCTGCTGCACCGGCACCACCAGCACCCGTTCGGCATCGGTGGGCCAGCTGCCGGTGGCGGCGTGCTGGCCCTGCGCGTCGGGCGTCAGGCCGTCGGAGGATTGCACCCAATGCCACAGCAGGGGCGCATCGGCAGCCATAGGAAAAGGGGAGGCGGGAATCAGCAGCAGCACAGCGGTGGTTTCAATGTCAGAAATGGCCGGTGCAAAAAACGAACAACATCAGGTGCCCAAACCGCGCATCATTCTAGCGATGACGCTGGAATGACTGGTGGCGCGATTGACCTGTGCCCCGCGTGGCCCGGCACCGCTGCCCGTTGCCGCCACAGCACCCGGACTTCGGTGCCGTTGCGCACCACGGTGGAGCTTTCGGCGGTGACGCTGTCGTCCAGCCGCAGCTGGCCCAGGATCTCGAAGTAGCGGCTGCTGGTGCTGTGCTGCTGCGGGTTGATGGCATTGGCGCCCAGGCCCTGCACCTGGCTGGCGGCATCGGCGACGCTGGCAAAGTGGCTGCGCTGGCGTTGCGTGACCAGTTGCTGCGCCTGTGCCAAGTCCAGCCCCGGTATGGTGGCATGCAGCGCCAGCGCGCTGGCGGTGTTGAGGTTGAGCGGGGTGCGCTCCGGCAGCCAGGTGGCGTACGGGGCCAGCGTGCGCGCGCTGTGTGTCGACATCCCCAGCCAACCCACTTGCGCCCAGCCTTGTGGCAGCAGGGGTGCGGTGCTGGCGGCGTCCTGCGCGGGTTCCAGTGCCAGGCGCAGGCGTTGTGCCACGGCGCTGAGTTCGCTTTCTGGCAGCCCCAGCGTGCGGTACAGCCGTTGCCAGGCTCGCCAGTCGGGTTCCGACAGTGTGTTGCCGCTGGCCACCAGGTTGCGCAGGTTCAGGCGGCCTTGCAGGTCGTGGATTTCGCCGGACAAAAAGGCTTGCAGCGCCACGTCGTTGGTTTCACTGGCACTGTCGTTGTTGCCCGCCAGAAAGGTGGAGAGCTGGCTTTCTTGCAACGGTACCGCCCACGGTTCGGCCAGATGGTCGGTGCTGCTGGCGCGTGCGTCCTGGCGCAGGATCAGCCGGCCCCAGTCCAGCGCCCCGGTCAGTACCCAGGCGGTCTGGCTGCGCTGCTGTTCGGCCGCTTCCACCGCCCAAGCCCGCCATTGTTGCCAGAAGGCGGCGGCGCTCAGGCTGGCCACCAGCGCCACGATCAGCATGGCCAGCAGCAGGGCGGCGCCGCGCTGGCGTGGTGGGGTGGCGGGTGCGTGCGGGTGGGGCTTCATTGCGCTTTGCCCCCGCCGGTCTGGGGCCGCACCCAGTCCACCGTCAGGGTGCCGCTGGGGCTGGTGGTGTCGGGCAGGGTGAGTTGCAGGCGGATGCCATCGGGTGGTGTTGCCACCGTACGCGGGGTGCCTGTGGCTTCGCCGGGCGTGGTGGCGCTGGTGCCCGCATCGGCGCTGGATTGCGGGTTGCTCCAGCTGCCGCCCCGGTGGTAGAACAGTTGCCATGCGGCCACGGGGGTCAGCAGCCATTGGCGTTCTTGCGCGGTGTTGCTGCCGCCGGGGTTCTCAGCCCATTGTGCGGCCTGCTGCCAGGCGCGTTCCAGTTCTTGGCGCTGGCGCAGCGGGGGCGACATCCAGCGCGCCCAGCGCAGGCCGTTGCCCGCTTCAGCGTCGGGTTGCAGCGCCCAGGCCACCACGTGCAGGCCGTTGTCGGCTTCGGTGGCACTGGCCGGGGCGCGCCGCGTCAGGCGCAGCACGCGGCCATTGAAATCCACCGCAGTTTGCAGGTTGGTCTCCTGCAGCGCGTCCAGGTCGGTCTGCCACTGGGCCAGCGCCACTTGCCATTGCTGCGAGCTGTCGGCGTGTTCCTGCGTTTGTTGCTGGGTGCGGGTCATGCCGTCCAGCACGCGCCAGCTCAGCGTTGTGAGTACCGCCATCAGCGCCAGCGCCACCAGCAGCTCGATCAGCGTCAGGCCGCGCAGGGCAGTGCGTGCCAGCGGGTGGGTGGGGCGTCGGCGGCGTGCCATCAATACCGCCCCACCACGGTGGACAGTTGCAGCAGCAGCCGACGGCCATCGTCGCTGTCGGCACCGGTGTGGACTTGCGTCACCACGCGCCTAAAACTGGGGTTGGGCGTGGGCGACACGTCCTGCACCACCTCCAGCGTGTGTCCGGCCTGTTCGCAGTTGCTGCTGTTGCGCCCAATGGGGGGCATCTGCGTGGCCAGCCGCACTTGCACCAGGGCGTTGTCGGCGCACAGCTGGGCCAGCCATTGCAGGCGCTGGCGTTCGGCGTGGCGCGTCAGCGCACCGGTGGCTTGCAGTCCGGCGGTCAGGGTGATGCCGACGATGGCCAGCGCCACCAGCACTTCAATCAGGGTGAAGCCTTGCTGTGCCGGTACCGGTGCTGTTGGTGCGAGCGGGCTGGCACAAGTGTCCCGTGTTGGGGTGCTGGCCGTCGTCATGGCGTGTTGGCGCTGGCGGGCGTGTCACCGCCACCCACCGCAAAGGGCGAAAACCCGTCGCTGTGGACCAGCACCGAGCGCCCGTTCAGTCGCAGCCGCACCGTCTGGGCGGGCAGCAAGGGCTCTGGCCCCAGCAGCAGTTGCGGGGCGTTGGCGGGGCGCACCACGTCCACTTGCAAATCCGGATTGGGCCAGTGCCGTGGCGCCTGCAAGCTGGGATCGTTGGCCAGGGGCTGACCGTTGGCATCGACAAACTCAAAGCCCTGCGCGGTGCTGCGCCAATGCAGCGTGATGCCTGTGGCGCGCGACTGTGCCCGTGCCGCTTCCAGCAGGCTGCTCAGGCGTAAGGCTTCGCGCTCCAGCACATCGTGTTCGGTGTCGTGCAACGCCAGCCCGACGCCGCTGCTGGCCACGGCCAGGATCAGCAGCACCACCAGCAGCTCAATCAGCGTAAAGCCGCGTGCTGCCCGGTGATGCGCCCCTGCGTGTGGTTGGCGTGGCCACCGACTTGGGTGCAGCCGCAATTATTGCCAGCTCCCGACATCGGCGGCATCGCCTTCGCCGCCCGGCTGGCCATCGGCGCCCAGTGACAGCACATCCACCGGGCCATGCACGCCCGGATTGAGGTATTGGTACGGACGGCCCCAGGGGTCGGTGGGCAGCTTGTCCAGGTAGGGCCGCCACTTCAGCGGTTGCGGCCCGCTGGTGGGCTGTGTCACCAGAGCTTGCAGGCCTTGTTCGGTGCTGGGGTAGCGTTGGTTGTCGAGCCGGTACAGCTTGAGCGCCTGCATCAGGTTGTTGACATCGGTGCGGGCCGCGGTGGTACGTGCCTCGTCGGCGCGGTCGAGCACGTTGGGTACGATCAGCGCCGCCAGGGTGCCAATGATGACCAGAATCACCATCAGCTCGATCAGGGTAAAGCCGCGCTGGCGCGGGGTGCTGCCAGCCAGGCGGCGCCGCGGCCGCGAACGGGGCAGGTCGGGAAGGGAAAAGTAGGTCAAGCGCATGGGCGGCTATCATACGATCACGCCGTGCCGGCGCCGGCCTGTGTGTGCTGGCGGCGCTTTCTTTTTGATCACCATGCCAACTGTTGTCGCCCGCCGTTTGCCAGCGCCCCCTACGTGGGGGGCGATGCTGCTGTGGTTGGGCGTGGGCTTGTCGCTGGCGCACTGGGGCTGGCGCTGGTGGGGCCAGACCCCGCCCGAGCCGGTGCCGCTGGTGGCGGCGCAGCGCTTGGCGGTGGAGACCGATGGGGTGGCGCGCGGCCTGGGGGTATCTTCCACCGCCACGCTGGCGACCGCGCCCGCCGCTACGGCATCCAACCATGTGCTGCTGGGCGTGGTGCGTGACCGCAACGGCGCTGGTCTGGCCCTGATCGCCACCAACGGCCAACCCGCTAAGGCCTACCGCGTTGGCGCTGTTGTGGCCGATGGCGTATGGTTGGGCGCCTTGGGTGCGCGCGACGCCACATTGGTAGCGCAGCCCGGCGGCCCCGCCGTCACGCGCCTGAGCCTGCCGCCCCTGCCACGTTGAAGTGCAACACCGTCCACTCGCCATAGCCGGGTGCGTCGGCGGGCCAGTCCTGTGCGCTGGCGGGGCAGGTGATGCCCTGGTGACATAGCCGCATGGCACGGATCACGCCGGCGTGCGTCAGCCAGATGGCGCGGGTGTGGCCCTGTGCGTGGCACTGTTGCAGCGCGTGTTGCCACGCCTGCCCCACGCGGGCCATGAAATGCGCCACGCTGTCGCCACCGCCCACGCGGTGGTGGGCAAAGTCGGCCATCCACGGTGCAAAGGCATCGGCACCCAATTCGGCCCAAGCGCGGCCTTCCCAAGTGCCAAAGTCCATCTCGGCCAGCCGTGCGTCGGTGTGCCAGTGCAGGGTGTGGCCCGATGCGGCGTGCAGGGCCTGCGCCAGGGTTTGTGCCCGTTGCAGTGGCGAGGCCCACACCTGCCACGGGATGTGTTCGGTGGTGTTGCCCGATGCGCTTTGGGCGTTGAGCGCCCGCCACAAGCGGGCGGCGCTCTGTGCGGTATGTTCCGCATCGGCGGCCACGTCGGTGCTGCCGTAGCAGATGCCGGGGGCGATCACAGGCCGTGCGTGCCGCACCAGCCACAGTTCGAGTTCAGCGGGCGGCGGCACTATCAGCCCAGTGCCAGGGCCACGCCCAGGTAGAAGCCGATTTCGCTCATTTGCTGCACCGCACCCAGCCCATCGCCGGTAAAGCCCTGCAAGCGGCGCTGCAAGCGCCAATGCACCAGCGCCCAGCCTGCGCCCGAGCCCAGCAAACCACTGGCCAGCACCTCGGGCCAGCGTTCGCCTTGCACCAAGCCGCCGAGCCAATGGGGTGGCAAGGCCGACAGTGCCCACCACGCCAGCGCCACGGCGGCGGCGCACCATGCCAGTGCCGTGGCCAACACCGGGCCGGAGATTTGATCCGCCAGCGGTTTGGATTTGCTGCCCGCCACATCCCCCACGTGGGGCAAACCACGTATGGTCAGCAGCGGCCAAGTGCGCGATACCACATGCCCCAGCCACAACGCCAGCACCGCGCTGGCCAGCGACACCTGCCCCAGCAACGCCAGCAGCGCCACCTTGGCCAGCAGCGCCAGCACCAGTGCCATGGCACCAAAAGCGCCGACACGCGAATCTTTCATGATTTCCAGCGCGCGCTCGCGGCTGTAACTGCCGCCCAGGCCATCGCTCAGGTCGGCCAGCCCGTCCTCGTGGAAGCCGCCCGTGACCAGCACTGTGGCCACGGTACTCAACACCGCCGCCACCAGCGTCACCCCCACCGCCGAGGGCAGATGCAGGCACAGCAGCGCGTACACGCCCGCCGCCACGGTGCCCACCACCGCGCCCACGGCCGGAAAGTGCGCCGTGCTGGCGCGCAACATGGCGGGGCTGTAGCCGACCCAAGCCGCCAGCGCGCCCGTGACCGGGATGCGCGTGAAAAACTGCAACGCCAGCAGAAAGTGCTTGAGTCCCTGCATGCGGGCGTTCAGGTCTTGAGGAACAGGCGGTACGCCGGGTTGTGCGTTTCTTCCACCCACGGGTAGTCCAGCGCCGCCAGAAACTCCTGGAATGCCGCATCGTCGCTGGGTGGCACTTGCAACCCCACCAGAATGCGGCCATAGTCCGCGCCCTGGTTGCGGTAGTGGAACAGGCTGATGTTCCAGTTCGGGCGCATCAGGCTCAAAAATTTGAGCAACGCACCGGGGCGCTCGGGGAAGGTAAAGCGCAGCAGGCGCTCATCTTGCGCCAGCGGCGAATGCCCGCCCACCATGTGCCGCAAGTGTTCTTGGGCCAGATCGTCCTGCGTCAAGTCCAGCGTGGCAAAGCCCTGTTGCTCGAAGCTGGTGGCGATCTTGGTGCTTTCGCCCCTGCCGTGTGTGGTCAGGCCAATGAACACGTGCGCCAGTTGCGCTTGGCTGATGCGGTAGTTGAATTCGGTGACGCTGCGCGCGCCCCCGGCCAGGTTGGCGATCGTTTCCAGAAAACGCCTAAAGCTGCCGCGTTCCTCGGGCAGCGTCACGGCAAACAGGGCTTCGCGTTCTTCGCCCACTTCGGCGCGTTCGGCCACAAAGCGCAGGCGGTCAAAGTTCATGTTGGCGCCGCACAGGATGGCGGCGTAGGTCTCGCCCTTGGTTTTGTGCGTGGCCACATACTGCTTGATGGCCGCCACCGCCATCGCTCCGGCGGGTTCCACAATGCTGCGGGTATCGACAAACACGTCCTTGATAGCGGCGCACACCGCGTCGGTGTCCACGGCCATGAAGTCGTCCACCAACTCCTGGCTGATGCGGAAAGTTTCTTCGCCCACCAACTTCACTGCGGTGCCATCGCTGAACAGGCCCACGTCGGGCAGCGTGACACGCTCACCCGCTGCCACCGATTGCATCATGGCATCGGAGTCTTTCATCTGCACACCAATGACCTTGATCTCGGGGCGCACGGCCTTGATGTAATTGGCCACGCCCGCAATTAGGCCACCACCGCCAATCGCCACAAACACCGCGTCCAGCCTATCGGAGCCCAGGCGTTGCAGTTGGCGCAAAATTTCCATCGCAATCGTGCCCTGGCCTGCAATCACGTACGGGTCGTCGAACGGGTGGACGAAGGTCAGGCCTTGTTCCTGTTCCAGCTTGAGCGAATGGGCGTAAGCGTCGGAATAGCTCTCACCAAACAGCACCACTTCGCCGCCAAAGCTCTTGACGGCATCAATCTTGAGCTGCGGCGTGGTGGTGGGCATCACAATCACGGCCCGCGTGCCCAGCTTGCGCGCGCCCAGCGACACGCCCTGTGCGTGGTTGCCCGCCGAGGCGCAAATCACGCCTTTGGCCAGTTGTTCGGGGGTCAGGTGTGCCAGCTTGTTGTACGCACCGCGCAGCTTGAAGCTGAACACGGGCTGCTGGTCCTCGCGCTTGAGCAGGATTTTGTTGTGCAGGCGCTGGCTGAGGTGGCGCGCCGGTTGCAGGTCGGACTCGATGGCCACGTCGTACACGCGGGCGGTCAGGACTTTCTTCAGGTAATCGGCGGGGGTGATGGGGGCCGACGCGTCGGCGTGGCAAGAGGGCGTGTGGCGTGACATGGGCAAATGGTACAGCCTACCGGCAACAGTACCGGCAAAAAAAAGCCCGGACACATAAACTGGTCCGGGCATATAACCACCCATAGAGGGCAGAGGAGACAACTGGCAACGCTGGAAAACTCCAGCCTGCAATGCAAGGGGGCAAGAACCGTTACAGTAACCCGCTTGCATGCAATGACGTTAGTATAAACCCTGATTTGTTGCGTTGCAACATGATTTTGTGTAACAAGGATTTGCGATGGAATGTACCGTGACCTGGACCGGCGCTGCCGGTACCCGCTCCCACATGGGTTTTGTGGCCGAAACCGGCAGCGGCCACACCCTGACGATGGACGGCGCGCCCGATGCGGCCAAACCCGAAAACGGCGGCGCCAACCTGGCCCCGCGCCCGATGGAAACCGTGCTGGCAGGCACCGGCGGCTGCACCGCCTACGACGTGGTGCTGATCCTCAAGCGTGGCCGCCACGACGTGCGCGGCTGCAGCGTCAAGCTCACCAGCGAACGCGCCGACACCGACCCCAAGGTGTTCACGAAAATCCACATGCACTTTACCGTCACCGGCAAGGGCATCCCTGCGGCAGCGGTGGAGCGCGCCATTGCCATGAGCCACGACAAATACTGCTCGGCCAGCATCATGCTGGGCAAAACCGCCGACATCACCACCAGTTTTGATTTGATCGAAGCTTGAGCGCACAGTCTGCGCTGCGTACAATGGGGAGTATCAATTGTCTGATACC
The DNA here is from genome assembly GCF_002837135.1 of Macromonas bipunctata. GTDB lineage: Bacteria > Pseudomonadota > Gammaproteobacteria > Burkholderiales > Burkholderiaceae_C > Macromonas_A > Macromonas_A bipunctata. The sequence continues at coordinate 15,346 of NZ_NWBQ01000060.1, read as the reverse complement.
TCCCCATGAATTTCCGAGTTTCTGACGTGCCGACGTGCCGACGTGCCGACGTGCCGACGTGCCGACGTGCCGACGTGCCGACGTGCCGACGTGCCGACGTGCCGACGTGCCGACGTGCCGACGTGCCGACGTGCCGACGTGCCGTAGCTTGCACAAAAGTTCCGAAAAAACCGTCTTTTAAAAGCGTGTGGCCCAGTTTTCGAGCGCGGAAGCTGGGTTTTTTGTTGCCTTGCACGGGGCCTGCACAGTGCAACTGCTGTGAACGACCATAACCTGCAAAACAAGGAGACAAAATGACCATCATTCAACGCTTGATGTTCACCATTGGCCTGCTGTCCATCATGATGGTGGGCATGGCGGTGTGGAATTACATCCAGTTGAACCACGTCGTGGTGTTGGCCGACAAAGCCGAGTCGGTGCGGGTGCCGCAGTTGCGCGCTATGGCGGCGGTGGAGCTCAATGTCACGCGGGTTTCACTGTAACTGCGCCATAGCATTTTGGCCCGCACGCCACAAGAACAACAAACCGCATTGGACGACATTGCCCAAAAGCGCCGTGACATTGACAGTGTGTTGCGAGACTACGAAAAAAAATTGCACACCGATGAGGGACGACAACGGTTTGCACCGGTTCCCGGCTTGGTGCAAGCCTTTTGGCGGCATGGCGAAGCCAACCTGCGTTTGATTCAGAACGGTCAAAAAGAAGAGGCATTTGCCTACCTGGTGGACCAAACCATTCCGGCCCGCAACGCCTTGTTGCAGGTGTTGGCGGGCACGGTGGAATACCAAACCCAGGGGTTGTCGAACGACATCAACGGCATCAAAGCTTTGATCCACACCAATCTGGTACTGGGTACGGTGGTGTTGGTGGTGATTGTGGCGGCTTTGCTGGGGTTTGCTGTGTGGATGCGCAGCACCTTGAGTCAGCGCATTGGCGTGTGCCGCCGTGTGGCGGAGCAGGTGCGTGATGGCAACCTGATGGGCATCACCTTGGATGGGCAAAGCGATGAGTTTGCCCCGCTGATGACGGCACTGTCTGAAATGGAACAATCTTTGACCCGCGTGGTGGTGGGGGTGCGCCGCAGCGCCGAAACCGTGGCCAGCACCAGCGCTGAGCTGGATGCGGGCAACGAGAACCTGTCGGTGCGCACGCAGCAGCAGACCCAATCTTTGCGCCAAGCCACAGCCACCGTGGTGCAGCTCAACACCACCGTGCACCAAAACGCCGAATACGCCCACGAGGCCAACACGTTGGCCGGCGACGCGGCCGCCGTGGCCGCCCAGGGGGGTAGCTTGATGCAGGATGTGGTGGTCACGATGCAAGGCATTTCCGAATCCTCACGCCGCATTGCCGAGATCATCAACGTGATCGACAGTATTGCGTTCCAGACCAACATTCTGGCGTTGAACGCGGCGGTCGAAGCGGCCCGCGCGGGCGATCAAGGGCGCGGTTTTGCGGTGGTGGCCAGCGAGGTGCGCACGCTGGCGCAACGCACCGCCGCTGCGGCCAAGGAGATCAAGGACTTGATTGTGGCCAGTACCCAAACGGTGGAGCAAGGTTCTGGTCTGGTGCAAAACGCGGGTGCCACCATGCACAACATTGTGGAGGCGATTGCCCGTGTCAATGGCATGGTGCGTGAAATCAGCAGTGCCAGCCAAGAGCAGCGCAATGGCATTGAGCACGTCAACCAGACCATTCAAGAGATGGAACAGGCCACGCAGCAAAACGTGGGGTTGGTGCAGGAGTCGGCTGTGGCAGCACGCAACATGCGTGTGCAAGCGGATGGGCTGGTGGCGGCGGTGTCGGCGTTCAAGGTGAACCCGCAGGCACGCGCCGCCTGAGCTTTCAATCTTTAGATGCGGTGTGCCACGGTGGTCATCACCTTGGCCGCGGTTTTCATGATGGCTTGTACGGGCAGAGGCAGCTCGGCTGCCCCGGCGCGTTGTGCTTCACGGGCGTGGCGCGCTTCGTCCTCTTTCATTTGGGCCACGATGGCGCGTGAGGCGTGGTCGTGCGCAGGCAGGCGGTGCATGTGCCCATCCAAATGGGCTTCCACTTGGCGTTCGGTTTCGACCACAAAGCCCAAGCTCACACGCTCGCCCAAGCGGCCAGCCAGCAGGCCAATCCCAAACGCCCCGGCGTACCACAGCGGGTTGAGCAGCGAGGGGCGTGAGCCCAGTTCGTCCAACCGTTGTTTGCACCAGGCCAGATGGTCAGTTTCCTCCTGCCCTGCGGCGTCGAGGTGGCGGGCCAGTTCTTCCTTGGTGCGGGTGCTGCCGGGGCCGGTGCGCGCGGCCAGCGCCTGCGAGGTGTAGAGCGCCTGCGCGCAGATCTCGCCCACGTGGTTGACGCGCATCAGCGCCCCGGCCAGGGCCTTGTCGGCGTCGCTCAGGCCGTCGTTGCTGGCGGTGGGCGGCACGCCGGGTGCGGTGGGACGGGGGCGGCTGGCGCGGTGGGGCGCAAACAGGGTGCGCAGCGCGCTGTCGGCGGCGATGAGGCTGGCGTCAACAAAGGTGGTCACGGCAAACTCCTTGGGGACGTGGTTTTTTGATACGGTGATTATGGCAAAGCCGCTGCCTCGCTACACTGCTGGCATGAGTGCCCATTTTCTACCCCCTTCGGTGCCCCTGAGCCGCCTGGACGACACGCTGGCTGGCCAGGGCTTTGCCTTGCTCGATGGCCGTTCGGTGCAGCAGTGGCTGGACGTGCCGCCGCAGGAGCTGGCCCGCCTGCAGCCCAGCTGGGACGACCTGCCCAGCGACCAGTACCTCAAGGACGGTGGCCGCTACCGCCAGCGCCGCCACAGCTGCTTTGTGGTCGATGGTGAGCAGGTGACCCTGGTGCCGCACCGCGCGCATTGGCAGCCGCTGGAGTACAACGCCCTGCACGGCGGCATGCAACGCTGGTTCGAGCCCATGGCGCCCGAGACGCTGGCGCTGCCCGCCTGGCACCGGCTGCTGGTGCAGACCGCCGCCGCCACTTCGGCGCTGAAGGGCGTGCAGCCGTGGTACGTGGAGGCGCACCAGTTCCGCATCGACACCACCGACGGCATAGGCCGGCCCACGCCCGAGGGCGCGCACCGCGACGGCGTGGCGCTGGTGGCGGTGTTCATGGTGGGGCGCCACCGCATCAAGGGCGGCGAGAGCCGCATCTTCGAGGCCAACGGCCCCGCCGGGCAACGCTTTACGCTGACCGAGCCGTGGTCGCTGCTGTTGCTCGACGACGCGCGCATGATCCACGAGACCACGCCCATCCAGCCGCAGCAGCCCGGCGAGCTGGGCTGGCGCGACACGCTGGTGCTGACCTGCAGCGCCGGCGGTTTCCAGGGCGACTGAGCGGGCGCACGGGCGCGCTGTTGCTTCAAGGCGCGGGCTGGGGCTCGCCCGCCAGGCAGACCCGGTTGCGCCCCTGTGCCTTGGCGGTGTAGAGCGCCTCGTCGGCGCATTGCAGCACGTCCTCGGGCGTCTGGCCGGGCTGGCTCAGGCAGCCGCCCACGGTCACGCTCAGCGGGTAGCCCAGGGTGCTGCTGTGGGCTTGCACGCCGCTGCGGATGCGCTCGCCCATGCCGCGCAGGGTGGTGTCGTCGCAGGGGGCCAGCAGCACCAGAAATTCGTCGCCACCCCAGCGTGCCACGTGGTCGTAGCGGCGGCAGCTGGCCTTGAGCACTTGCGCCACCGCCAGCAGCGCCTGGTCGCCGTTGGCGTGGCCGTGGCGGTCGTTGATGCCCTTGAATTCGTCCACGTCCAGCCACAGCACGCCGTAGGGGGTGTGCTGGCGCTGGGCGCGTTCGGCCTCGGCGCCCAGCAGCTCTTGCATGCCGCGCCGGTTGTGCAGTTCGGTCAGCGCGTCCAGCCGTGCCAGGCGATCCAGCTCTTCGGTGCGCGCGCGCACTTTCTGTTCCAGCTCCCGGGTGTTGTGCCGTATGGCGTCGGCCATGCTGTCAAAGTGTGCCACCAGGCGGCCCATCTCGCTGTGCGCGCGCGGCAGCGGAGTGGGTTGCAGCTCGCCGTTGCGCAGGCGCTGCATGGCGTGCTCCAGCGCGGCCACGGGCTTGAGAATCAGACGGCGCAGCGCCTCGTGGAACAGCAGCAGGCTGAGCAGCAGCATCAGCAAAAACACGCCCAGCACGGGCCAGAACTGGTGCGCGGGCATGAGGATATCGAGGTCGATCAGCGTGACCTCGAACCAGCCGATGGTGGGCAGGTAGGCCACGCCCAGCAGGTGGCGCTGGCCCCGCACGCTCACAAAGTCGGTGTGGACTTCGGGCATGCCCGCGCGGCTGGTGTGCAGCTGGGCCAGGCGCTGCATGGTGGCTTGCACGCGCTGCTGTTCCTCGGGGCGATCCAGCAGCAGGGCCAGGGTGTTTTTCTGGCCCTCGGGCTTGACGAAGCTGGCAAAGTCGATCAGTTTCTGCTCGCGCGAGAGCTGGATCGCGCCGTGCTGGTCCACGAACAGGCTGGTGATGCCGGGCTGGCCGATATCGACCACGCTGTGCAGGAACGCGCCCAGTTCGATGCCCGTGCCCAGCACGCCCACCACGCGCTCGCCGTCGCGCACCAGCATGTCGATCCAGAGCTTGGTGACGTCGAGCACTTCGTCGGGGTTGATGTTGAGGTGGAAGTCGCGCCGCTCGCGCACCAGCTGGTAGAACCAGACGTCGGCGGGTTGGCCGGGGTGGAGCCGGTAGCGCAGCGGCTGCGTGGCGTACTCGTTCTGGGCGTTGTTGTGGTAGTAGTCGCCGTTGTCCACCCGTGCAAAGAAGTAGTTGCGATCCATGAAGTTGCGCCGGTAGCTTTCCATCTCGGCCAGGGCTTCGGCGTGCAGTTCGGGCGTGGGCTGTGCTTCGCTGGCCCAGCGCCTGAGCACGTTGGACTGTGCCATCTGGCGCGCCAGCGCAATCTCGCGCTCCAGCGGCTGCAGCAGGCGCGCGCTGTCGTAGCGCACCTGCACCTGGGCCATGCGCCGGCCCCAGCCTTCGATCACCCGCTGCGAGATGGACTCGAACACCAGCCACGACGCCAGCGACGCCAGCACCATCAGCGCGGCGGCCAGCAGCAGAAAGCGGGTCTTGAGGCTCACAACGCCGCCCAGGCCTGGCGCACTTGTTGCAACAGCGGTGCCAGTTCGCTGCCGTCGTTGCTGATGACGGTGTCGGCCACGGCGCGGCGTTCTGCTGACGTGGCCTGGCTGGCCAGCACGGCCTCGACCTGGGTGCGCGGCCAGCCGTTGCGCCGCATCACGCGCTGGATTTGCACTTCAGGGCTGCAGTCCACCACCCATACCACGTCCACGCGCTGGCGCCAGTTGCCCGATTCGACCAGCAGCGGCAGGTCCAGCACCGCCACCTGGCCGGGCGGCACGGCGTGGGCGCGCTGCTCGATCTCGGCGCGCACCAGCGGGTGAATGATGGCTTCGAGCCGCGCCCGGGCCTCGGGCTGGGCAAACACCAGCGTGCGCATGCGGTCGCGGTCGAGTGCGCCGTCGGGGGTGATGAAGGCGTCGCCAAACGCGGCGCGGATGGCGGCAATGGCGCTGCCGCCGCTGGCGGTGCTGGCGCGCGAGAGGGCGTCGGCGTCGATGACGGTGGTGCCCAGCCGTTGCAGCTCTCTTGCCACGGTGCTCTTGCCGCTGCCGATGCCGCCGGTCAGGCCCAGGCGCAGGGCGCGGCTGCCATCCAGCGCGGGCAGGGGGGCATCAAAAAGCGAAAGGTGTGTGTCCATGGGGTGCATCCATCAAAGGCCGGCCCAGCGCAGCAGGGTGTCGGGGCCCAGCAGCAGCGCCGTCAAGCCTGCAAAGGCAAGAAACGGGCCAAACGGAATGTAGCCGCCTTCGCGCAGGCCGGTGCTGAGCTTGAGAGCGATGCCCACCACCGCCCCCAGCAGCGATGCCAGCAGCAGCATCGGGATGAGTGCCTGCCAGCCAAACCAGGCGCCCAGCGCGGCCAGCAGCTTGAAGTCGCCGTAGCCCATGCCCTCCTTGCCGGTGGCGAGCTTGAAGGCCCAGTACACCGACCACAGCGTCAGGTAGCCCACCACCGCGCCCCACACCGCAGCGGGCAGCGCGGTGCCGCTCCAGCCCACGGCGGCGGCCAGCAGCCCGGCCCACAGCAGCGGCAGGGTGATGTCGTCGGGCAGCAGGGTGGTGTCCCAGTCGATGAAGGCCAGCGCCAGCAGCGCCGTCACAAAGCCCAGCCAGGCCAGCGTGCCCCAGTGCGCGCCGTGCTGTGCGGCCACGGCGGCAAACAGCGCGCCGGTCAGGGCCTCCACCAGCGGGTAGCGCCAGCCGATGCGGCCCTGGCAGTGCGCGCAGCGCCCGCCTTGCAGCGCAAAGCTCAGCAGCGGCAGGTTCTGGTGCCAGGCGATGGGGTGCTGGCAGTGCGGGCAGCGCGAGCGCGGCACCAGCAGGTTGAACGCCGGGGCGTCGTCGGGCACGGGCTGGCCGCTGAAGTCGGCGCATTCGCGCGCCCACTGGCGTTGCAGCATCAGCGGCAGGCGGTGGATCACCACATTCAGGAAGCTGCCGACCAGCAAGCCCAGCACGCCCGCGCCCAGCCAGGCCCCGTGGGCGGTCAAATAATCCCAATCCATGCGCGTCTTTGTTGTATGGTGTGCGGGTTTGCAGTTTAACCGTCCAGACCGTGTCCATTTCTCCAACTCCTGCCGTGGCCGTCGCCGCCGGGCCTGCCCTGGGGTCGCACCCGATACGTCGGCTGTGGGCGCGCTGGTTGTGGCTGCTGCCGCTGCTGGTGCTGGCTTCGGCGGCGCTGGTGGTGGCGCTGGCCTATGGTCTGGCGTGGGGCGAGTGGCTGCCGCTGGTGGCCGCACACGCGCTGGCAGGCCTGGTGGCGCTGGTGGCCCCGCCGGTGGCGGCCCTGCTGTGGTGGGCGCTGTGGCGCCTGCGCTGCGCCATGCTGGAGGTGCAGGATCACGCCGAGGCCAGCTCCGCCGCCGCGCAGGCCCAGCTGCAGCGCCGCGCGCAGGTGGCGGCGCTGTCGGTGCGGCTGCAGCAGGCGCAGTCGTCGGTGGAGCTGGCCGACACGCTGCTGTCGCAACTGGCCCAGCTGCTGCCGGTGCGCCAGGCCCTGTGCGCGCTGTGGAACGACACCGAACGCACGCTGGTGGCCGCTGCGCGCTACGGTGGCGCCGGGGCCGATGCCCAGGCCGTGATGACCCGCCTGCCGCGCCTGGGCACGCTGCTGCACGAGTGCGCGCTGCAGCGCCAGCCCCTGCGCATTCCTGATCCGGGGGCAGGGTTTCCGCGCGTGTCGTCGGGCCTGGGCGACATGGCGCCGGCCGAGATCGTGTTGTACCCGGTGCAATACGGCGGGCAGGTGTTCGCGGTGCTGGAGCTGGCCGTCTTGCGCCCCCTCACGCCCGATGAGCTGCAGCTGCTGGCCGACATCGAGCCCGTGTTTGCCATGGGCCTGGACATCGTGCAGCGCGCCGACCGCACCGAGCGGCTGCTCGACGAGGCCCGCGCCGCCAGCGAGCACAGCCAGCTGATGCTGGCCCAAGCGCAAGAGGCCGCGCAGCACGAGCATCAGCTGCTGGCCCACATCGGCCACGAGGTGCGCAGCGCCATGAACGCGGTGGTGGACGGGTCGCACGTGCTGTTGCATTCGCCGCTGCAACCGGCCCAGCAGCGCACCGTTCACCACGTGCTGGCCGCCGGGCGGCATGTGCTGGCGCTGCTCAACGAGCAGCTGGATGGCTCCAGCGCCCACCGCGACCCACCACAGCCGCCGCTGGTGGCCCCGACCGCCAACGCGCTGCCCCGCACCACCGAAGGGGCCGCGCCATGCAGCTGATCCGGTTCAACCGCTGGCTGGCCGCGCTGTACCTGCTGTTGCTGCTGCTGATGGTGGCCAGCTTCATGTGGGTGTCCCACCTGGCCAGCCGCCAGCAGCACGCCGCCGAGCGCCAGGTCTACGCCACCGAGCAGGCCCAGCGTTTCCTGACCGCCACCGCCAACCTCACGCGCGATGTGCGCGCCTTTGTCGTCACGGGCGACGCCACGTTCGAGAGCGCCTACCAGGACGAGCTCAAGCTGTACCGCAACCGCCACCACGCGGCCCAGGCCCTGCGCGACATGGGCCTGCTGCCCGAGGAGCTGGGCCACATCGATACCGCCGAGACCCGTGCCGACGTGGTGCTGGCGCTGGAGCGCCAGGCCTTGGCCGAGCGCCAGGCCGGCCGCACCGAGGCGGCGCTGCGCCTGCTCCACGGCTACGACTACGACCACGCCCTGCAGCAGGTGTACGCCCCGGTGCAGGCGTTTCGCCTCCAGCTGGAGCGGCGCATGGCGCGCGAGCGTACCCAGGTGGAGGCGCGCCTGCGCCTGGCCTGGGGCGCCAGCATCGGGCTGAGCCTGCTCAACGCCGCGCTGGTGCTGGGCACGCTGGGGCTGTTCTACACCCGGCGCGTGGTGGCGCCGCTGGCGCAGCTCAACGAACAGGTGCAGGCCATGCAGGGCGGCCAGCCGCTGGCGCCGCTGGTGCTGGGGCACGCCCCGAGCGAGATCGTCGAGCTGGCGCGCTCGCTGGCCGAATACGGCACCACGCGCGAGCACATCGCCGACGAGCGCTGGGTCAAGACCAACCAGGCCCAGCTGGCCGCCGTGCTGCAGGGCTGCACCGAACTGCCCGACCTGGGCCGCACCCTGCTGGCCGAACTGGCCCCGTTGCTGCAGGTGGGGCAGGGCGTGTTCTACGTGCTGGACGCCGACACCCAGAGGCTGCGCCTGCTGGCGCAGTACGCCTACCGCCAGCGCAAGGGCTTGGCACAGAGCTTTGCGCTGGGCGAAGGCCTGGTGGGCCAGTGCGCGCTGGAGCGTGCCGCCATCGAGCTGACCCAGCCGCCGCCCGATTACGTCCACGTCGGCACCAGCCTGGGCGAGGGGCCGCCGGCGGCCATCCTGGCGCTGCCGGTGCTCAACGCCGGGCGCGTGCTGGCGGTGCTGGAGCTGGCCACGCTGCGCCCGCTGGGCGCGCGCGAGCACGGCCTGCTCGAGGCCCTGCTGCCGGTGGTGGCGCTGGGCATGGAAATCCTGGAGCGCAACGCCAAGACCCAGCACCTGCTGCAAGCCACCCAGCAACAGGCGCAGCGCCTGCAGGAGCAGACCGGCGAGCTGGCGCGCCAGACCGCCGAGATCGAGGCCCAGCGCCGCTCGCTCGAGGCCATCGCCAACGAGCAGAACGCCATCCTTGAATCGGTGGGCAGCGGCGTGGCGGTGGTGCGCGAGCGCCTCATCACCAAGTGCAACCGCCAGCTGGGCGTGCTGTTTGGCCAGCCCGACGCCGACCTGGTCGGGCAGGGCACACGCCAGTGGTACCCGTCGGAGGAGGTGTTTGCCCAGGTGGGCGACGCCTACGCCCGCGTGGCGCACGGCGAGAAAGTGCGGCTGGACGTGCCCATGCGGCGCCACGATGGCACGCCGATCTGGGTGCGCCTCAACGGCTGCGCCATCGACGCGCGCGACCTGGGCAAGGGCGTGGTCTGGACGCTGGACGACATCTCGGTCGAGCGCCAGGTGGCCGACGAGATGCGCAAGGCGCGCGAGCTGGCCGAGGACGCCGCGCGCATGAAGAGCGACTTCCTGGCCAACATGAGCCACGAGATCCGCACCCCCATGAACGCCATCATCGGCATGTCGCACCTGGCGCTCAAGACCGACCTCAACCCGCGCCAGCGCGACTACGTGCAAAAAATCCAGCAATCGGGCCAGCACCTGCTGGGCATCATCAACGACATCCTGGACTTTTCCAAGATCGAGGCCGGCAAGCTCTCGGTCGAGAACGCCGAATTCAACCTCAACGCGGTGCTGGAAAACGTCTCCAGCCTCATCAGCGAAAAAGCCACTGCCAAGGGGCTGGAGCTGATCTTCGACCTGGAGCCCGGCGTGCCGGCCTACCTGGTGGGCGACCCGCTGCGGCTGGGCCAGATTCTCATCAACTACTGCAACAACGCCGTCAAGTTCACGCAGCACGGCGAGATCACCATCCACATCCAGAAGGACGAGGAAACCGAGCGCGACGTGCTGCTGCGCTTCACCGTCAGCGACACCGGCATTGGCCTGTCGCCCGAGCAGATGGGGCGGCTGTTCCAGAGCTTCAGCCAGGCCGACACCTCCACCACGCGCAAGTACGGTGGCACCGGGCTGGGGCTGGCCATCTCCAAGAACCTGGCCGAGCTCATGGGCGGGCAGGTGGGCGTGGCGTCGCAGCTGGGCCAGGGCTCGCAGTTCTGGTTCACGGCGCGCGTGGGCAAGTCGCGCCAGCTGCACCGCGAGCTGGTGCCCCGGCCCGACCTGCGCGGCCAGCGCGTGCTGGTGGTTGACGACAACGAGCACGCCCGCATTGTGCTGGCCGACATGCTGGCCACCATGAGCTTTGTGGCCGATGCGGTGGACAGCGGTCAGGCCGGGGTGGCGGCGGTGCGCCAGGCCGCCATCGAAGGCCGACCCTACGCCGTGGTGTTCTGCGACTGGCAGATGCCCGACCTGGACGGCATTGCCACCGGCAGCCAGATTTTGGCACTGGGCCTGACGCCGCCGCCGCACCTGATCATGGTCACGGCCTACGGGCGCGAGGAAGTCATCAAGGGCGCCGAGGCCGCCGGTTTTGACGATGTGCTGATCAAGCCGGTCAATCCCTCGGTGCTGTTCGATGCTGCCATCCGCGCGCTGGGCGAGGTGCAGGACAGCGCCCCGCGCAGCGCGGCCACGCCGTCGGCGGTGGAGGCCAGCCTGGAGCGCATCGCCGGGGCGCGCCTGCTGCTGGTGGAGGACAACGAACTCAACCAGGAGGTGGCGCTCGAGCTGCTGCAGGACGCCGGGTTTGTGGTCGATCTGGCCGAACATGGCCAAATCGCGCTGGACATGCTGGCCAGCCACCCCCCCACCCACTACGACGCGGTGCTGATGGACATGCAGATGCCGGTGCTCGACGGCGTGGGCGCCACCCTGAAAATCCGCGAGCAGGCGCAGTTTGCGCAGCTGCCCATCATCGCCATGACCGCCAACGCCATGCAGCAGGATCGCGACCGCTGCTTGGCCGCTGGCATGAACGGCTACGTGGCCAAGCCCATCGACCCCGACGACCTGTGGCGCACCCTGCTGCGCTGGATTCCAGCCCGCGCCCAGGCCGTTGCTGCCGATGCCACCGTGCCGCTGGCCAATGCTCCCGTGGCCGTCCGCAGTGCCGCTGCACCCGCTGCGCTGGTGTCGGCCATATCATCCACCCCGCCGCCCGCGCCCACCGCATCCGCTGCCACCGCCAACGGCCCCGCCGCCCACCCACCCGGGCAGGCGCTGGACGCCGCGCTGCACCACATCGACGGGCTGGACGTGGAGCAGGGCCTGCGCCGCGTGCTGGGCAAACAACCGCTGTACCTGAACATGCTGCGCAAATTCCGGGCCGCTGCCCAGCACACGCTGGCCGACGTAGCCGCCGCCCTGGCCGCAGGCGACGTGGCCACCGCCGAGCGGCTGGCCCACACGCTCAAGGGCACCGCCGCCAGCATAGGCGCCGAGCCCGTGCAGGCCCAGGCCGCGCGGCTGGAGACCGCCCTGCGCGAACAGCGCCTACCCGCCGAGATCGACCCGCTCCTGGCCGCCTGCGCGCAGGTGCTCGACCCGCTGCTGGCCCAGCTGGGCGCCGCGCTGCCCCCCGACCCCACCGCCGCGCCCACGCCCGTGGTGGCCCCGTCTTTCGACCGCGCCGCGCTGCAACGCGTGGTGCAGCAGCTCGTGCCGCTGCTGGCCGACGACGACTCCGCCTGCGAGGAGCTGTGGGACCGGCACGCCGCGCTGCTGCAGGCCGGGCTGGGGCCGCAGGCCGCCACGGTCGAAAACGCCCTGCGCGGCTTTGACTACGAAACCGCCCTGCACACCCTGCAACAGGCGGCCAGCGCCCTGGGGCTGGAGGTGGCGCCATGAGCCGGCACCTGAAATGGTTTGAACAACGCTGGTTCATGCTGCACCTGCTGGTGGGGGTGCTGGCGCTGCTGCTGGGCCTGGCGGCGGCGGCGTGGTACCGCAGCACGCAAGAAGAACACTTCCGCATCGAACTGCAAGGCCTGGCGCTGCGCCACGCCACCCAGCTGGAGGACGAAACCCTGCGCGGCCCGGCCATGGGCGCGGCGCAGCTGCTGGGCGTCAACGAGCCACTGCTCAAGGCCCAGGCCCGCGGGCAACTGCCACCCAACGAGCCCAGCACGCTGGCGCGCCTGCACGCCGTGCGCCAGACGCTGGACGTGCACAGCGTCTATGTGCTCGATGCCAGCGGCACCGTGGTGGCCCACGCCACCGAGCGCCAGAGCGCGCTGGGCGACGACATGTCGTACCGCCCGTTCTGGCAGCAGGCGATGGCGGGCGTGCCCAACGTGTACCCGGCGGTGGGCTACCGCAACCCCGTGCGCGGCTTCTACGTGGCCGCCCCCATCTACAGCGACGACGCCCCGGCCCAGCGCAGCGTGCTGGGCGTGGTGGTGGTGCGCCTGGTGGCGGCCGACCTGGACGACCGCCTGCGCCAGCGCCTCAACCGGCGCGCGTTGCTGGTCTCGCCGCAGGGCGTGGTGTTTGCCAGCACCGACAAGAAATGGCGCAACCACTACGTCACGCCCCCGTCGCCCGAGCTGGCGTCCGAGGTGCGCACGCAGCGCCAGTTTGGCGACGGCGATGCCGCCCCGTCCGAGCTGGCGCTGCTGCCGTTCGACGTGCGCCGGCCCGAAGCCACGCTGCTGGGCGAACGCCACCTGCTGGCCCGCGCCAGCGTGGGCTGGCAGGACGCGCGCGGCCGCTGGCAGCTGGTGGTGCTGGCCCCGGTGTCGGGCGCGGCGCCCTGGAGCGCCTTGCTGCTGGTGTTCGGTGGCGTCTCGGGCTGCGTGGGGGTGGTGCTGTGGCTGGCGCTGCGCGGCTGGCGCGACGCCGCCACCCGCCGCGCCGTGCTGGCCCAGGCCGAAGCCAGCCTGCACGCCCTGGCCCAGGCCCGGCGGCTGGAGCAACAGCAATCGCAGCTGACGCTGGCGCTGCAGCACGCGCGCGACTTTGCGGCCCTGGTGCAGACCCTGTTCCAGCATCTGGGCCGCTTTGTGCCGGTGCAGCAAGGCGCGCTCTACCGCGTGGACAGCCTGTGCGCCCCCGACGCCCTGCCCACGCTGCACCTGGCCGGCACCTACGCCACCGGCAACGACGTGCCCGCCGTGGTGCCTCCGGGCGAAGGCCTGCTGGGCCAGTGCGCGCTGGAGCGCCGCGCCCTGTGGTTTGACGACGTGGCCGCGCCCGGCTTCTGGCGCATTGCCAGCGGGCTGGGGCAGGTGCCGCCGCGCGGGCTGGCGCTGCTGCCGCTGGTGCGCAACGAACAACTGCTGGGCGTGCTGGAGCTGGCCTCGACCGACCCCCAGCTGGCGCAGCACCGCGCGGCGCTGGAGGCCGTGCTGCCCGTGCTGGCCATGAACATGGAAATCCTGCTGGCCCAACAGCGCACCACCGAGCTGCTGGCCCAGGCCCGCCACGACGCCGAACACTCCCAGGCCCAGCAAGCCTACAGCCAGGACATGGAGCACTGGTACCAGTCCATCCTCTCGGGTGCGCCCGACGCCATCGTCATCGTGGCCGATGATGGCGGCATCATCTTTGCCAACCGCGTGGCGCAGCAGCTCTTTGGCCACAGCGCCGACGCCTTCCTGCGCCTTACGGTCGAAGACCTGCTGCCCGCGCGCCTGCGCGCCGACCACGTCGCCAAACGCCAGACCTTTGCCAACGGCGGCATGGGCGACCTGCTCAAGATGGCCAACTGGCGCACCGGCCTCATGGCCCAGCACCAGCGGGGGCACGAGTTCCCGGTTGCCATCACCCTGGCCAACATCCCCGCCATTGGCCAGCATGCGCGCTGCGTGTGCGTGGTCATTCGTCCGGCGGACTGAAAACAGCCCTCTCCAGCGGTTACGCTTGCATCCATGAACCTCGACCTTGCCCTGCCCGACAAAGCCACCGTGCTGGTGGTGGACGACACCCCCGCCAACCTCTCGCTCATGACCGGCCTGCTGCGCGACATCTACAAGGTCAAGGCCGCCATCGACGGCGAGAAGGCCTTGCGCATCGCCCAGTCCGACGCGCCGCCCGACCTGATCCTGCTCGACATCATGATGCCCGGCATGGACGGCTACGAGGTCTGCCGCCGCCTGCAGGCCAACCCCGTCACGCGCGACATCCCCATCATCTTCCTGACCGCCAAGGCCGGCATCGAGGACGAGAAAATGGGCCTGGAGCTGGGCGCGGTGGACTACATCACCAAGCCCATCAGCCCGCCGATCGTGCTGGCGCGCGTGCGCAACCACCTCGCGCTCAAGGCCAGCGCCGATTTTTTGCGCAACAAGGCCGATTTTCTCGAAGCCGAAGTGGTGCGCCGCACCGCCGAGGTCATGGCGATCCAGGACGTGACCATCATGGCCATGGCCTCGCTGGCCGAGACGCGCGACTCCGACACCGGCAACCACATCCGGCGCACCCAGCACTACGTCAAAGTGCTGGCGCAGCACCTGCGCAAGCACCCGCGCTTTGCCAGCGTGCTCGACGACGACCGCTACATTGCGCTGCTGTTCAAGTCCGCGCCGCTGCACGACATCGGCAAGGTCGGCATCCCCGACCGCATCCTGCTCAAGCCCGGCCAGCTCACGTTCGAGGAATTCGAGATCATGAAGACCCACACCACGCTCGGGCGCGACGCCATCCAGTCCGCCGAGGAGCACCTGGGCATGAAGGTCGAGTTCCTCAACCTGGCCAAGGAAATCGCCTACGGCCACCAGGAAAAATGGGACGGCAGCGGCTACCCGCAAGGCGCAGCGGGCGAGGCCATACCCGTGGGTGCGCGCCTGATGGCGGTGGCCGACGTGTACGACGCCCTCATCAGCCGCCGCGTCTACAAGGAAGGCATGCCGCACGAGAAGGCCGCCGCCATCATCGTGCAGGGCCGGGGCCAGCACTTCGACCCCGACATCGTGGACGCCTTCGTGGCGGTGCAAGACCAGTTCCAGGCCATCGCCCAGCGCTTTGCCGACTCCGACGCCGACCTGCAGCGCAAGGCCGAGCAGCAGCGCCTGGTGCTCGACACCGCTTCCACCACCACCTGAAGCCGCCCGCCCCATGCCGCGCCACATGGTGTTTGACCCAGACTGAGCGGCAAGCCTCGGGGTTCAGCCCGAGGTTCGAGCGATCAGGCCGGGACGGCCTGTTGTCTTTTGTGTAGCCGACCCGTATCATCGTCGGCGTGAACACTACCACCAAAACCCTGCAACTGCGCATCAAGGACAAGCACGCCCGCGTGCTACGTCAGATGGCGCGCGAGGTC